>NZ_CAKUCL010000382.1 GCF_934643405.1 uncultured Actinoplanes sp.
GCTCCGGGGAGGCGGCCGGCCACGAACGTCTCGACCGCGGTTGTGTCCAGCGGCCGGGGCCGCACCGGCGGGCCGGCGCCGGCGAGCAGCTCGGCCAGCAGGTCCGGCTCGGCGGGTGGCTCACCGGCGCGGACCGCGCACAGCAGGCCCAGCGGCAGGTCGGCGAGCTGCCGGGCGAGCTGCACCAGCCAGCGCAGCGACGGCGCGTCGGCCCAGTGCACGTCGTCGATCACCAGCAGCACCGGGCCTTCGTCGGCCAGGCCGCAGGCGAGCCAGGTCAGCCCGTGCGCGGCCGCGTGCATCGCGTCGCCGGTGAGGGCCGGCTCGGCGGTGTCCGCGTCGAGGGCCCGGCGGGCGAGAGCGGCCGCGCCGGTCCACGGCCGGTCGCCGCGCAGCGCCGCGAACAGTTGACGGGCGATGCCCCAGCCCGCCTCCGTCTCCAGCGGGCCGCCCCATGCGCGCAACACCCGTACGCCGCAAGCAGTTGACTCCTGTGCGGTGGCCGTCAGAAGGCTGGACTTGCCGATCCCGGCCGGCCCCTCGACGACGATCACCCGGCCCGCCCCGGCGCGCACCGCACCCACCTGCCGGGCGAGGGCAGTCACCTCCACGTCGCGGTGCAGCAGCACGCGAGCCATCCGATGACCGTACGCCGTCGGCCGCGCACCACGAAGTCTCGTGGACGACACCACGATTCGTTTCCCAGCGGGCTGCCCGAGTCTCCAGTCATGACGACCATCGACTACGCATTGGAACGGACGCCGCGCGAGTACGAGCGGCTGCGGGCGCAGGCCCGGATGTGGGAGGCCGCGACCGCGCGGCTGCTGGACGGCATCGGCATCGCGCCGGGGGCGCGGTGCCTGGACGCGGGGTGCGGGCCGGGCGAGACGATGCGCCTGATGGCGGACCGGGCCGGTCCGCAAGGCCGGGTCGTCGGTCTCGACGTGGACGCCCGGTTGGTGCCGGTGACCGAGCGGGCGCTGGGCCTGCCGCAGTGCCGGGTGCTGGTCCACGACGTGACCGCCGACGAGCCGATCCCGGGCGGGCCGTTCGATCTCGTCTACGCCCGGCTGCTGCTGTTCCACCTGCCCAGCCGGGTCGCGGTGCTGCGCCGGCTGTGGGAGGCGGTGGCGCCCGGTGGGCACCTGGTCATCCAGGACTACGACCTGTCCGTCGCGACGGTGGTGCCCGTGCTGCCCGGGGTGGGGGAGCTGGCCCGGGTGCTGCGAGGCGGTTTCGAGGCGATCGGCTGCGACGTGCAGGCCGGCACCCGGATGCCCGCGCTGATGATCGAGGCCGGCATCGGCACGCCGGCCGGCACGGATGTGAGCGGGCACCTGGAGCCCCTCGCCAGCGGCCGGATGATGTTGGAGCAGACGTTCCGCAGTGTCCTGCCCGCCGCGTTGGCGCACGGCGTCACCACCGAGGAGAAGGCGGAGGAGACGCTGGCGATGCTGGACGAGGAGGCCATGCGGTACCCGGACCGGCCGCTGCTGTGGCCGCTGATGTGCGGCACGTGGGCGCGGCGAGAGCCGGCCGGCGCGTGACGACTTGCTCCTTCGCGGCTCCGTTCCGCCCTATCGAGGTTGACGTGTTGACTTGAGTTGACACGATCAACATTGACTTTCGGATCAACATGAACCGTGAGTTCTGACGCCCCATCCCTCGCTCGCCCGACGAGGGATGTGGCGTGAATGGGCATGGGAACGGGCGTGGCGACGGTGCGTGGATCTGCTCGTGCGTGGATCTGCTTATGCGTGGTTCTGCCGGGGACGCGATCTGCCGGTGTGTGGATCTGCCGGGACGCGATCTGCCGGGACGCGATCTGCCCGTGTGGTTCCGCCGGGGATGCGATCTGCCGGTGTGGTAAGCCGGGACGCGATCTGCCTCGGCGTGCGTCTGGCGAGGCGCGATCTGCCCGTGCGTGAATCAGCCGCTGCGCGGATCTGCCTGCCCGGGAAGGGGGCCGGCGGCCACGACGGACCTCATCGTGGCCGCCGGCCCTTGCTCGACGCGGCGAAGGTCTGCCGCCACCCGAGCGACACCCCGCACGACCGCTGACGGCAGCGCGGGCGGGTGCGCCTCAGCCCTGCGCGCCCGCGTGTTCGCTCAGCAGCAACGCGATCGACTCGGTCACCCGCCGGGCCTGCGCCAGGTTCAGCGACTCGTCGCGGCCGTGCATGTTCGAGTCGGGGCCGGCGGCGCCGGTCACCACGAACTGCGCGGACGGATACCGGCGCGCCAGCAGGCTCAGGAACGGGATGCCGCCGCCCACGCCGACCGCCGCGCACGGCTTGCCGAACACCTGCGCACCGATCCGCTCCAGCGCCCTGGTCAGCCAGGGTGCCGGCGCGGGCGCGTCCCAGCCGTCGATCAGCATGAGATCGGAGACTTCGACGACCGCTCCGTACGGGACATCGGTCGTCAAGATCTCGGTCAGGGCGCGGGACGCCACCGTGGCGTCGACGCCGGGCGGCGTACGGAAGCTCAGCCGCACCGTCGTCTCCGTGCGCAACACCGCGCCGGCGACCGACGGGTCCGGCAGGCCCGACGCGCCGATCACCGACAGCGCCGGCCGCCAGGTGTTGTTGAGCAGCAGCTCCACGTCGTCGCTCGTGACCCGCCGGGTCGACCCGGCGAACGGGAACGACGTGCCCACGCCCGGATGCAGCCGGGCCAGCGCCTGCGCCTCGGCCCGCCGCGCGGCCGGGATCGGCACGGTCATCTCGTCGATCGTGACCAGGCCGGTCGCCGAGTCCTCGACGCGGTCCAGCAGCTGCCGCAGCACGCGGAACGAACTGGGCACGATGCCGCTCGCCATACCGGAGTGCAGGGGCGCGTCCAGCACCCGGACGGTCACCGTCGCCTGCACCGCGCCGCGCAGTGACGTGGTCAGCCACAGCCGCTCGTAGTCCAGGCCCACCGAGTCGAGGCACACCACCAGCGAGACGTCGCCCAGCCGGTCGGACAGCAGGTCCAGATATGCCGGGAGGTCCGGGCTGCCCGACTCCTCGCCGGTCTCCAGCAGCAGCACCGCGCGGGCATGCCGGGGGACGGCGGCCAGCGCGGTGACCGCCGCGTAGCCCGCGTAGCCGTCGTCCGCCGAGCCGCGGCCGAACAGCCGGCCGTCGCGGATCACCGGCTGCCACGGGCCCAGACCGGGCGACCAGTCACCGAGCGGCGGCTGCTTGTCGAGGTGGCCGTAGAAGACGACCGTGCCCGCGGCGGTTCCCGGCTTCTCCGCCCAGACCAACGGCGTACGGCCCTCGATCTGGAGAATCTCGCTGGTCAGACCCGCGGTGGAGAGCCACTCGCGCAGGTGCCTCGCGGCGGCGGCCAGGTGCCCGCCGGTGGCCCAGTCCGGGTCGTAGGCGGGCGAGACAGCCGGGATGGCGACCAGCTCGGCGAGACTGGGCAGCACGTCCGATTCCCAGCGCCGGGAGATGTCGTCGGTCATGCCGCGTGCCACACGTGGTTCTGGCGGATGTAGAGCTGTTTCAACCCGGCCCGCAGCATGTTGCCCGACCGGCCCTCCGCCGTCTCCGCCACCACCCAGCGGCAGCCGAGCTCGCGGGCCTTGCGCACCCGTTCGGCGATGAGCGCCGTCTGCGCGCCCCGCTTGCGGTACCGCTCGAGCACCGCGCCGGCCACCAGCTCACCGATCTCGCCCTGCACGAACAGCGTCCCGCCGCCGGCGATGGTGTCGCCGTCCCACGCCGCGTACGCGTGGAACCGGGGGTGGGCGGCCATGGCCACGAGCATGCCGGCGATGCCCTCGTACGGCATGCCGAAGCCGTCCAGCACGGCGCGCGCCCACCGGTCGGCGTCCTCCTTCTCGACCGGCGCGATCCGGAAGGCGCCGGGGCCGCCGGCCACGACGTCGCCGATCGGGGCGGCGAGCTTCGCGATCCGCTCGCCCGGTTCCAGCCCGCGCGTCTCGCGGATCTCGTCCCAGTCGTCCGGCATCACCTCCGGGGCGATCTGCAGCACGCCGGACGGGTTCTGCTCGGCCCGCCAGACGTCCAGGATCTGGTCGATCAGGTGCCCGCTGACCGGCTCGTCGAAGCCGAAACCCAAGGCCTTGCTCCAGTACGCGGTGGGATCGTTGCGGGCCGACAGGACGACACCGCCGGCGAGCCGTTCGGTCGCGATGCCGAGCACCTCCTGGTCGTGCGCGGGAGCTCCCGCCTCGACCTGATACATGAATTCGGCTTCGACGGCTTCGGCCTGTGCGGCGGACAAGGTCTGCATCTGTCCATCGAAAGCCCCAACCGCCCTGGTTATCAGCCCCGACGCGTGTGCGATGGGTCACCGGAGGCAACTTCGCGTGACGTTGGTAACTCCGGGCAGGTCGGCCCGGGTCGTGGTGCGTCTTCCTGGGTGCAGGGGCTGGAGACGGAGGGGGAACCGGCCGTGACGACCGAAGTCGATCAGATAACCATCTTCCACCGGCCCATCCGGCGCGAGTTCACGGT
>NZ_CAKUCL010000383.1 GCF_934643405.1 uncultured Actinoplanes sp.
CGGGCGCCGTCTGCCCTGCGACGTGATCGTCATACGGCGCGGAGGTGTGCAAATCGGTAGGCGGGGTAGCCGGGGTTCGTAGGCAATGCCATTTGTGCGGCTAGAGCGTTGACCGCCCACTTTTGAGGGAGTGCCGCTACCGATGACCGCCAATGAGACGGATTCCGTCACCGCAACGAAGAGCACCCGCCCCGAGGCCCCGGCCGAGGCCGCCAGCGACACTCGCACCGGCAACCCAGCCCAGCCGCATCCCACCCTTCCGGCGGGGATGGGTGATGTTGACCGCCGGGCGATCGACACCGTACGGGTGTTGGCCATGGACGCGGTGCAGAAGGTCGGCAACGGGCACCCTGGCACGGCGATGAGCCTGGCACCCACCGCCTATCTGCTGTTCCAGAAGTGGCTGCGCCACGATCCGGCCGACCCGCACTGGACCGGCCGTGACCGGTTCGTTCTGTCGATGGGGCACTCGAGCCTGACCCTCTACATCCAGCTCTACCTCTCCGGCTACGGCCTGGAGCTTTCCGATCTGCGGGCGCTGCGCACCTGGGGCTCGCTGACCCCCGGGCACCCCGAGGTGAACCACACCCCTGGCGTGGAGACGACGACCGGGCCGCTCGGTCAGGGTGTCGGCAACGCCGTCGGCATGGCGATGGCCGCCCGCCGCGAGCGGGGCCTGCTGGACCCCCACTCGCCTGCGGGTGAAAGCGTGTTCGACCACACGGTGTGGGTGTTCGCGTCCGACGGCGATCTGGAAGAGGGGGTCAGCGACGAGGCGTCGTCGCTGGCCGGAACCCAGCAGTTGGGCCACCTCGTGCTGGTGTACGACGACAACCGGATCTCGATCGAGGACGACACCCGGATCGCGTTCACCGAGGACGTCGGTAAGCGTTACGAGGCGTACGGCTGGCATGTCCAGCATGTGGACGACGGCGAAGACCTGGCCGCGGTCGACCGGGCCCTGGCCGCGGCGAAGGCGGAGACCGGCCGCCCATCGTTGATCGTGCTGAGAACGATCATCGGGTGGCCGTCGCCGAACAAGCAGAACACCGGGGCTGCGCACGGCTCCGCGCTCGGCGAGGACGAGGTCCGCGCCACCAAGCAGGTTCTCGGCTTCGACCCGGACACAACGTTTGAGGTCGCCGCGGAGGTACTGGAGCATGCCCGCCAGGTCGCCGAACGCGGCAAGCAGGCACACGCGCGATGGCAGCAGCGCTTCGACGCGTGGCAGGCCGGCAACCCGGGCGGGGCGGCGCTGCTGGAGCGGATGTCCACCCGTACCCTGCCCGAAGGCTGGGCCGACAAGTTGCCCACCTGGGATACTGACGCCAAAGGTGTGGCCACTCGGAAGGCTTCCGGTGAGGTCCTGGCCGCGCTCTACCCCGTCCTGCCGGAACTGTGGGGCGGCTCGGCTGACCTGGCGGAGAGCAACAACACCGCGGTCAAGGGCGAGGCCTCGTTCCTGCCGGCCGATCGGCAGACCAAGATGTGGAGCGGCGGCCCGTACGGGCGCACCCTGCACTTCGGGGTCCGCGAGCACGCCATGGGCGCGGTCATGAACGGCATCGCGCAGCACGGCGGTACTCGCGTCTACGGTGGGACGTTCCTCACCTTCTCCGACTACATGCGCGGCGCCGTCCGGCTGGCCGCCCTCATGCAACTGCCGGTCACGTACGTGTGGACGCACGACTCCATCGGTCTGGGCGAGGACGGGCCCACCCACCAGCCGGTCGAGCACTACGCGGCGCTGCGGGCCATCCCAGGCCTGGACTTCGTGCGCCCCGCCGACGCCAACGAGACCGCGGTGGCGTGGCGCACGATCCTCGAGCACAACGACCGCCCTGCCGGGCTTGCGCTGTCCCGGCAGAATCTGCCCGTCTTCGACCGCACCCGGTTCGGATCAGCTGAAGGAGTGGCCCAGGGCGGATACGTGCTCGCCGAGGCCTCCGGCGGCAGCCCCAAGGTCATCCTCATGGGAACCGGCTCGGAGGTGCAGATCGCTGTCGCCGCACGCGAAGTCCTGGAGGCCGACGGCATCCCCACCCGGGTGGTATCGCTGCCCTGTTGGGAGTGGTTCGCCGCGCAGGATCGCGGCTACCGCGAGCAGGTGCTGCCGCCCTCGGTGCGCGCCCGGGTCAGCGTCGAAGCCGGGGTGTCCATGGGCTGGCGGGAGTTCGTCGGCGACGCCGGCCGCATCGTGGCGCTCGACCACTATGGCGCGAGCGCCGCCTACACCGTGCTGTACGACAAGTTCGGCCTCACCGCCGACGCCGTCGTGACGGCGGCCCGCGAAAGCCTCGCCGCCGTCGACGCCCCGGCGGTCGCGCCAACCGGTCCGGACAGTGTTGGCGTCCTGCATTCACCGACCGGCGACCGCTGAACCGCGGATCTTCTCCGTACCTGGGAGGCATTGTCATGACGCAGAACGCGAAGCTGGCCGAGTTGTCGGAGGTGGGGGTGGCCGTCTAACTACGACCTGTCCCGTAACTCAGGTATCGTCGTCTGACCGTACCCAGCAACCGCAAACGCGGCCGCATCGGCGCTATCGCAGGGAGCGGATCTCGTCCGCTTCGTGTCGGGCGGCGCCGGCGTCGTGGGCGAGGTCGGGGTCGGTCGCCGGTTGCGGCACGCAGAGCACGAGCGCTTTCGGCCGTACGGTAACGATCAGGTCCCTGCCGGGCTCGATGAGGTCGCCGTCGAGTTGGCGGGGCTGGTTACGGGTGCTGCGGATCTCCACCCGGGCTGCGGCGAAGGTCTCCATGCGGGTGACGGTGTCCTTGCGGCGCAGCACGCCCCAGCCGAGCGCCGCCCAGTGCCGCAGGGTGCGGGGGCTCAGCACGGCGACGTCGAGCAGCCCGTCGTCGGGCCGGGCGTCGTTGAGCAGTCGCATGCCACCCTGCAGGCGGCCGACGTTACCGATGATGACGGTGCGCGGGCGACGGGTGAACGCAGGCTGGTCGTCGAGTGTGATGCGGAGCCGCATGGGCCGGTCGCGCAGGTGTTTCGCGGCGCCGGCCACGTAGGCGAGCCAGCCGATGTGCTTTTTCGCGGTGTCGTTGGTCGCGTCGAGCATGTGCGCGTCGAATCCCATGCCGGCCATCACGGCGAAGCTCTGCTCGCCGACGGTGCCGACGTCGATGCGGCGGCGGCCGCCCTGCAGGACGACCTCGATGGCGGTGGCGATGTCGTCGGTCAGGCCCAGGTTGGTGGCCAGCAGGTTGCCGGTGCCGGCGGGCAGCACCGCCAGGGCGACGTCGGTTCCGGCGAGGGCTGTCACGCAGGCCATCACCGTGCCGTCACCGCCGCAGGCGAAGATGAGCTGGGCGCCGTCTCGTACCGCTTCGACGCATTGGCCGGCGCCGGGGTCGTCGGCCGTGGTCTCCAGCCAGGTCGGCTCGGGCCAGCCGGCGGCGCCCAACGCGCGGGTGATGGTGCTGCGCAGTTCGTCGAGGTCGGTCACTTTCGTGGGGTTGACGACGACTGCCGTCCTCAGTACGCCGGGTTGCGCCGGCTCAGACGAGATAGGTGCACGCATGGCGGGATGTCCTCATAGCCGGTGAAATGGCGGGAAACAGCGAACGCCGCCGCCCCCGATTTTCGGGGGCGGCGGCGCCGGCCGGCGTGATCAGGAGTTGTCGCCGGCGTGGGTGCCGGCCTTGGCCAGACCGCGGCTGATCATGTATCCGATGGTCAGCAGTGTGATGTAGAGCCAGGCGCGGTCGGCGCGGAAGTAGTCGCCGCTGCTGCCGTTGTCGCCGTTGCCGTTGCCGTCGACAACGAGCGAGGTGATGAGGATGGCGACGGTGATGACCACGTACGCGATGAACTCGGTGGTCTTGAAAGCGGCCTTGGTTTCGGCCGGGCGGCGGCGGGCGACCCCATCGGCCGGGGTGACGTCGTGCCGGGAAGTTTCCAGGTTGGAACGGGTCAACAGAATTCTCCAAATGCCAGGGAACCGCAATCGGCACATCGTTTCGACGGCATGCGGCTGGCGGAAGTGGGCCGGATGAGCGGCTCGGTCAACGACGATGACTCGCCATCGTCAATGAAGGGATGCCCGGGACGACCCCGTTCAAACATCGGATGCCGGGGCGGGCGCTGTCACGGCGTCGCGGCGCGCGGCCACCGACCTGCCCCTCGACCTGCTCTCCGGCGGCAACGGCGCGAACCTGCCCCTCCTCGCCGCGGAGCGGCATGCCCCTGGAGGTCAACAACCTGCGGATCGGCGAGACGATCGCGCTCGGCTGCAACTCGCTGGACCGTACGCCGTGGCCCGGCACCCGGCAGGACACCGTCCGGCTGATCGCCGAGGTGGTCGAGCTCGAGCGCAAGCCGTCGGCGCCGACCGGGGAGACCGCCCAGGACGCGTTCGGCGTGCTGCCCGGCGTCGTCGACCGGGGGGTGCGCAA
>NZ_CAKUCL010000384.1 GCF_934643405.1 uncultured Actinoplanes sp.
ACGCGTTGGTGATCGGAGTTAGCCGAATTCGGCTACCGCGTCGCCCTTGACCTCGCCGCGTCACCACCGCGGCGAGGTCACGTCGGGCACGACGGCTTGACGGAGGCGTCGCTACTTGGACTGCTCGCGGTAGCGACCGGCGAAAGTCAGTTCGTTGTTGACGCCGCTGAACCGGACGCCCCTGACACGCCCCTCCTCGACCAGCCAGGTGAGGTCGTACCGGGTGCGTTCGGACGGTGGCCAGAAAGACCAGAAGTGGCCCTCGTCATCGATGTACCATTCTCCGCCGGTTGGCTTACCGCCTTCGACGTACGTGGTGGTACCGGATGGCGAAAAGGTCTGGGTGGCGCCGTCGTCGTACACGAATTCGCCGGCAGTCAGAGCGCCCGGTATGCGATCCGGAGCGACCGGATCGCCGTCGTGGTGCTCAGATCCATTGGTCATCGCTGGTTCTCCTCGATCATTCGACGCCGTTGGGCGTCGTGGTCCCGATCATTTTTTCCGTCGTCACGCGGTGGATGTTCGCCGCAGGTAGGCCTAGCTGATGGGGCGGCGCGGGCAAGTGCGTGCCACTGGTCCGCAGCGTCACGCGCCCGGCGCGATCGCGCAGGCCGCGACGCAGACCCAGGTGCCTTCGCGCTTCTGATACACGTCCGTGTACAGCGCCTCCTGTTCCTCCCCACTGGCGACCATGGTGTACGTCACCCGGCCATGGATCAGCGCGACATCGCTGAGGATGCGGACCTTCACCTCATGCAGCGTTATGTTCTTGATGGGGCGCGGCTTGGCGATGTATTCGAGATACTCCTCGCGGTTGCGGGTCACGCCCGGAGTCTGCGTGATGAAATCGTCGGCGAGGAACTCGCTGAAGCGCTTGGCATCGCTGGTTTCGTCCGAGTGGATGTAGTCGCGGTTGAGCTGCTCGAGGATCGCCACATCGTCAGCGTGATTTGTGTTGTCAGTCACTTCTTACTCTCCGTCTGATCGGTTCAAAATTCTCGAGCCGTGCTGCTCCCCCAGCGGCTCCGGAGCCCGCGCCGATGGGGGCGCTCGCCCGCGCCGGCCCCGCTCGTGATGTCCGGCAGAAGCGGAGAAGCGAGTCACGGCGTACAGGGAAATGGTTTTGCCGGGGGTTATGGGCCAACCAGCTCGCCGCTCAGGACGATGATGCGGGCATCAAACGTGGCCGGCGGTGACGGCCGTACCCGTGATCGCGCCCGGCATCGTCAACCTAGTTGCGGCCCGCCATCACGCCGCCGTCCACATTCCAGATCGCGCCCGTGACCCAGTCCGTGTCGGCGGAGAGGAGGAAGGTGACGGTGGAGGCGATATCGCGCGCCGTGCCGATTCGGCCGATCGGGTGGAACGCGTCGAAGCCGTGAAGCGTCCGCTCGATCTGGTCCTTCGGGATGAAGCCCTCATACAGCGGTGTGGCCACGACCGCGGGTGCGACCGCGTTGACGCGGATCTTGTGGGGGGCGAGTTCGATCGCCAGGTTGTGGGTCAGGGCGTGCAGACCTGCTTTCGCCATCGAGTATCCGGCCGACGGAGTCGCCGCGATGGCCTGATGCGCCCACATGCTGCCGATGTTGACGATCGACCCGCCACGACCGCCCTCGACCATTCCTCGAGCGATGGTCTGAGTGAGGAAGAAAATGGCGCGGCTCAGCTCCAGGTACGAGTCGTAGAAGTCACCGTCGTATTCGAAGAACGGCTTCGGGATGAAGAAACCAGCGGCGTTGACCAGCAATGTCGCATCGGCGTGATCGTCTGCCAACTGCCGTTGTACCCACACGACCTGCGAGCGGTCCGCGAGGTCCGCCACGATGCCGTACGCCTTGCCGCCCTTGCTGGACAGCGCCTCCACGGTCTCATCGACGCGGGATTGCTCCCGGCCGACGATGACCGCGGTGCCGCCGCCGGCGACGACATCAGCCGCCGTGTCACGCCCCATGCCACTGCTGCCACCGATGACCACCAACTTCTGGCCTTCAAACTTCGCAGCCATACTCGGTCCTTCTTTCGTCTCATGGATATGACAGGCGCCAGCTTGCTAGCACTAAACTGGTCTGTCAAGTCCAGTTACTGGCCATACGCTCGCGCTGTAAGCGGGATTACATCGTGACAACTGGTCTCGATAGTCCGATCATGATGTCGCTCATCATTCCCGGTCTATCGCTGGTCGCGCGCTGCCAGAACGGCGGCGGCATCCAGATGGCCAAAATCGCTCAGGAACGGCGCTTTCGTGCCCGATGAAGCTCCACAAGGCGAAATGCGACGCTGGTCAAGCCCGGCGCCACCGCGGCAGCCGAGCTCCAGGACGACAATCAACCGGTCATGCTCGGGGAATACTGGCGGCGGTGCTGCTGGCCGCCGGCAATCGCACCGAGATCACCCAACTCCTCCCCCGGTTGCCGGCAATGCCGGCGATCCGGCGCGAATTGCCGAAGGTGTCGCTGGTGCACTGGTTCCGTCGCCCACGCATCCGCTGAGGCGATGTCGCCGTGAGGCCAACGGGCCTGCGCCGGCGGCAGATCAGGTTGCCCGCGACGCTCACCGGGTCGGCGGAGCCGGTCAGCGGAGGGCGTACATGGACCGTTGCAGGTGAGTGAGGAGCCGGTACCAGGCGTCGCTGAACTCGCCGATGCCATTGCGCTCCAACTGGCCGGCCACGAGGCGGTAGTCGATGCCCAGATCTGACAGAGCGTGGAGCACATCCTCGGCCTCGGCAAACTGCCCGGTGATGCTCGCGGCGTCGACGGTTCCGTGGTCGTTGAAGGCTCGAAGCGTCGGCTCGGTCATCGTGTTGACCGTCTCGGCCGCGATCAAGTTTTCGACATAGAGCGTGTCGGGATATGCCCGGTTCTTCACGCTGGTGGAAGCCCATAGCGGGCGCTGTGGATGAGCGCCGTTCCCGGCCAGCGCCTTCCATCGTGGCGAATCGAGGACTTCGGTGAAGTGTCGATACGCCAGTTGTGCGTTGGCTAATCCGACGCGCCCGCGCAACGCCAACGCCGCGGCGCTGTCGATACTCTTCAGGAGGGCATCGGTTGCGGTATCGATCCAGGAGACGAAGAACGACGCGACCGACCGGATGGCTGACAGGTCGTATCCGGCCTTGGAAGCCTGCTCGAGCCCGGTCAGGTAGGCGTCCAGCACCTTGTCGTACCGGCCGACATCGAAGATCAATGTGACGTTGACAGAGATGCCTTCGGCCGTCGCGGCGGTGATGGCCGCGAGACCCGCATCCGTGGCCGGAATTTTGATCATCGCGTTGGGGCGGTCGACCAGCCACCACAATGCTCGGGCCTCTGCGATCGTCTGAGCGGTGTCGTGCGCGGCCAGGGGTGTGACCTCGATCGAGACACGTCCGTCACGTCCATCGGTCGCGGTGCAATTCGGCTCGAGAATGTCGCATGCCCATCGCACGTCCCGGGCGGTGATCAAGCGGGCCGCCTCGTCGACGGAGGCATTCCGGAGCGCGAGGTCACGGATCTGGTCGTCATAGGCGGTGCTGGACGCCAGCGCCTGTTCAAAGACGCTGGGATTGGTGGTCACACCGACAACGTGGCTGTCGCGGGCGAGCTCGGCGAGCCCTCCGCCGGCCAAGCGGTCGCGGCTGATGCTGTCCAGCCAGATGGACACGCCGCGCTCCGCCAGCCGGCCCAGCCGTCCGTCGACTGCTGATGCCGGGTCGTTCATGTAGTTTCCGTTCCCCTTCTCTGCTTCGATGCTCACGCCTTCATCAGGCCGGCCCGGTCCGCCCACGCTGCGTTCACCTGGCCGCAACCGGCGTGCACGAACCGGGCTGACCGTCGTCCAGTCAGTTCAGTCGCCTTGATACCGCTGTTCGCGCCATGGGTCTCCGTACATGGGATAGCCGGCAGCCTCCCAGGAGCCCGGCTCGTCCTCGTGCATCATCTGCAGGCCGTTGACCCACGTGCGGGACCAGCATGCGCGCCGGCCCGCCGTGCTGCGGTCTCGACGTCGGAGAAGAGGGTGTCCAGTGATACCCCGCGCCAGGTCGTACCGAGTGGACCACTTGGTGACGCAGTGAATGTCGGTGGTGATGTCCTCGGCCGGCAGCGAGGTGAACGCCAGATGCTAACCCGGGACGGCCAGCCTTCATGGACTCGCAGGTCCAGATAATCGCGAGGAATCTCATTGGGGCCGCTGGCAGCGATGAGCACCTACGGCGCGGTCAGGGACTCGGCTCGCCCGATACCGAAGTAGTACACGGCGTGTCCTTCGTTCCGCACGAAGAGGCGGCCGATGTCGTCACGTTCCGGATACGACAAGGGCACGACGATCATCGACTCTCCCTTGCGCAGACCCTCGTCATAAAGCTTCATGATCTCCGCCTGGTAGCCCCAGCTCTCGAAGAAGTGCA
>NZ_CAKUCL010000385.1 GCF_934643405.1 uncultured Actinoplanes sp.
AACTTCCACCTCGCCGGAGGTCTTCTCACATCTCAAGCCGCCACGCCGCCACGTCAACAACCCTCATGGGCACTACACCTAGCCGCTACTTCGTCCGGCCGCGCGGCTCGCCCGGTTCCGGCAGCGGGGGAGCGCTCTTCGCATACTCCCGCAGGATCGGGCCGCCCACCCGGACCAGCTCCCTCGCGCGGCGTTCCACGTCGGCCGGCGTGGCCTGGTGCGGCAGCGGCACGTGGATGGCGATGTTGCCGACGTAGGTGATGAGGTCGTCGACCGTGCCGGGGTACAGGTGGCACAGCTCGGCGGCCGCTCTCAGCTGGGACTCCGGGATGTGCGCCACGTGCTCGGCCATGCCGGCCCGCCACGCCACCGGGTGCACCAGGTACCCCGCCGGCATCCGGCCGGGGCCGCCGAGGTGCGCCAACGCCGTACGCCGGCCGCTCGTGTCGTGCCCGGCACCGCCGGCCACCACGCAGAACAGCGCGACGGCCAGCACCCCGCAGATGAGGATCGCCGCCTGCGCCGACTGCGAGACCGCGATGATCCCCACCGCGAGCACGCCCAGCACGACCGCCCCGGCCATCAGCTCCGGCGTGCCGTCGCGGCGCCCGGCGGCCTCGGCGTCGGCCACGCACCGCTCGAGGATCCCGTCGTAGATCCGATCCACCGGCTGCCACCTGTCGCGGCGGGCCGGCATGGTGCGCTGCGGCATGGGCGTTCCCTCCTCGCTCCGGTGGTACCGAATATCGGCGGCCGTCGCGCGGGGTGAAGACTTCCGCTACGTCTCGACGCAGAAATCGTGCCCCTCGGGATCCACCATCCACACGTGGTCACCGAAGTCCTGGTGCACCGACGCCCCCAGGCCGACCAGGCGCCTCACCTCGTCCGCGAGCTCGGCCGGCGCCCGCAGGTCGAAGTGCAGGCGCAGCTTGGCCGTCCTCGGCTCCGGCACTCGCTGGAACCACAGGTTCGGCCCGCCCCAGCCCGGCGCCTCCACGAACGCCTTGTCGCTGGTCGAGCCCTCCTCCAGCTCCCCACCCAGGGCGGCCGCCCAGAACCGCGCCACCACCAGCGCGTCCGCGCAGTCGAAGGTCACGCTCTTGATGTACGTCACGCGCCCATTCTCCCGCTGCCCGCGCGCGCCGCTAGGCTCCGTGCATGCCCGACGACCTCCCCCTGCTGCAAGCGCTGCACACCACCCCGTCCCGGCGGTACCTCTCGCCGGACCCCATCGACGACGAGGTGATCCGCGCCCTGGTGGACGCCGCCACCCGGGGCCCCAGCGGCGGCAACAGCCAGCGGTGGGCCTGGATCGTGGTGCGTGACCCGGCCACGAAGTCCGCGATCGCCCCGCTGTACCGCGACGCGTGGGAGCGCAACTACGGCGTGCACCGCGACCGGATCCTGTCCGGCACGGCCGGCGGGGCCATGTCGGTGGCCAACTTCCGCGCCGCCGACCACCTGGCCGCCCACCTGGAGGAGGCCCCCGTCTGGATCTTCCCGGTCCTGCTGGGCGCCGCGGGATCCACGAACCCGCGCCTGGGCGCCAGCATCTACGGCGCGGTGCAGAACCTGATCCTGGCGGCCCGCGCGTACGGCGTCGGCGCCACCCTGACGACCCTCCACACCGCACACGAGCCCGAGGTGCGCCGCCTGCTGAACCTCCCCGAGGACGCGTTGACGATGGCGCTGATCCCGCTGGGCTACCCGGCCCGGGGCCGCTGGGCCGAGCCGAAGCGCCGCCCGCTCGACGAGGTGCTGTTCCAGGAGAAATACCAGGCTTGAGTACGGCGGCGCCATCACGAACACCGTCACGCCCGCCAAGGAGCGACGGTCCGCACCATCCACCCCGCTACGACATCCGGATCCTCGCTCAATACCGGCAGCGCAGCACGACCATCGTGTGCCCGGGGACGTCGACCTGCCCGCCGGCTTTCGTGGTCCGGCGGCGGGCGGCCAGCAGCGGGTCGGCCGTGTTGACGACGATCTCCCACGTGCGGCCGAAATCGCGGCCCGGCAGCGAGAACGACACCTGTTCGCCCAGCGGGTTGAACAGCAGCAGGAAAGAGTCGTCGCTGATGGCCTCGCCCAGGGCGTCCCGCTCCGGGATTCCGTGGCCGTTCAGGAAGACCGTCATCGTCATTCCGCTGCGCGCGTTCCAGTCCTCGTCGGTCATCGGCTCGCCGTCGCGGCGCAACCACGCGATGTCCGGGATCTTCGCCTCGCCGACCAGATCGCCGGTGAAGAACCGGCGCCGGCGGAAGATGGGGTGCCGCGCCCGCAGTTCCGTCAGCTGGCTGGTGAAACGCGTCAGCACGTCCTGATTGCGCGCGTCCGCCCAATCGACCCAGCTGATCTCGTTGTCCTGGCAGTAGACGTTGTTGTTGCCCCGCTGCGTGCGCCCCAGCTCGTCGCCGTGCGCGATCATCGGAACACCCTGGGAAAGCAGCAGGGTGGTCAGGAAGTTGCGTTTCTGCCGCTCGCGCAGCGCGACGATGTCCGGGTCGTCGGTGGGCCCCTCGACGCCGCAGTTCCAGGACCGGTTGTGGCTTTCGCCGTCGCGGTTGTCCTCGCCGTTGGCCTCGTTGTGCTTCTCGTTGTACGACACCAGGTCGTTGAGCGTGAACCCGTCGTGCGCCGTGACGAAGTTGATGGATGCGATCGGTCGCCGTCCGTCGATCTCGTACAGGTCGGAACTGCCGGTGAAGCGCGACGCGAACTCGCCCAGGCTGGACGGCTCGGCGCGCCAGAAATCGCGCACCGAGTCGCGATAGCGGCCGTTCCACTCGGTCCACAGCGGCGGGAACCCGCCCACCTGGTAGCCCCCGTCCCCGACGTCCCACGGCTCGGCGATCAGCTTCACCTGCGAGACCACCGGGTCCTGGTTGACCAGGTCGAAGAACGCCGCGAGACGGTCCACGGCGTGGAACTCGCGGGCGAGCGCGGCGGCCAGATCGAACCGGAAACCGTCGACGTGCATCTCGGTGACCCAGTACCGCAGCGAATCCATGATGAGCCGCAGCGATTCGTGGTGCCGCACATTGAGACTGTTACCGGTGCCGGTGGTGTCGTAGTAATACTGTTTGTCCTCGTCGACCAGCCGGTAGTAGGCCGGATTGTCGATGCCGCGGAACGACAGCGTCGGCCCGAGGTGGTTGCCCTCGGCGGTGTGGTTGTAGACGACGTCCAGGATGACCTCGATGCCGGCCTGGTGCAGCGCCTTCACCATGGTCTTGAATTCCTGCACCTGCCCGCCGCTGCCGCCGAACGACGCGTAACCGTTGTGCGGCGCGAAGAACCCGATCGTGTTGTAGCCCCAGTAGTTGGTGAGCCCGCGATCGATGAGCGTGCTGTCGTGCACGAATTGGTGGACCGGCATCAGTTCGACGGCGGTCACCCCGAGCTGCTGGAAATGTTTGATCATCCGCGGGTGCGCGAGTCCCGAATACGTGCCGCGCACATCCTCCGGGATCTCCGGATGCCGCTCGGTGATGCCCTTGACGTGGGTCTCGTAGATGACCGTCTGCCAGAACGGAATGCGCAGCGGCCGGTCGTTGCCCCAGTCGAAGAACGGGTTCACCACCACCGACTTCTGCGCGAACTCCGCCGAATCCGCATCGTTGCGCGCCAATGGGTCACCGAAGCGGTAGGAGAACAGCGCCTCGCTCCACTCGTTGTGCCCGTCGATCGCCTTGGCGTACGGGTCGAGCAGCAGCTTGCTCGGATTGCACCGGAGCCCCCGCGACGGGTCGTACGGCCCGTGCACCCGGTACCCGTACCGCTGCCCCGGCACCACCCGCGGCAGATACCCGTGCCAGACCAGCGCCTCCCGCTCCGGCAGATCGACGCGCGTCTCCGTCCCGTCGTCGTCGAACAGGCACAGCTCGACCCGCTCCGCCACCTCGGAGAACAGCGCGAAATTCGTGCCCCCACCGTCGTACGTGGCGCCCAGTGGATACGGATTCCCCGGCCACACTTTCACGCCCGCACCACTGTTCACGTCACCCGGCATGACGGGAGTAAATCGGTACCCCGCACATCCGGCAACCGCAGGAGCCCGAATGTGACGACCCTTAAGCTCACGACTATCCGGGCCCCCCGGGGGGAAACGGCGCCCGCCGGGAGGACATCAGAAGATCAAAAGCCGGGTGTCGTGGCGGGGTGGGTGGTGCGGACCGTCGCTCCCGCCGAGGGCCGGGGCGGTGTCCGCCGGCCGCTGGCGCGTCCAGAACGCGAACCCCACCCCGGCGGCGTGAGGGAGCGGTTGCGCTCAATCCCGGCCGCGCGCCCTGCCGAACGCGCGACCCGACGCCGGGTAGTCAGGCGTTGCGTTTTCAGCACCTCCTGCCGCCCGGGCGTGAGGCGTTGCGTTCAGCGCATTCGGC
>NZ_CAKUCL010000386.1 GCF_934643405.1 uncultured Actinoplanes sp.
GCGGCCTGCGGAACACCGGCCCCGGTGAGCCGCTGCCGGCTGCCGCCTGCGGCACACCGGTCCCGGTGGGGTCAGCGCGGGCCGGCGCAACCCACAGCCCGGCCCTCGAGCCACGACGTGCCGTGGAGGTCCACCGGCGCGACCTTCCGGACGCGCTCGTCCATGGTCTCCACGCTCACCGAAGCAACCAGAGGCGTGGGCTGGTCCGCCGCGCAGCTCCACTCGACCACCACGTCGACGGGGACTGCCGTACCCGGCTCGATCTGGCGTTCCTTCTCGGGGCTGCGCACGGTGACGCCCGGCTGGTCGACGCGGACGGCAAGGACGTTGACCGGCGCCGGCCCGGCATTGACGACCGTCACCTGAGCTTCGATCCGTACCCGCCGCTGCTCGTTGTTCACCGACCTCGGGCCGGGCTCGGCGAAGAGCAACACCGAGACCACGGACTCCGCGTCCTGATCCGCCTGTTCCACCGACGCCGCCAGCGGCTCATACCACCAGAGGTACGTCGCGACGCCGCCCGACACCCCACCGGCCAGTAACGACCCCACCACGACCAGGAGCAGAACCCGCGCGGAAGCGAGCCGGCGCCACCCACCTCCCGAAGGTCCGTCCGGTGATCCCCGGTACTGAGCCGGCCGGTCGAGATCGATCATCGCTCATCCCTTCCTGGTGCCCCCGCCGTCGCCTTCCGGTCCGGAGCACTCGTGGCGGTCGAGCACGGCGCAGCGTACCCATCGACAGCCAGAGCCGCCGTGGGGAGCACCTGGCTGGCTGGCGATCGGGGCGGCGTTCCGGGTGCTCCTGCGTCAGTCTTCGGTGAGGTGTGCGGTCACTGTTGTGCGGGTGTAGGTGATCGTGGCCCGGTGTTTGGGACTGGTCAGCACTCGGCTGAATCGTCCGCTCACGCGTCGTGCGCGCAGCACCACCACGTCGCGGCCGGGCCTGCCGTCGACTGCCAGGACGCTGTCGCGGCCCAGCACCGCGTCGCCGCGCACCGTGACCGTGTGATCCGTGACCGCCAGCGTGCTGGCGGACTGCCGGTACTCCCCGCCGACGCGCAGGTCGTCGGCCACGCGCAGGGAACCGCCGGCCAGGACGACGTCTCCGCCGCCCAGCGCGGTGGCCGACCCCGCCACCAGCGTGCCGCCCACCAGGGTCGTTCCGCCCCGGTACGAGTTGTCGCCGGTCAGCGTGAGTGATCCCGTGCCGGACTTGATCAATCCGCCCCGGCCGTCGATGTCGTTGCGCCAGGTGTCCGCCGCGGCGAATCCGCCGGCCGCCGCGTCCAGCGAGACCCGCGTGTCGCGGTCGAACGAGCCGTAGCCGTCCGCGGCGCGGAACAGGTCCAGCCGTCCCCAGTTCTCGGGGCCGTCCAGCAGCGGATATCCGGCGCCGAGAGCGGTGGTCCGGAGCACCTCACGGCGCTGGCCGGCCGACAGGTACGGCTGCCGGGTCTCCAGCAGCGCCTCGGCACCCTCCGGCACCGTCATGGTCGCGGTCGAGCGGCGCCGCGGCAGGTCGTAGGTCAGCTTCGGTTCGACGAGGCGGCGGTTCGCAGCGCGGTCCGCGTACGGGTCGGTGAGCGTGGTGGCGCTGTGGGCGTACCCGTACAGGTCGGCGCCCACCTGGGACCTCAGGTACCGCTCCGCCTGCCGGCGCGCCCGGCTCTTGAGTCCGGCGTTGGCCGGATCGTTGAGGATGGCGGCGGCGAGCGCGGTGGCGAGGATCCGGCCGCCGATCACGTCGACCGGTGAGTGCATACCGGCGACGATGCGCGACTCGCTCAGGGCGAAGGCGGCGGTGACCAGCTCCTGCATGCGCTCCGGGATCGCGTACGCGAGGGCGAGCGCGGCAAGGTGGAACGCGTTGGTGTGGCCGCTCGGGAAGCCGCCGTCCTCGGCCGGGGACAGGCTGCGCTGGCGCAGCAACTGCGGGGCGACGACAACGTCCGAGTCGTAGACCGGGAAGCCGAACGGGTCGGCCCTGCCCGTGTCCACCACCGTGCTGGTGCGGGTCATCCGCCACGGGCGCGGGTAGTCGTACGTCAGCTTGGCCGGATTGGACGAGGAGAACGGGCCGCGAAGCGTGTTCACCAGCGTGACCACCTGGCCGAGCGCCGAGGTGGCCGAGCCGGCGCCGAGCGCCGAGCCGGGCGGAGCGTCGGCGGGAACGGTGTCGTCGATGGTGGTCGGCGGGGTTCCCTCGGGGGCGCTGGTGATGCCGGTGACGGCGAGCGAGCCGGCCTTGTAGACAGGGGCGAGCGGGCCGAGCCCGGCGATCGCCGCGTAGCTCTGGTTCTGCCGGTCGTGCACGAAGGCGTCGGCGGCTTCGGCCGCGGTCCGGTGCTTCGTGACCCGGATGACGTACTCCATGCTTCTGTGGAGGGTGGCCGGATCGAGGACGGTGCCGTCGTCCCAGGCGGACCCGGTACGCCAGATGCGCTGGAAGCCGTCGAGGATGCGGGCCGCGGCGTTCGTCTCGACGCTCTGGTTCGCGGCGACGTTGGTCCGGTAGTCGTCGACGAACGCGGTGACGGCGGTGCCGGCGTTCGCGCGGCCGGCCGACAGCAACGACGGCACCGCGAACCCGGCAGTGGTGGCGGCCGCGGCGCGCAGCAGCGCACGGCGGCTCAACATGATCGAATCAGGCACCAGGCGATGGTTTTCCGGTCGGGCGAAGCGCAGACGAACATCCGCGAACCAATTGCCGAACCTTCGTCGTGCAGCTCCGGACGTCGCAGTCGGCATACGCTGAGCCTTCGAGCAATCCGGTGGAGGACGACGACATGATCGCGCGAAGCTGGTGGGCCACCGCCACGGCTGATGGTGCCCGGCAATACGCCGAGCATTTCCGCACCGCGGTGCTGCCCGAACTGCGCGCCACCGCCGGGTTCCGCACGGCCTACGTGATGCGCCGCGCATCGGGAGACGTCGTGCGGATACAGGTCCTCACGTTCTGGGAGTCCATGGCCGCCATCGCCGGCTTCGCCGGGAACACGGTGCGAACCGCCGTCGTCGGACCCGTCGCGCAGTCCCTGCTGCTCGACTTCGACACGACGGTCGAGCACTACGAGGCGCAACAGCACTGACACCCGGCTCGGGACGCGCCTTCGGCGGCTACGCCGGGGCCGGACCGGTCCCGGCACGGTAGGGTGGCCGGCGTGGAGCTCGTCGGGGTTCAGAAGACCCTCAGCCCCGTGCTCAAGGCCAAGGCGCTGGACAATCGGCTGCCGGTGCCCATTCTCGGCGACGCCTACGCCGAGCAGACGATGCGCCGCCTCGACCCCGCGTACGACAAGGGCCGATTCGGTGCCAGCCAGCTGGGCCTCGCCGCCGTGGTGCGCGCCAAGGCTCTCGACGACTGGGCTCGAAGCTTCCTCGCCGGCCATCGCGAGGCGGTCGTGCTGAACCTGGGTTGCGGCCTCGACGCCCGGGTGTACCGGATCGATCCGCCCGCCACCGTCGACTGGTATGACCTGGACTATCCCTCCGTCGTGGACCTGCGGCGGCGATTCCTGCCGCCGCGCGAGCACGGCACGTTGATCGGCTCCGACGTCACCGACCTCGCTTGGCTGGACCGCATTCCCCGCGGCCGGCCGGTGCTGATGATCGCCGAGGGACTGCTGCCCTACCTGACGCAGGCTCAGGCCCGGCTGCTGCTGACCAGCATCGTCGACGCCTTCCCGGCCGGCCAGCTGGAGTTCGACACGGTTTCGGTCGGGGCGTGGCGGGCCTCGACATGGGATCCGCTCGGGCGCAAGTACAACGCGCGTTTCCGCTGCGGTTTCGACGACCCGGCGGCGCTGGCCGATTGGCACCCGCGGCTGCGATACGTCGACGAGGCGCCGATGAACGACTCGCCGGTGTTGATGGCCAGGGCCCCCACGACCGTACGCCGCCTGTATCGGCTCATGAATCTGGTGCCGGGCTTCAGACGGTCCAGCCGCATCGTCCGGTTCCGGTTCTGACCTGCTCTGCTCATCAGCGTCCGAGGGTTCCGGGGGTGGCGCGCGGGTCGTTGTCGCACGGCTCGGCGTGTCCGCCTCGGCACCCGCTCGGCCGTCCTTCGCGTGGCCGGGTGGCCGCCGGCCTCCCGCGTTCGATGTGCGGGCCGGGAGGCCGTCCGGTGAGCGGCGCGATCAGCCGCCCACCGCGACGGGAGGAGAGTGCCGGCGTCTACTCGGCAGCCGGGAAGGCGTGCTTCTTCCCGCCGACGGCGAGCAGGGAGGCGGCGACCAGGAGAGCCAGCGCCACCCACATGATCGATCTGGTGCCCAGCATGTCGACGACGACGCCACCGAAGAGACCGCCGAGGGCGATGGAGATGGAGAACACCAGGGTGACCATCGACTGGCCGAC
>NZ_CAKUCL010000387.1 GCF_934643405.1 uncultured Actinoplanes sp.
CCACGAAGCCCTACTCAAACTCGGCTGCGCCCTGATCTGCTGGCGCCGCCTCCACACCTCAAAAAGTTAGGAGTTCTTAGCCAGCTGGGCGGTACGCCGGCGCACCATCAGCGGCACGACAACCACCCCAAGGGCCAGCGCGATCAAGGTGGCAGCCCACCACGGCAATGCGGGGATCAATAGCAGAGCGAAGAAGCAGAGCGGTACGAACAGCATGGCGTCCAGGACGACGTGATCAGCTGACCACCGCCGTAAGCCAGAGAAGGACAGCGCACCGGCACCCGCAAGCGAGGCATACATCAAGAAGGCGAGAGAGCCCAGGATCCACCCTCGTCGCTCAGCGATCGTGGAGCTGATCAGAAGGGCAAGCAGAAGAACGCCGGCGACACGGGCGATCCTCCCGACCAGACCGGGACGTGATGGTTTTTCCTGAGTGCTCGGCATGGCAAGAGCATGCCGAGGAACGAGGCGTGCCGCATGCCGGAAGCGCGCCGGCGTCCTCGCGCGCGAGGTGAAACGTGAACACGGCGGCTGGAACCTCCCGGCCGTACGGCATTCGGCGCGCCCACATGGGTCGACGCGTCTATCAAGATCGGCGTCTCCTGAAGAGCGTTGCGGACAGCTCGTCGAAGCTGCCCCGGAGACTTCGGGCAGGCAAGTCTTCCTGCTGATCTTGCCGGTGAGTTCTGGACCAGACATCGGAAGATCGGTGTCGCGTGTGCTCCGTTCGATCCGCAGGATGGTCTTCCCGATGGGTTAAGCGACGCCGTCGGCCGAGGATCTGCACGCCGATACCGAACAACCGCTACTGGCATCGGCGCCGACGATGCTTCCTTGCAGTGGCAACGACAATCCTTGGCAGCAACGCGTTGGTGGGAGGCGACAAGTCGCTCTTCTTTGGATTTTGAGTTCGCCAGCATGTACGCGTCCCTGCGGCCCGGCTCGCGTCCATGACCCTGTTTCCGGCTCTAGGGTTGCACCATGTTCTCGGTAGAGCAGCGAGACGCGTTGCAGACCTGGTTGCTCCACTGTGCCCAGGCGGACGAGTCGATCGTCGGGGCCGCCTTCACCGGTTCGTACGCCACCGCGGACGCGGACCGATGGTCTGATACCGACCTGGTGCTGGCCGTGCGCGGGGATCTCGCCGACGCGGTTTCCCGGTGGACCCGGCGGCTCTGCGACGAGTGGGATGTGCAGCACCACTGGGATCTGGTGGCGGCACCCAGCCTGATTCGGGTCTTCTTGCTGCCGCAGTGGCTCGAGATCGACCTGACGTTCGCTCCTGAGCAGCACTTCGGTTCCCGCGGGCCGCAATGGGATCTGATCTTCGGTGAGGATCAGCAGCTCGATGACTTTCCGGCGCCGGACCCCATCGCGCTGGTGGGCCATGTCTGGCACCACGCGTTGCACGCGTGGGTCTGTCTTCAACGGCGTCGTTACTGGCAGGCCGAACACTGGATCAGCGCGCTGCGGGACGGCACGATAACGCTGGCCTGTCTGAGACTTGGTCATCCCAGCATGTACGCGAAGGGCGCCCACCTCTTACCGGATGAGCTCACCAGCACCCTCGACGCGACCCTGGTTCGCGCCGTCACCGAGCCGGAGCTGTACCGCGCCCTCAACGCAGCGATCACGGTGGTGGTTGCCGAGCTGACACGATGCGATCCCGAGTCGGCTGCGCGGCTCGGTCCGATGCTGGAACATCTGGCTCGACAAACCCCGAAGCCGTGAACGAAACCGAAGCGCGCTCCCCTGATCGCGAAGGCCGGCCCGGTTGCGCTGCCATGCCGCGGCGATGGCGGAGCGCGCTTCACCGACGAGCCGCCCGGGGGAAAAGTTGTCCCCGGGACGGTGGGCCTTGATTTCGACGTACACTATGTTTGTCGAAATGAACTGCCAACCGGCGACTCGGGAGGACCCATGGCTACGCGCAAGTACGAGCAGGTGCTCCGTGCGGAGGCCGCCCAGGAGACGAGGCGACGCATTCTCGAGGCGGTAGGGCGGCGCCTGCGCGAGGTCCCGACCGAACAACCGAGCCTCGATCAGGTGGCGCGTCTGGCGAAGGTGTCGCGGTCGACGATCTACACGGATTTCGGCTCGCGTGCCGGCCTCTTCGACGCGTTCGTGGTCGACCTCTGGGAACGCACCGGGCTCAGCGAGCTCAGCCGGGCAGTGGCGGCGGCCGACGCGCGGGAGCATCTGCGCGAGGGCATCGCCGCCGCCAGCCGGATGAAGGGGCAGGACCTCGCGACCTATCGGGTGTTGCACGCCATGGACCGCCTCGACCCCGAGTCCGCGGGCGGTGCGGTGCAGCTCATGGAGAAGGACCGGCGAGCGGGCGTGGAGAGCCTCGCCGCGCACCTGGAGCGCGACGGTGCCCTGCGCGAGGATCTCAGCGTCGAGCAGGCCGCCGACGCCCTGTGGGTGCTGACCAGCTTCGAGAGCCTCGACCTCTTGATCACCGGCCGTGGTCTCACGGTTGACGAGGCGATCGAGACGCTGGTGGCGATGGCCGAGCGGAGCGTCTGTCGCCCGATGTAACGAGCCCCCGCTCAGGAGGTGGAGAGTCCGAAACGGCGTACGACATCGGCAAGCCACGGGGTGTCGACGAAGGCCAGCCCGTGCTCCGCGGCGAGGGCCGCCCCGCGCTCCGGGTCCGGGTCGCCGGCGTCCACCATGTCGGCTACGGCACGGAAGAACAGCTCGAATCCGGCCGGGCTGATCACCTCGATCATGCGGGCGGGCTCGGCGCCGGCGTTCCACATGGCGTGCGCCTCGCCGCGAGGCTTGGTGATGTAGCCGCCCGGCCCGAGGACAGCCTCGCGGTCTCCGGACCGGAAGCCGATCAGGCCACTGGTCACGATCGAATATTCGTCCTCGCGGCTGTGGATGTGGGGCGGGACAAGGGCGCCCGGCGCGAACTCGTGCTCAACGATCGCCAGGGCACCACCGGTGTCGGCGCCCCAGAGCTTGAAGTCCACGGTGACGGCGCCCAGATCGCCGCTGCGACCCTCGCCGGGCTGGACGACCCGCGCGCGTGAGCGCTCCGCGCCCTCTTCATCTCCGATCATGACCGGCCTCCATACGTCATCCGCCGCAGGACGCGCTCGACAGGCCCCGCACGCATCCTGTCCAGCCACCAACGGCTCACGATCAGTTGCACCGCGAACAGCACCACCGACAGACCGATACCGGTCGCGGCTCCGACGCGGCCGAACAGTCCCCAGCCGTACGTGTAGAAAACGGTACTCAGAACCACGGACTGGAACAGGTAGTTACTCAGGGCCAGTCGTCCGGCTGCTTCCAGCCATGGCCAGCGGCCACGTCCGTACAGGAGAACGCCGCAAGCGGCGACACCCACGGTGAGGAGCGGAGCCGCCAGGGACATCAGCAGCAGCTGTCCCGACAGTACGGTGAAGAAGTCGCCGGCGCTCTGCACGATCACCACGAGAACGTTGAGCGGCAGTCCCACCCCGACGCCGAGGCGGGCGATCGACGTCAACCGGGCTCGGTGTGCGGCGTCGGTGAACAGACCGACACGGGCGGCGTACATGCCCAGCAGCATCATCGCCAGGATCACCAGCGAGAACGCGAGGCCGAACAGCAGCCCGCCGGGGTTGGTGGCCCGCTCCTGGACCAGGTCGAGGTAGCCGCCGGAGCGGTAGAGCTCGGTGAGCCGGCCGGCCTCCGCGGTGTCGGCGGAGGCGGCCGCGCGTTCGGCGGCCAGGAGGGAGGTGGAGCCGGTTGTGGCGCGGAGCACCAGCCCGACAGCGGCCACCGTGGCGAGCGTGCCGAGGATGCCGGCCGCCCAGGCCAGCAGCGTGCGCGGAGCACGGTTGACGAACGCCAGCAGGACCACCCCGACAAGCGCGTACGTCGTGAGGATGTCACCGAACCACACGAAGACCAGGTGGATCGCGCCGATCAGGCCCAAGGCGGCCTGACGCCGCAGGTACGTCGTCCGCCAGCGACCGCCTCGCCGCTGCAGGCGGGCCACCTGGGTCGCAACGCCGAAGCCGAACAGCAGCGAGAACAGGCCGATGAACTTGCCCTCGGCGAACACCTTCACCAGCACCGCACCGGCGGCGTCCCACGGGCCGTCGATGGCGGTGGCGGCCAGGTGCTCGATGGACGGGGCCGTTTTGAACAGGGTCATGTTGACGAGCAGGATGCCGAGCAGGGCGAGCCCACGCAGCGCGTCGACCACGGGCAGGCGTGCGGTGCTCGGCGTCGGCCCCGGGGTCGGTCTCGGTGAGGCGACTCGGGCGATCGATGAAGTCATCGGATTTCTCCTTGTCGGCATGAGCAGAAGTCGTCATCGGGCCGCCGGCTCCATGTCCTGGAGGCTGATCGGGACGGCC
>NZ_CAKUCL010000388.1 GCF_934643405.1 uncultured Actinoplanes sp.
TCCGGGCGGCGCCGCGCGGACGCGGCGTGGCGGTCAGGGGGCCGGGGTGGCGGCGGCGATCACGCGGGTCAGGGCGGCGTGCACCATGCGCAGTTCCTCGATCGGCATGCCGAGGCGCTCGACCACGGCCGGCGGGATCTGCTCGGCCTGCCGGCGCAGCTGGCGGCCCGCGGTGGTCAGCGTGATCGCCAGGCTGCGCTCGTCCTGCGGGTTGCGCTCACGGCGCAGGTAGCCGATCGCCTCGAGACGCTTCAGCAACGGCGACAGCGTGCCCGGGTCGAGCTGGAGGAGCTCGGACAGGCGGCGCACCGAAAGCGGGGCATACTGCCACAAAGCGAGCATGACCAGATACTGCGGGTGGGTGAGGCCCATCGGTTCCAGCAGCGGCCGGTACACCGCCACCACGCTGCGGGCCGCCACCGACAGCGCGAAGCAGACCTGCTGCTCCAGCGCCAGCGGATCGGTGATGGTGTCGACCTGGTCACTCATCTTCAGTCTCCTCGGCTCGCCTACTAGACTAGCCGATGGTTGGTACGCCAATGGTTGGTGCACCAAGAGTCAAGGAGCACACGATGCGCGCCCGTATGGCGAAGTGGTGGCACGACACTTTCGACGACTGGTTCTTCCGCTCGATGATCGGCCCGGCGCAGACCCGCAACGCCGTGCAGGGCTGCGACGAGGGCGCGCGCGAGCAGTGGAAGCGCGACTTGGAGCGCCGCAAGCAGTTCACCCGGGACCAGCGCGAACGCCGCCGCCAGGGACGCACCGTCGCCTGACCGTCCCGGCTGGCCGAGGGGTTCGCCGCCGAGCCGGAGTCCCGCGTCGGGCCGAAGAAGCCCCGCGTTGGGCGCCGCCTGCGAGGAATGCATAGCTCCCGGAGCCAGCATCGCCCGAGTCGGCATCGCTGGCTCCGGCTTTGCCCGGCACGACTCTGCCGGATAGACCTGCACCCGGAACCTCCCCCGGCAGGACGCCACCCGGCAGGATGCTGACCGGCAGGACGTCCCGCGGCAGGAGCTGACCGGCAGACGCCGCGCGGAAGGATGCTGACCGGCGGGACGCCGTCCGGCAGGACGGCACCCCGGTAGGACGTTGATCAGTAGTGGCCGCCCGGTAGGACGCCGATCGGTAGTGGCCGCCAGGTAGGACGCCGACCGGCACGGCGCCGGCTGGCAAGACGCCGTCCGGCAGAACGCTGATCGGCAGGAGGCCGCCGGTAGGACGCTGATCGGCAGGAGGCCGCCCGGTAGGACGCCGATTGGCACGGCGCCGATTGGCACGGCGCCGGCTGGCAGGACGCTGGCGGGACGCCGGTTGACAGGACGCCGCTCGGCGCGGTCACGCTCGGCGCGGCTGCCAGCCCGCTGCCGCCTGTCTCCGATGTGGAGGGCGACGGAAGCCTGAACCGGCCCGGGAAATCGTCCTCGAGATGCGGCCGGCCGTCGTCGATGGTGGACTTCTCGGCGTAATCGATGGCTTCGCGCCCTCGCCGGCGGGACGGCCGGACGCCGGGTGTGCGGCGGCGGTGGCGGCCTCGAGCGGGCGGACATCGACGCTGGTGAGTCAGTCGTTGATCCGACAGGCCGGTGGGGCGGGGGGCCATACCCTGACGGCACGTACCGTCCGCGGCAGGAGGTGTCCGTCATGTCGGACAGTGCACATCGGGCACCCGCCGACCAGCGCCGCCGGCAGGCGATCATGTGGACGGTGGTGGGGGTGATCGTGGTGATCGCCCTGGTGCTGCTCGCCTTCTGCGCGGGGACGGGCGGCGACCCGCAATCCCAGGTCACGCCCCCGGGGCGGGCGACCACCTCCGCGGCGCCGAGCACGGGACAGGGCGGCCAGCCGGTCGCCTCGCCGGGCAGCCGGCAGCCGGGCAGCCAGGCGGTCACGTCCTCGCCGGGGACGACCACGGGCGGGCGGCCGGGCGCGCCCGCGTCGGTCTCCTCGAAGGCCCCGGCCACCAGCAGCCCCACCGCCTCCCGCACCCGGACCCGGTCGCCCTCGCCCACGCCGGTCGCCCCCCGGGGCGGCGCGGACACCGGCGGCGGCAGCTCCCTCACCGGCGAGAGCACCATCTTCATCGGCCTGGGCGTCGTCACGCTGCTGGCCGCGATGGCCGCCGCGGTCCTCGCCACCCGTCCGCGCCGGCGGGTCCAGCCTTGATCGAACGCCCGCCCGCCGCGGCCCTGGCGGTCCTGCTGGCCCTGGTCGGTGGCCTCCTGACGGCCCGGGGTGTCGTGCAGGCCACCACAGTGGACGCTCCCGTCCGTACGCAAACCGCCGCCGCGCCGCCGCCCACCGCAAGCAGTCCGGTCCCGAGGACCGGGAAACCGAAGGTGACCAGGTCCGTCCCGGTGCGGCTGGACATCGCGTCCATCGGCGTGCACACGAGGCTGATCCGGCTCGGGCTCGCCAAGGACGGCACCGTCGAGGTGCCGCCGCTGACCGGGGACGCGCCGGCCGGCTGGTACGAGCACTCGGTCACCCCGGGCGAGACCGGCCCGGCGGTCATCCTCGGCCACGTCGACTCGGCCCGCGACGGCCCGGCGGTCTTCTATCGCCTGTCGTCGGTCAAGCCGGGTGCCGAGGTTTCCGTACGGCGTACCGACGGCTCGACGATGCGCTTCACCGTGACCCGCGTCGCGCGTTACCCGAAGACCGGCTTCCCGACCAGCGACGTCTACGGGCCGGTCCCGTACCCGGCCCTGCGCCTGGTCACCTGCGGCGGCTCCTTCGACCGGAACCGGGGCAGCTACCGCGACAACGTGGTGGTCTCGGCGCGCTGAGCGTCAGGGTCGCAGGTCGTCCAGCAGCGTCGCGACCGGGCCGGGGCGGGCCGACGCGAAACCGGTGCCGGCCCACAGGTTCAGGGCGCTCGCGTCGCCCCGCTTCGCCGCCGCCGCGCGGATCGGCGTGGTCAGGTGGTGCACGCTCGGATAGCCGATCGGGGCGGCCGCCGAGTAGGCGTCGATGAAACGGTTGCGCAGGCCGCGCGCCGGCTGACCGGTGAACGCCCTGGTCACCACCGTCTCCGTGTACTCGCCGGAGATCAGTGCCTCGCGGTGGGCCGCCCGGGTGCCCGCCTCGTCGGCCAGCAGCAGGGCGGTGCCGGTCTGCACCGCGGCCGCGCCCTGCTTGAGCAGCGCGTCGACGTCGGCCGCGGACGCGGTGCCCCCGGCGGCGACGACCGGCAGGTCGGTGACGGCCCGCACCGCGGCCAGCGTCGCGAGCGCCGTCGTGTCGCCCCGGTACGACGCGGGGCTCGTCGTGGCCGAGTGCGCCCCGGCCGTGCCCGCCTGCGCGATCAGCCCGCCGGGCGCCACCGTGAGCGCCGCGCGGGCCTCGTCGGCCGACGTCACCGTGATCAGGACCTGGCTGCCGGCCCGGCGCAGCGCGTCGACGACCCGCCGCCCGGGCAGGCCGAAGGTGAAGCTGACCAGGGGGACGCCGTACGCGATCGCCAGCTGCACCTTCTCGTCGAACCCGTCGTCGTCGTGCAGCCGCAGCGGCGGCAGCTCGACCTCGTAGCGGTCGGCCTCCGGCTGGAGCAGCCGGCGATAGGCCTCCAGCGGCGCGATGTCGGCCGGCGGCGGCATCGGCACGAAGATGTTGAGGCCGTACGGGACACCGGCCGCCCGCACCGCCCGGAGCTCCTCCTCGACGAGGCTCACCGGCTTGTACCCGGCCGCGAGAAACGCCGGCGACCCGGCCCGGCCGGCCTCGATCACCAGGGCGGGCGTGGTCGGCCCGCCGGCCATCGGCGCGACCACGAGGGGACCCGTCAATTCGTGCATGCCACGACCTTACGACCGGCGCCGGCCGTGCCCGTACGGTTGCCTGCGTGACCTTCACCCGGCGCCCCTCCTGGGCGGCCGCCCCGCCCGCCGTCCGGCGTGGCCTCGCCGAGATCTGCGGCTCGGCCATGCGTTCCGCCGAGGACGCGCACGGCGGCATGTCGCCGGGCCCGGCCGCGGTCATCACGCTCGCCGACGGGCGCCGCGTTTTCGCGAAGGCCGCGTCGACCGGCTACTGCCGTCGTGCCTACCACCGCGAGGCGGTCGTGCTGGCCGCGATGCCCGCGGGTGCGCCGGTGCCGCGGCTGCTCGGCTGCGCCGACGTCGGCGGCTGGACCGTCCTGGTCACCACCGTGGCGCCCGGGCGCCCCGCCGGCCCGCCGTGGACCACCGAGGGCGTCCGCCTGGTCGAGCAGGCGTGCGCGGTCACCGGCGGCCTGACCGCCGCGAGCCCGGTGCCACCGCTCACCGGCGTGGCGGCGGGCCCGCGCCGACGCGGCCCGGCCGCTGGTCGCCGCGCTGCTGGTC
>NZ_CAKUCL010000389.1 GCF_934643405.1 uncultured Actinoplanes sp.
CGTGGTGACCGCGCACGGCTGGGCCGTCCCGTGGACGCTGCTGATCGCGCTGCTCGTCCTGCTCGCGCTGATCGCCGGAGTCGTCGTGCTGAACCGGCGCAACCGGGTGCGCCGTCGGCAGCGCGAGGACGCGCGGGTGCGCGAGGCGGTCGAGGCGGCCTTGAGCAAGACGTCCTGACGACGCGGTTGCAGCAGACTGCGGGCGAACTCCAGGACCCGGCGGCCCGGTTCTACCCCTGGCCCTCGTCGCGGACCCTGGGCTAGAGTTCGCCGGAAAGGCCCTGTCATTTCCGGTGCGAAGGCGGCCGCGAGATCTGATGGACATTAAGTCGCTGCTGACCGAATCCGCCGGTCAAATCGCGGGTGCGGTTACCATCGCAATTCTGGCCTTCACGCTCGGCAGCTTCCGGCGGGTTATTGTCCAGCGGTTTCGCACAAGGCATACCCGCAAGTACTGGAGCCCATTCAAAGATAAAGGGTTGACAATCGTTCTCGGCTCTTTCTCGCCGTCGGTGTCGCCTCCCTCCGACCGTCATCGAGCCATCGACACCTCGCCGCTGCAAGACTTCGAGCCGTATGGCCTGGTTGGCTTCGGCGAGGTGCTCGCATTGCTCAACTTGCAAGAACACCTCAAGGTCCTCGGCATGGAGGACGTCACCATCGCCCAGCCGACGGACGTGCGTGCCATGCGGTCACGGCATCTCGTTCTGGTAGGCGGCCCGGATCCCAACCCGGTGACCGATCTTGCCATGCAGCACGGTCAGCTACCTGTGCGGTTTCTCGAGGCCGACAACTCGAGGAGTCAGATGCACGTCACCCTGGGCGGCAAGGACGAGTCGGTACCTCAGGAGCTGATCTACACACCACAATTCCTCCCGGACCATCCCGGCCAGCTCTCCCGGGACTACGGATTCGTGGCTCAGGTGCCGAGCCCCTATGCCGACCGATGCGTCGCGATTCTGCTGGTGGGCGTTTACGGCGCCGGCACGGTCGCGGCCGCGCAACTGGTGACGTCAAGCTATGGCGTCTCCCGAATGAGGCGTGTGAACCAGGGACGATGCCTGACGGTATTCCGGGCCGATGTCGGCAGGAACGGAGACATCTCGTTTCCACGGATCGAACGATGCGAAAAGCTCGACGGCGAGGAGTGAGGCGTACGGCGTCGAACGGGCGTGGCCTCGCCCTGTCCCAGGAGACGGCGCGAGGCCACGTCGCTCATCGAGCGATCACGACTTGAGCAGGTGCTTCTCCACGTCGTCCAGGATCTTGCCGGCCGCGGTCACGCCGATGCCGGTCATCCACACCTCGGCCGGCACGTCGTACGCCTTGCCGGCCTTCACCGCGGACAGGCCCTTCCACAGGCTGCCGCCCACGACCTTCTTCTGCTGCGCCTGAGCGGTCGGGCCCTGAGCGGTCACGAACATGACGTCGCCGTCGAGGTCGGCGATCCGTTCCGGGCTCACCTTGTCGAACCGCTTGTCGTCCTTGTTCGCCAGCTTCTGACGCTCCGGACGGCCCAGCCCGACGTCGCCGATGACGATCCCGGAGAAGCCTTCCGGTCCGTAGACACGAATCTCCGAGGGCATGAACCGTACGATGGAGACCTTGATGTCCGCCGCGCCCGGGATCTTCGCGCCCAGCGCCTTGGCCCGCGTCTCGTACTGGTTCAGCAGGTCCTTGGCCTTCTGTTCCCGACCGAGGGCCTTGCCGTCGAGCAGGAAGTTCTCCTTCCAGGTGATCCCGACGCGCTCGGTGAAGACGGTCGGCGCGATGGCCGACAGCTCGTCGTAGAACTTCTCCTGGCGGAACTTGCTGCCCAGAATCAGGTCGGGCTTGAGGGCCGCGATCGCCTCGAGGTCCGGCTCGGAGATCTCGCCGACGTTCTTCACCGTGGACAGATCACCGAGGTACGCGGGGAACGAGTCGACCTCCGGCGGCTGCGTGGCGCCGACCGGCGTCACGCCCAGGCTGACCGCCGTGTCGACCTTGTCGGTGTCCAGGACGACGACCCGCTTCGGGTGCAACGGCACCGCGGTCGTGCCCATCGCATGGGTGATCTGCTGGGTCTCGCCGCCGGTCGACTCGGCGACGGGGTCACTGGAGCACGCGGCCAGGGCGGTGGTTGCGGCGAGTGCCGCCGCGACCAGGAGGGTTGCGGTACGGCGCAAGTCAGTCACGTCCTTTCGGGGCGTCGGTCACGCGGGCACCACGAGGGGTGCGCCACTTACGGGGCAGGGCACGACCACGCAGTCGAGCCCGAAGACGTCACGCACCAGGCCGGCCGTGACGATCTCGCGCGGCGGCCCGGCGGCCACCACCTTCCCGGCCCGCATCGCGACCAGGTGGTCGGCGTAGCGGGCGGCCTGGTTGAGGTCGTGCAGCACGGCGACCACGGTGCGGCCGTCGGTGCGCATCCGGTGCAGCAGATCGAGCACCTCCACCTGGTGGGCCAGGTCGAGGAAGGTGGTCGGCTCGTCGAGCAGCAGCGCCTCGGTCTGCTGGGCGAGCGTCATGGCGATCCAGACCCGCTGCCGCTGACCGCCGGAGAGCTGGTCGACCGCGCGTGGCGCCAGGTCGGCGACCCCGGCCTGGTCCATCGCCTCGCGGACCGCGGCACTGTCCTGTTCCGACCACTGCCGCCACCAGCTCTGATGCGGCTGGCGCCCGCGTCCGACCAGGTCGGCGACGGTGACCCCCTCGGGCACCAGCGGACTCTGCGGCAGCACACCGAGACGCCGGGCGACCTCGCGGGTGGGCAGCGCATGGATGTCCGCGCCGTCCAGCAGCACGCTGCCGCGGCGGACCGGGAGCAGGCGGGCGAGCGTGCGCAGGAGGGTGGACTTGCCGCAGGCGTTGGGCCCGACGATCACCGTGAAGGCGCCCGACGGCAGCTCCACGTCGAGGCCGTCGAACACCGACCGGGTGCCGTAGCCGGCGGCCAGATCCTCAGCGGTCAGGTTCACGACTTCCTCCGGACCAGCAGGAACAGCAGGTATGGACCGCCGATCGCGGCGGTGATCACGCCGGCCGGCAGCTGGGTGGGTGCGAAGAGCAGACGGCCGGCGAGGTCGGCGAGCACGACCAGCAGCGAGCCGGTGAGCGCGGCGGCGATCAGCGGCGGACGTTCGGCGCGGACCAGCCGGCGGGCGACCTGCGGCGCGACCAGCGCGACGAAGTCGACCGCGCCGACCTGGGCGGTGACCATCGCGGCCAGCAGCACGCCGGCGGCGGCGAGACCGGCTCGTCGGGCCACCGGCCGCACGCCCAGGCCCCGCGCGGTGTCGTCGTCGAGCGAGCTGGTCTGCAACGCCCAGCCGGCCCAGGCCAGCACGGGCAGCAGCACCAGCAGGGTGATCGCGAGCCAGGTCGTCTCGTTCCAGCCGCGGCCGGCCAGGCTGCCGACCAGCCAGATGTGCGCGCGCTGCCCGTCGATCGGCTCGGCGGTGAGCATGACGATCTCGGTGAGGGCTCGCAGCGCGATGGCGACGGCGACCCCGGCGAGCACGAAGCGTTGCGCGGCCAGGCCATGCCGGGCGCCGAGCCCGAGGACGACCGCGGCGGCGAGCAGGCCGCCGCCGAGCGCCGCCGGTGCGATCACGACGGCGGCGGCGCCGCTGGTCAGCGCGATGGTGGCGGCCAGGCCCGCGCCCTGGGTGATGCCGACCACGTCCGGGCTGGCCAGCGGGTTGCGGGCGACGCTCTGGATGAGCGCGCCGGCGACCCCGAAGCACGCGCCGACCACGACGGCGAGCACGATCCGCGGGAGCCGCAGACGCTGGACCACGACGTCGTACGGCGTGGACTCGCCGAGGAGGGAGCGCAGGACGTCGCCCGGCGCCACGTAGGGCCGGCCCAGGCAGAGTGCGAACACGACGGCGACGGCCAGCGCGACGAGGACGATCGCGGAGACGGCTACGGCTCTACGCCGTACGACGAAAGAGGCCGCCCCCAGGCTGACGGTGGTGGTCATGCCGTGCTGCCGGGGCATGCCCGTCCGGCCCTCGCCTTCGGCGCCGTCGTCTGGTGCGGCCGGGTGCCGCTCGGTGCGGGCGGTCATGCCGTGACCACCTTCCCCCGGGTGACCAGCAGCGCCAGCAAGGGCGCGCCGACCAGGGCGGTGATGATGCCGGCCGAGACCTCGCCGGGGAGTGCCACCACCCGGCCGATCACGTCGGCGGCCAGCAGCAGCGCCGGGCCGAGCAGCACCGAGACGGCCAGGACCCAGCGTTGGTCGGTGCCGACGAGGGCGCGCGCCAGGTGCGGCACCGCGAGGCCGACGAAGGCGATCGGTCCGGCCGCGGCCACACCCGCGC
>NZ_CAKUCL010000390.1 GCF_934643405.1 uncultured Actinoplanes sp.
GCTCGGCGAACCAACCCGCCAACCCAGAATCAGGCGTACTAGGCGTAGGCGGATTCAAACACTGCGCCCGATCCTGCCCCACCGCCGTGAGCCTCTTGACGCACCCCTGAATATCCTGCCGCCACTCCTCGACACTGCACGCCCCACCGGGCGCCCGCAGCGGCGCGGCCGGCGCGGCCGACGCGGCCCCGGGCGGCGCCGCCACCGCCCAAACGATCGACGCCACGACGACCACGAACATCGTCAGCAGCAGCGCCAACCCCCGCCGCACCATCTCAAACCTCCAGGTCGGACGGCGACATCGGGATGGCCGCCGGCGCCTTCGCCGCCGTCGGCGTGGTGTCCAGGTGTTCCAGCAGCCCCTCGACGTACGACACGTCGACGCGTACCTTCTGCACCCGCCCGTCCACATCCCGCATCACGAACTCCCGGAAGCCGAGCCGCGTCGACGACGCCGTGTCCACTTGCGACAGTGAGGCAAGCGTAGCCTCGTACCCGTCGTGCACCGGCACCCGGAGCAGCCGCAGCGCCTCGGACGCGATCTCCTGGTCCTCCGCGATGCGGCCGACGAAGACCGTCGACACCAGGTTCTGCACGTCGAGGCCGAGGATGTCCCGCGGGTTCTGCGAGGCGACCAGCGCCGCGAGGTTCCACTTGCGGGAGTCGCGGGCGAGCCGGACCAGGAACGACCGCCCGGACCGCCAGCCCTCCATGAAGTGCGCCTCGTCCAGGCCGACCATCTTGCGCGACGACATCGACCCGCCGTAGCAGCGCCGGACCGCCAGCCGGTGCGCGGTGTGCAGCATCGGCAGCGCCAGCGACTCCTCCGCCGACCAGTACTCCCGCTCGATCTTCAGGTCGGGCAGCCGCAGGCCCGCCATGGTGATGACGGTGAGCGCCGCGTCCGCGCCCAGCAGGTGCTGCGGCGGTGAGCCGAAGAACAGCAGCGCCAGCGGCATCTCGGCGGTGTCCAGCAGCAGATTCGCCAGCTCCTTGCCCTCGTCGTCGTCCAGCCCCTGCAGGGTGCGGACCACATCGTCGAGAGTGGACGACTCCTCGGCCGGCACCTGACGCACCGCGTGCCGCAGCAGCGTCGCCGTGGACGCCTCCTTGGCCACCTGCGGCGGCACCAGCATCGAGCAGATGTCCTGCACCAGCATGCGGCGCTCGGCGCGGGCGTTGGAGACCGCGATCTCGAATTCCCGGTCGCCGCCGGGCCCGGCGGCGAACTCGGTGCGGACCGGCGTGGGGATCAGAGCGTACGGCGCCAGCGTCCCCTGCTCCGAACCGGTCAGGTTCAGCACCCGCGAGTACGGGCGCAGCTCGGGCATCTGGCACAGCCGGGCGAGCGGGCCGGACGGGTCGAGCAGGGTCACCTGCACACCGCGGCGGGCGTTCAGGTATCCCAGCGCGCCCATCAGCGTCGACTTTCCACCGCCGGGCTCCGCGACGAACACCCCGAGGCCGGAGCGTTCGCGCACCTCCATCGGGAAGTGCAGGTCGAGGAAGACCGGCCGGCGGCAGGTGCCCGACGTCCGGCCGATGAGGTCACCGCGCCGGTCGCCCACCGTGGAGGCCGCCTGGGGCAGCGCCGCCGCGAGCAGCTTCACCGGCATCCGCCGCACGTACCCGGTGTTCGCGATCGGCTCGCCCGGAATGAACTCGCGGGCCAGCTGATCCTGGTTCTTGGGGTGCTGCAACGAGATCCGCAGTTCCCGCGAGTACAGCTGGATGAGCCGTCGCGCCCGCTCGAGGCATTCCTCCCGGGTCGCCCCGCCGACCGCGATGCGGTGCCAGCCATGCGCGCGCGCCGACTCGACCGGCAGCCCGGTGGTCATCTCGTCGCCGATCACCAGCGCGCGCTTGGCCAGGCGTTCCAGCTCGGGCGGCGCGTCGATGCCGTGCTCGGCGTAGTCGAGCTGCTGCGACCGGATCATCCGCAGCCGGTGCTCGAGGTTCTTGAACGAGCTGCCGGAGCCGAGGATGTCGATGCGCGAGGACAGCTCCATCGGCCACGGCAGGCGCTCGTGGAAGTGCAGCCACGGCTCGTGCCGCTCGGGAATCTCCAGCGGCTCCATCCGGCCGACGGAGAGCACCGCCACGTGCCTTTCCTCGCCGGTCATCCGGTTGACCAGCTTCACCGTCGACCCGTACGGCGTACGGTAGCGCTCCACCTGCTCGGTCAGCGCCAGCAGATCGCCGGTCTCCCAGTGGCCGTTGGAGACCGGCGACAGCGGCCCGGGCGGCGCCATGCACAGCGCGACCGACCGGAACAGCAACCACTCGAGCTCCTGCGGCGAGACCCGGCGCCCGCGCATGCCGAACGCGTTGAGCACCTCGTCGAACTGCTCGACGGTCCGGCCCAGCTTGCGCCGTTCGCTGTCCGACGTGCCGCGCCCGAAGATGCGCAATATGCGTTCCGAGAAGGTGTCACCGAGCGATCGGCGGGCAAACGTAACACCCAGATAGGTCTGTCCCTCGGCGTGATTCACCGAGAGCAGGTGCCGCTGGGCCGCCACCAGGTGGTCGGACCAGGAGGTGGCGCCGCCGACGTCGGGCAGCGGCTTCGCCGTGAACGAGTCGACCGTGCGCGCCCACTCGTCGGCCGGGAACGGCCGGTTCGTGCGCCGCAGGTGCAGCCGGAAGCCGGCCAGGCCCGCGTACTGCTCGGAGATGGCGCTGAGCAGCGCCTCGCGTTCCGCGTCCGGCCGGAAGGCCCAGCGCACCTCGGGCAGGTAGTACCAGGCGGTGACCGTGCTCTGGGTGAAGGTCAGATGGCCGGCGATCTCGCTGATCTCCAGCTCCATGGCCGGATCGCGGTCGCTGAACTTCAGCTTGTGCGGGCGCAGCGGCGCCGCCTTGGCCTCGCGGCGCGGCCGGACCGGGAGGTTGTCGTCGCCGTGCTTGCGCTTGGCGGGTGCCTTCTCGCGCCGCTTGGCGGGTGCCTTCTCGCGCCGCTTGGCGGGTGCCTTCTCCCGCTGCTTGGCGGGGGCCTTCTCCTGCGCCGGTACGGGCAGGGCCGCGTCCGCCGGCAGCTCCTCCGGCGCCGTGCCGGCCGTCTGCCAGAGCGGTGGCGCCGAGACCGGCACCGGCGGGGCGGTCGCGACCGACGGAGCGGCGGGGAACGCCTCGAAATCGGGCAGCTCCTCGAAGTCCCGCTCGAAGAAGTCCGCCTGCGGCCCGACCGGCGGCCGGTTGGCCGGGGACGGGACCTCGACCGGCGCTTCGGCCGGCGCTTCGGCCGTGACGGGCTCGGGAACCGGCTCGAAGTCGAGATCGTCGGCCGGCGGCTCCGCCACGGGCGGCGGGGGCGGCGCCGGTGAGGACGGCGCCGTGACGGCCGGAGTCCCGGTTCCCCCGAACAGATCGAGGAACGGCGAGTCGATGTCCAGCGTGGTGTCCACCGTGGTGCCGCGTGGCCGCACCGGCTGCGGAGCCTGGAAGACACCCACCGCGCCGTGACCCGGCGCGGCGACGAACTCCTCGGCCACCTCCTCCGAGGAGGCAGCCGGGTCTTGCGAAGAGTAACGGTTCGAACGCACACCGTTACTGTGCCTTCCGGATGCAAGGGTCTCCGCACGGGGATGCCCGGGCGGGAGGGGTCCGGTCATGCCTGGGCCTCACCTGAGCGCACGATAAAACTGGTCATACCAACTCCTCCCGAACCCGGATGCGAGTGGCGACGAGTCTCGGATCCCGTTGCTCGACCGCCGGCTCGCGGGTGCGGCGCCAGTCGGTGAGCGCGGTGCGGATGACCACCCGGGCCGGGCGGTCCGGATCCACATGCCGGAACACGTACGACGTGGTGACCATCGCCAGCGCGATCTCCCACGCCGGGAACGGGTCGAACTGGAACGTGATCAGGTAGTGCCCCAGCATGAAGAGCGGGACCAGGGCGACGAACATCCCGTACTGCGCATAGGGCAGGTGGATGGGCAGCGTGTACCCGGGCGGCCCCAGGTAGACCAAGCGCGCCCGATAGATGTCGTCGTCGGTGCGGAGTCTCATCTCAGTTGAAGATCAGGTCGATGAGGTAGTCGCCGACAAAGAAGAGGGTCGCCGCTCCGGCGATGAACGCGAGGCCCACGATGGCGATGGCCGAACTGGTCAGCACCTTGGAGATCTCACCGCGGCTGGCCCGTCCAATGAAGATCACGCCGAGCACCGCCAGCAGGATCGGCGCGATGTTGCTGGCGAAGAAGGTGACGACGCCTTCGGTGTCGATGCCCTTGTTGGGCTGGGGAGCGGCGAG
>NZ_CAKUCL010000391.1 GCF_934643405.1 uncultured Actinoplanes sp.
CACTGCTGAGAGGGAGTGGCGACGCGTGTCGACACCAACCGTCACCACCGGACCGCTGCGCCGGGTTCCGGTGCAGGGCAGAAGCGTTGCCCGGGTCCAGCGCATGCTCGACGCCTGCGCGGAGCTCGTCGACGAGGTCGGCTATGAGGGCCTGACCACGACGCTGCTGGCCGAGCGGGCCGAGGTCGCCATCGGCTCGGTCTACCAGTTCTTCCCGGACAAGAGAGCCATCGTGCAGGCGCTCGCCATGCGCAACATGGACGCGTATCTGCAGGGGCTTTCCGCGCGTTTCGCCAGCGAGACGTTCACCCACTGGTGGGACGGCGTCGACGCGGCCATCGACGTCTACATCCAGATGCACCGCAGCGTCGCGGGCTTCCGCACGCTGCACTTCGGCGACGTGGTGGACGTGCACCTTCTCGACGTCGAACGCGACAACAACGCGGTCATCGCCGAGCGCCTGGCCGAGTTGCTGGTCGAGCAGTTCCAGCTGATGGACCGGGTCCGGCTGCGCTTCGCGTTGCAGATCTCGGTCGAGGCGGCGGACGCGCTGATCAAGCTGGCGTTCCGGCGCGACCAGCACGGCGACGAGTCCGTGATCATCGAGGCGAAGGCGCTGATCAGGGAGTACCTGCACCGCCACGTGACCGCCTGATCGCTCACCCGAGGAAGGCATGGCCCTCGCCGCGGTAGGTCGGGGCCGGCGTCGCTGTCTCGCCGTCGACGAGCTGAAGGTCGTTGACGTGCTCGCAGAGCTCGCCGGCCTTCGCGTGCCGGAACCACACCCGGTCGCCGGGCCGCAGTGAGCCGGCCGTGGCGCCGATCAGCGGGGTCTGCACCTCGCCGGCGCCCTCGTCCGGCTTGAACCGCAGCCCGGCCGGCAGGTACGGGGTGGGCAGCCGGGACGGCCCGGCCGGCCCGGACGCGATCCAGCCGCCGCCCAGCACGGTCGCGATGCGCGGCGCCGGGCGGCGCACGACGCTGAGCGCGTAGAACGCGGCCGGGGTCGGCTGCCAGGCCGTGTAGGCGTCGAACAGCGTCGGCCCGTAGAGCCCGGAACCGGCGGTGACCTCGGTGACCACCGTGTCGGACGCGCTCGCGGCTACGCTGCCGGTGCCGCCCGCGTTGACGAACTCGAGGTCGGCGTGCTCGCGGACCGCGGCGACCGTCTCCGCCCGACGGCGGACGATCTCCGGGAACGAGCGGGACTGCATGAGACGGATGGCGCGGGCGCGCAGGGCCTGCCGCGGCGGGGCGTCACCCACCCCGGCGATCTGCGCCTCGTACGACATGATCCCGGCCAGCCGGAAACCCGGGCGGGCGACGATCCGCCGAGCCAGCACGCTCGCCTGCGCCGCGGAGTGGATCGGGGAACGGCGGACGCCCACGTGCAGCGGACCGCCCGGCTTCCAGGACGAGTCGAGATCCATGCACAGCCGAACGTCCGGACGGTCGCCCGGCGACGTCACCTGGTCGACCACGTCCAGATGGGCGGGGTGATCCACCATGAGGGTGATCGCTTCGGCGAGCTTCCGCTCCGAGGTCAGCTCGCGGATCGCGGCCCGATCAACCGTCGGGTACGCGACCAGGACGTCATCGGTGAGACCGGAGCGGACCAGCCAGATCGCCTCCGGCAACGTGTACGCCATGACCCCGTGCCAGCCGGGCATCGCCAGCACCCGTTCGAGCAGCGCGCGGCAGCGCACCGACTTGCTCGCCACCCGCAGCGGCTTCCCGCCCGCGCGGGCCACGAGCTGGGCCGCGTTGTCGTCGAAGGCGGCCAGGTCGACGGCGGCGACCGGCGTCTCCAGGTGCCCGGTCGCCCGGTCCAGACGCCGGCGCAGGCTGTCGCGATCGACGGTCACGCCAGCACCGTAACGCCTTCCTGGGCAATGCGAAATACCTTCACCTATGCGCCACCCGAACGTGCGAAACCCGGCCGTTCGAGCTGGCCGGTTAGAGTGCACCCTGCGGGGATCACGGGAGGTACGGCCATCGACACCGAAACGCGCGAATCCGGGCCGGTCGACTTGACGGGCACGGCAGCGCTGCGAACCGTGCTGCGCATCCGCCCGTTCCGCCGGCTCTGGCTGGTTCTGGGGCTGGCCTCCTTCGGCGACTGGATCGGTCTGCTCGCCACCGGCATCTTCGCCGCCTCGCAGTTCCAGAGCAGCGCCGGCCAGGGCGCCGCGTTCGGCGGGACCATCGCCGTACGGCTGTTGCCCGCCCTGCTCCTCGGCCCCCTGGCCGGTGTCTTCGCCGACCGGTTCGACCGCCGCTACACCATGGTCATCACCGACCTGATCCGGTTCGTCTTCTACGGCTCGATCCCGCTGGTCCCGCTCCTGGGGGCATCGCCCGGGGTGACCGTCGCCTGGGCCGCGATCGCCACCTTCGTCGGCGAGACCATCACGCTGATCTGGATCCCCGCCAAGGAAGCAGCGGTGCCGAACCTCATCCCCAAGTCACGGATCGAGGTCTCGAACCAGCTCACCCTGGTCACCACGTACGGGATAACGCCCATCCTCGCCGCCCTGGCGCTCTCCGCGCTGACCGCCGGCGTGCAGCAGTCCGGGCTTTCCCTGCCCGACTGGGCCCAGCCCGTGCAGCTCGCTCTCTACATGAACGCGATCTCGCGTCTCGCGACCGCGCTGACCGTCTTCTTCGGCATCCGCGAGATCGGCGGCAAGAGCGAGGAACGCCGGCGTGACGCCCAGCAGCAGACCATGCTGGGGCAGTTCCTGGACGGCTGGAAATACATCGGCCGTACGCCGTTGGTGCGCGGCCTGGTGCTGGGGATCTTCGGCGCGTTCGCCGCCGGCGGTGTCGTCATCGGTGCGGCGAAGACGTTCGCGACGTCGCTCGGTGCCGGTGAGGCCGCGTTCTACCTGCTCTTCGGCGTGATCTTCATGGGGCTCGCGATCGGCATCGGCCTCGGTCCGATGATCGTCCGGGAGCTGTCCCGGCGGCGCTGGTTCGGCATGAGCATCGTGCTCGCCAGCGGCTCGGTGATGTTCCTCGGCGTGGCGTTCCACCTGTCCATGGCCCTGGCCGGGGCGCTGCTCGTGGGGGCGGGCGCGGGCATGGCGTTCCTGGCCGGGACCACGCTGCTGTACGGGGAGGTCGATGACGCGGTACGCGGCCGGGTGTTCGCCGTGGTCCAGATCGGCGTGCGGATGGTGCTGCTGCTGGCGATCACGCTGGCCGGTTTCCTGGTCGGCCTGGGCAGCTCGCGGCGGGTCGACTTCGGGGCGTTCAGCTTCGACGTGTCCTCGACCCGCGTGTTGCTGCTGGTGGGGGGCGCGGCCGGGATCTGGGTCGGGATCAGCGCGTTCCGCCAGATGGACGACAAACACGGCGTGCCGGTGCTGGCCGACCTCTGGGGATCGATTCGGGGACGCCCGCTCGCCCCGGCCGAGCAATTCGTCCGTACGGGAATCTTCGTCGTCTTCGAGGGTGGCGAGGGCGCCGGCAAGTCGACGCAGGTCAACCGGCTCGCTTCGGCCTTGCGTGCCGAGGGACGCGACGTCGTGGTGACGCGCGAGCCGGGCGCCACCGACGTGGGTGCGCGTATTCGCGGGCTGGTGCTGGACAAGAGCGAGGCGCCGTCGCCACGGGCCGAGGCATTGCTGTACGCCGCGGATCGTGCGCATCACGTGGCCACGGTGGTGCGGCCGGCGCTGGCCCGGGGCGCGGTGGTGATCAGCGACCGGTACGTGGATTCGTCGCTGGCCTATCAGGGAGCGGGCCGGACGCTGCCCGTCTCGGAGATCTCCTGGCTGTCGTCGTGGGCGACCGGCGGGTTGAAACCGGACCTGGTCGTGCTGCTGGACGTGGACCCGAACGTCGGGCTCGGCCGGGTGGACTCGCGGGGGATGGGCACCGACCGGCTGGAAAGTGAGTCGCGGGCCTTCCACGAGCGCGTGCGCTACGCGTTCCTCGACCTTGCGGCGGCCGACCCCCGGCGCTACCTGGTGCTGGACGCCGGCCGTCCGGTCGACGAGATCAGCGCGGCGGTGCTGGCCCGACTGAGCGGCATTCTCTCGGCCGAGGTGGTCACCCACCCGCAGCCGGCGTCCACGGCGGTCCCGCCGGCGCCGGACCCGACGGCTCCCGACCTGCTGGCGCCGCATCCCGGCGCCTCGGAGCGCAGGGAATCGCCGCTGGAGGAGATGGCCGAGGTGGTCGGCATCGACGACGAGGCCCCGGAGGGCCCGTCGGACCAGAAGCGAGCCGGCCGCCACTGATCCT
>NZ_CAKUCL010000392.1 GCF_934643405.1 uncultured Actinoplanes sp.
TCACCGAGGGCGCCATGATCGAAAAGCTGGCCCTGCTGGGCCTCGTCCCGACCGGAGCGAACTCATGAGCGTCGAAGCCGAGGTCAATGAGAACGACCTCGCCGAGATGGTGGAACAGGTCTGGGAGTCGTACCTGGATCCGGAGGGTGTCAGCCCGCTGATCCCGACGTACGACGAGAACCAGCCCTCCGAGGTGCACTCCTCGGTCTCCATCACCGGATCCTGGACCGGGCACGTCGTGTACGCGTCCTCCACCACTGCCGCCCGCCGCGCCGCCGCCGCCTTCCTGGCGATGGAACCGGACGAGGTCTCCCCGGACGACCTCTCCGACGTGCTCGGCGAGATCGCGAACATCGTCGGCGGAAACGTCAAGGCGATGCTGCCGCCGGGCGCACTCCTTTCGCTGCCCCAGGTCGTGCTCGCACCCGAGAACACCACGGTCTATCCGAATGCCGAACGGATCAGCGGGGTCTACGGCATGTGGGAAGGCGAGCCGGTGAACGTCTCGATGTGGGCGAGCCGGTCCGAGAACAAGGAGGAAGACAAGTGAAGATCCTCATCGCGGACGACAGCCGGGTGATGCGGCAGATCGTTATCCGCACGCTGCGCCAGGCCGGCTTCGACGATCACGAGCTGATCGAGGCCGCCGACGGCAGGGAGGCCTTCGACAAGACCATCTCGGAGAAGCCCGACCTGGTCATCTCGGACTGGAACATGCCGGAGATGACCGGCGTCGAGGTGCTGCGTCAGCTGCGGGCGGCAGGCAACGACGTGAAGTTCGGTTTCGTCACCTCCGAGTGCACGCCGGAGATGATGCAGGCGGCCGAGGCGGCCGGATCGCTTTTTTTCATCGTCAAGCCCTTCTCAGCTGAGCGATTCGATGAGGTCTTCGCTCCAATTTTGGGATGATTAAGACATGTCCGACGTCTCGGTTCTTCCAGGCACTCTGGCCGTTCGCAACCTCTTCGAGGACCTGCTCGGCCGAGAGGTGACCGTCAGCCCCGGCGATCCGCTTTCCGCCGACGAGGTCAACACGGCGACGATCGCCATCTTCACCGACTCCGCCCAGCAGATCTACGCCGTACTCGGAATGGATCTGACCCTGTCCGCCAATGCCGGAGCGGCTCTTGGCCTGCTGCCGGCCGGTGCGGCGGAGGACAGCATCGACGAGAAGAAGCTGTTCCCGAACCTCGCGGAGAACATCTTCGAGCTGTGCAACGTGCTGACCAGCCTGCTCAACAAGGAGGGCGGCCCGCACGTCAAGCTCCACCAGGTGGTGTACCCCGGCGACCCGCTGCCCAACGACGCCCGGGCCCATCTGATGGCGCTCGGCCGCCGTACCGACCTGATGGTCGAGGTCAACCGGTACGGAAAGGGAAAGTTCAGCCTTTCCCTCGCGCCGTGACCGCATCGCCCCTTACGGAGCAGGCCCGCCGAAAGTTGGCGGGCCTGCTGTCTTGAGCGGCTAAGCACAATCGCAACCCGGCCGAACCTTTAGGCGAGCGCAAAAGGACAGGAGAAAGTGATGACCTCACCGACCCCGGGCGTCTCCGGAGCGACCGGCGCCAATGCGGCCGCCGCGGCGAAGTCCAGCCTCGCGGACAAGACCAAGGACCTCGGCGACAAGGACACCTTTCTGAAGCTCCTGGTGGCTCAGCTCAAGTACCAGGACCCGAGCAAGCCCGCGGACTCCACCCAGTTCCTGGCGCAGACCGCGCAGTTCACTCAGGTCGAGAAGCTCGGCGACATCGCCGACATGCTCAAGTCCCAGCGCATGGTCTCGGCCAGCGCGCTGGTCGGCCACACGGTCACCTACATGGATGAGACCGGAGCGAAGCAGACCGGGGTCATCTCGGCGGCCAAGCTCAACGGAGACAGCGAACCGATGCTTCGCGTCGGGAACACGGACGTGCTGCTGTCCAAGGTCATGGAAGTCCAGACCACGGCGACGGCCGGCCCGGAGACGACCGCTCCTCCCGCGAGCGGCATCCGTCCCCCCGCCGGTCCCGCGGCAAGCGCCTGATCCGCATCCCTCAACCGCGAAGGACCATCGTTCATGCTGCGATCTCTCTACTCCGGCATCAGCGGCCTGCACGCCCACCAGCAGATGATGGACGTGACCGGTAACAACATCGCGAACGTCAACACCGTCGGTTACAAGGCCAGCTCGGTGCAGTTCCAGGACACGCTCAGCCAGATGCTCGGCGCCGCCGGCGCTCCGCAGAACGGACAGGGTGGGACGAATCCGGCGCAGGTCGGCCTCGGTGTCCGCAACAGCGGCATCATCAGCAACTTCTCGCAGGGCTCGCAGGAGACCACCGGCCGTTCCGGCGACATGATGATCCAGGGCGACGGCTTCTTCATCACCCGGGCCGGCAACGAGATGATGTACACCCGGGCCGGGTCGTTCACCTTCGACGCCAACGGCCTGCTGGTCAGCGCGGGCGGCGAGCCGGTGCAGGGGTGGACCGCCAAGGACGGCATCGTCAACTCCGCGGCCAAGCCGGACGACATCCGGATGCCGCTGGGCAGCACGATCGCGCCCAAGGCCACCGAGAAGATCACGCTCAAGGGCAACCTCAGCAGCGACGACATCCCGGACCCGAACAACCCGACGAACAAGGGCACCACGTACACCACCACCATTCCGGTGAAGGTCTACGACGCGCAGGGCGCCACCCACACGGTCACCGCCGAGTTCACCCGGTCTGCGAACGACAACGCCGGCAGCCCGCCGACCTCGACCTGGGACATCGTTCTCAAGGACGACAAGAACCAGGTGATCTCCGACCAGAACAACCCGCCGAAACTGGAGATGTCCGGCGGCATCCCGGTCGACGCGCAGGGCAAGCAGCTGACCTCGCTGCCGATCGGGGACTACACCGTCGACGTCACCGACATCACCTCCTACTCCGGCCTCACCGACGGCCGGGTGTTCGACACCGACGGCCAGGCGGCCGGCGCGCTGACCTCGCTCTCCTACAGCGTCTCGGACTCCGGCCAGATCATCGGTGTCTACAGCAACGGCATGAAGGAGGTCCTCGGTCAGGTCGCCATGGCCACCTTCAAGAACGTGACCGGCCTGGAGAAGGTCGGCGACTCGTCGTTCCGCGCCACGGTCAACTCCGGCTACGCCCAGGTCGGCGTGCCCGGCAGCGCCGGCATGGGTTCGGTGGTCAGCGGCGCTCTGGAGATGTCGAACGTCGACCTGGCCCAGGAGTTCACCAACCTGGTCATCGCCCAGCGCGGCTTCCAGGCGAACTCCCGCATCATCACCACCTCCGACGAGCTGCTCCAGGAGCTCGTCAGCATGAAGCGCTAGAAGTTCCAGCAGACCGGCCGCCGTCTGTTGAGCGGGCGGCTGCACCCGTAAGGCGACCCGATGGATCTCATCGGCAACCGGCAGGCGGCCGAACAACCTTGTGTAAGCGGGCCACGGACGGCCTACCAGCCCAGGACCACACCACCACCAAGGACGGCTGTAAGTGATCCTCGTAACCCGCATCAACGGTGCCGTGTTCGCCCTGAACCCGGACCTGGTCGAGCGCGCCGAGTGCACGCCCGACACGGTCATCACGCTGGTCGACGGGACCAAGTACGTCATCGCCGAGTCCGTGCCCGAGTTCATCGATTCAGTGCGGCACTACCGCGCCTCACTGATCGCCCAGGCAAGTCGCCTCGAGGCCGAGCCCACCAACACCCACTCCTCCGCCACGTCGTCGGACGACGACCACGACGCTAAGGTGCTCCCGCTGCACCGGAATGGACGCTGATGGACATCTCAACCATCGTCGGTGTAGTCGCCGGCCTCGTCATCATCTTCACCGTGCAGATCCTCGAGGGTGGGTCCCCGGCCTCCATCATCCTGATCCCGTCGATGCTGCTGGTGTTCGGCGGGGCCTTCATGGCGGGTATGGCCGGCGGCGTGCTCAAGGACGCGACCGGCGTCGGCAAGCAGCTCCAGAAGGCGTTCCTCGCGAAGGTCACCCCGCCCACCAAGCTCGTCGACGAGGTCGTCAAGCTGGCCGAGCGGGCCCGGCGCGAGGGCCTGCTGGCGCTGGAGGACGCGGTCAAGACGGTCGAGCACCCGTTCCTCAAGCGCGGCCTGCAGCTGGCGATCGACGGCACCGACCCGGACGAGCTGCACGACATCCTGCACGCCGAGATCGCCGCCAAGAAGAAGGCCGACAAGGCCGGCGCGAAGCT
>NZ_CAKUCL010000393.1 GCF_934643405.1 uncultured Actinoplanes sp.
GCCTCACCCGGCGCGGCGCCCGCCTCGCCTGCCGCGGCGCCCGCCTCGCCTGCCGCGGCGCCCGCCTCGCCTGCGCGGTCCCCCTCGTCCGGGCGGGCTTCGGTTGCGGCACCCGCCTCCTCGGCGCCGCCCCCGGTCGGAACCCCGGCGTCGGCGTCCGCCACGACCGGGCACAATGGATCGTCGACAGCGGTCCCCAAGCCGCGTGCCTCGGCGGAGGATCGATGGAGGACGGCGGCCGACGAGGGGTGGCAACGAGCAATGGCGGCGGCGGAACCGATCGACGCCGGCACCACGCGTTCCGGCCTTCCCAAGCGCGTCCCCCAGGCACAGCTCGTGCCCGGCGGTGTGCAGCCCGGGCCGCGCAACCAGAACCGTCGCAGCCCCGACGAGGTCCGCGGACTCCTCTCCGCGTATCACCGGGGTGTGCAACGAGGGCGTACGGACGGCGTAGCCGAATCCAGCGCCTTCCAGGCTAAGGAGAAGGAACAGTGACCAGGCCCCCGACCATGCAGGACATGGGCTGGCTGCTCAACAATTTCGCCAACAGCGTCGCCGGCATCGCCCACGTCGTGGCGGTGTCCGCGGACGGCCTGCTGCTGGCGGCCTCGCGCGACCTGCCCGCGGATCGCGCCGACCAGCTCGCCGCCATCACGTCCGGTGTGGTCAGCCTGACCGACGGAGCGTCCCGCATGTTCCACGCTGGCGCCGTGCAGCAGACGATCATCGAGATGGACAGCGGGTACCTCTTCCTGATGTCGGTCAGCGACGGGTCCTCAATGGCCGTGCTCGCCGCCCGCAGCTGCGACGTCGGCCAGGTCGGGTACGAGATGGCTCTGCTGGTCGAGCGGGTCGGTGCGGCGCTGACGCCCGCTCCGCGCGAAGCCGTCAGCTGATCGCCGAGCCCGTCGGGAGGGGGTGATCACGGATGGCGCAGCCACAGGACCCACGGGGCAACCTGGTTCGCCCGTACGCGGTCACCCGGGGCCGGACCGAGCCTCGCCGTGACATCCCGATCGAAGCCGTCCTGGTCGCCAGCCAGGACGCATTGCAAGAAGCCCGGTTCGCCGGGCACGACAAGTACCGCATAGCTGTGCTGTGCGAGGCGAAACCGCAGTCCCTGGCCGAGCTCTCGGCTCACCTCCGGCAACCGCTCGGGGTGACGAAGGTGCTGGTCGCGGACATGGTCGCCGATGGACTGCTGTCATTGCACAGCGCCGCTCCCAAGACGGGGTTCGCGGAGCGGATGGATCTGCTGGAAAGGGTGTTGAGTGGACTTCGCAAGCTCTGAGCGGGCGGGGGCGCAACCCAAAGAGATCACCTCCGCGAAAATCGTCATCGCGGGCGGCTTCGGCGTCGGCAAGACGACGCTCGTGGGAGCAGTCTCCGAGATCGAGCCGCTGACGACCGAGGCCGTGATGACCTCGGCCGGCCAGGGCGTCGACGACGCGTCCAAGGTGCCCGGCAAGGGGACCACCACGGTGGCGATGGACTTCGGCCGTATCACCATGGCCGACGACCTGATCCTCTACCTGTTCGGCACACCCGGCCAGACCCGTTTCTGGTTCATGTGGGACGAGCTCATCCGGGGCGCGGTCGGCGCCGCCGTCCTGGTCGACACGCGCCGGATCGCCGACGCGTTCGCCCCGCTCGACTACTTCGAGAACCGCCACCTGCCGTACCTGGTGGCCCTCAACTGCTTCGACGGCGCGCCGCGCTACGAGCCGGACGAGGTTCGCGAGGCCCTGGCCATCCCGGCGCACGTGCCGCTGGTCATGTGCGACGCCCGCGTCCGCGACTCGGTCAAGCAGGTGCTGGTGAGTGTCGTCGAACACGCGATGGCGACGCTGGTGGCGGAACAGACGGGCGGGTTCCCGGCAGCGGTCGGGTGACTCTCCCGCAGCCGAGATCCCGGCGCGGCTACCGCTCGGACAAGCGGTAGCCGCGTTTCACCACGGTCTGCACCATCCCGGCGACGGCCAGACCCGCGCGCAACCGCGCGACGGCCATCTCGACGGCGTGTTCGTCGGCGCCGGGCGGCAGGGCGTGCAGCAGCGCCGCCCGGGACAACACCCGGCCCGGAACCGTGGCCAGCGCGCGCAGGACAGCCATCGGCGCCGGGGCCAAGGGGCGCAGCGTGCCGTCCACGATGGCGGCGTGACCGCGCAGCGTGAGCTCGTGACCGGCCACCCGCAGCGACAGCGCGCGGGCAGGTAGTTCCTCGGCGATGGCCCGGACCAGGGCGCTCGGTCGTGCCCGGGCCGGTGTGATCACCGGGACGCCCCGGCGGTGCAGCGGGCCGGCGGTGACCGGGCCCACGCACGCCGCGAGCACGTGGGTGCGCAAGGCGGCCACCAGCGCGTCGTCGGCCGGGGTGGCCGCTTGCAGCAGCGCGTGCACGGCCGGGGCCGCCGTGAAGGTGACGGCATCGACCAGCCGCGCGGTGATCAGGTTCACCAGCCGGTCCAGCGGGGCCGGGTCGACCGGCGGCGCCCAGCGGTAGACCGGCACCTCGATCACCCGGGCGCCGGCATCCTCCAGCGCCTCGGTGTAGTCCGGCTGGCTCTCGCCGTGCAGTTGCAGGGCCACGGTCAGGCCGGTGATGCCGCGCGCCCGCAGGTGGCCGAGCACCTCCTCATGGCTCTCGCCCTCGGGCGACCACTGGTCGCGCAGGCCGGCCGAACGCATCGCGGCCTTGGCCCTCGGCCCACGCGCCACCAGATAGGCACGAGACAGCACGGTCCGCAGCGGCTCGGCCAGGCCCCAGCCCTCGGCGGCCTCGAGCCAGCCCCGCAGGCCGATGCCGGTGCTGATCATGACCACGGCGGGCGGGGTGACCAGACAGGCGCGGGTGGCCGCCTTGAGCTCCGCGTCGTCGGCGATCGGGACGATCCGCAGGGCCGGGGCGACGACCACGCGCGCACCGCGGGCCTCGAGCAGACCGACCAGTTCGTCGCGCCGTCGCTCGGCGGTGACGCCCACCGTGTAACCGGACAACGAGGCGGCCGGGACGGGGATCACCGTCCGGCGGCCTGTCCCCGTACGGCCGGTCATGGAATTGCCTTTGAAGTGAGAAGTCGCGGCGTGGCCGGCCGGTCCACCGAAGGGCACGCTCGGAGCCCGCCGTCCTCAGCGTCGACCCGCTCCCATGTCACGCCTGCGTTCTCCGCCGTACCTCCGGCCGATGCACGCCGCGACTCCTCCTCGCCGCACCGGGGAACCGGCGCGGCGGTCACCGTCAGGTCCGTCCTCAACCCTGACGGTGGCCTCTCCATAGTGCGTCGTTCCCGCACGCGGTGGCGATACCCGGCCCGCGCCGTCGAGATCTCCGCACCATAGGCCATGCGCAAAGCGTGCCGTCCGGGAATTTCGGTCGTACGTCCCCGTTGTTTCGAGCCTGCTAAGACGCATCGGCCTGTGACGCAGGTGACGGTGCCCGGGTGATGCTCTTGACCTTGGATCCCGCGGCGCGGCCCGCAAGACCAGGCGGGTATGCTTGACAGGCACAAGTTTGGGGGTCTCGTCGGGTCGACGTGACGCCCGCCGTTTTGACCCCGAGCCGCGCGGCCAGGTATTGTTGCCTGCTGTTGTGCGACAGCTGCGAGCGTTCCCCTTCGGGTACGCTTGATGTTCGCGCTCTCCCTCAGAGTCAGCGCGGCGACCAGCGCGCGCTCCCAGACCGACGACGAGACAAGGTAATTCTGTGCGTACGTACAGCCCGAAGCCGGGTGAGATCGAGCGTCAGTGGCACATTATCGACGCTTCTGACGTCGTTCTGGGCCGCCTGGCCACCCACACCGCGAACCTCCTGCGCGGCAAGCACAAGCCGACCTTCGCCCCGCACGTCGACACCGGCGACTTCGTGGTGATCATCAACGCCGGCAAGGTCGCCCTGACCGGCAACAAGCGGCAGACCAAGGTCGCCTACCGCCACTCGGGCTACCCGGGCGGTCTCAAGCAGGTCGGCTACGAGGAGCTGCTGAGCAAGCGCCCCGAGAAGGCGATCGAGCTGGCCGTCAAGGGCATGCTCCCGCACAACAAGCTCGCGCGGCAGATCATCAAGAAGCTGAAGGTGTACCCGGGCGCTGAGCACCCGCACGCCGCCCAGCAGCCGCAGCCGTTCGAAATCACCCAGATCGCGCAGTGAGCGCGGGAGAAGGCAGCAGCATGTCCGACATCATCGAGCCCGAGGTCGTCGAG
>NZ_CAKUCL010000394.1 GCF_934643405.1 uncultured Actinoplanes sp.
CTTGTCCCGGTCGTTCGCGTCTCGGGCGTCCTTGTCCCGGTCGTTCGCGTCTCGGGCGTCCTTGTCCCGGTCGTTCGCGTCTCGGGCGTCCTTGTCCCGGTCGTTCGTGTCGCGGCCGTCCTTGTCCCGGTCGTTCGCGTCTCGGGCGGCCTCGTCTCGGGCGTACGTTCCCCGGGCCGCCGTGTCCCGGGCGTGCAGTTCACGGAGGTCGGTGTCTCGGCCGTACGATTCTCCGGCGTCGGTGTCTCGGCCTGTCGTCTCTCGACCGGTCGCCTCTCGTCCGGCCGCCTCTCGGCCGGCCGTGCTGTGCCGGGCCGCCTTTTGCTTGGCCGCCTCCAAGACCGCCGTGCCGATTCCCCGGTACCTTTCGCGCGCGTCGAGAGAGACCACCTCCAAGCCGTCGCTGCCGACGGTGTAGGTGAGCACTCCCGATATTTCGCCGTTGTCGTCCTCGGCGATGATGGCGGCAAGTGTCGCCGCGTCGTATTCGGTGCCGTGCACGACCACGATCGTGCTTCCCCAGCTGCCCCGCAGCAGGTTCTCTACGGCTTGCTGATCCTTCGGCTCCTTCTCGCGGATCCTCATCGGCGGAGCATATTTCTGTCGTACCCGGCGCGTATGTTGTGCCTCATGCCAGAGGTGCTCGAATCCCAGCTCACGACGATGCGCGGCGAACTCGTCGGGTTCGCCTACCGCATGCTGGGCTCGCCCTTCGAGGCCGAGGACGCCGTTCAGGAGGCTCTGCTGCGCGCCTGGCGCCACGGCGGCGACTTCGACCCGGCGCGGGCGTCGCTGCGCACCTGGGTCTACCGCATCCTCACCAACGTCTGCCTCGACATGCTGCGCTCAGCCCAGCGCCGAGCCGTGAGCACCGACTTCACCTCCACGGCTTCTCCCGGCGGTGACCTGGGCCCGCCCTTGCCGTCGTCGAGCTGGGTGCTGCCGATGCTGGGCGACCCCTCCGCCGAGGCCGAGCGCCGCGAGTCGATCCGCCTGGCCTTCGTCGCAGCCCTGCAGCATCTGCCGCCGCGCCAGCGAGCGGTGCTGATCCTGCGTGACGTCCTGTGCTGGCAGGCCGACGAGGTGGCCGCGCTGCTGGAGACCTCGACCGCCTCGGTGACCAGCGCCCTGCAGCGCGCCCGGGCCACGCTGCGCGCCGCCGCCCCGCCCCGCAAGACGTCGCTGTCCATGGACGCCCAGCGCTCACTGGTGGACCGTTACGCCGACGCCTTCCAGCGCCACGACATAGCCACCCTGGTCACCCTGCTCCACGAGGACGTGACGACGTCGATGCCGCCGTTCACCTGGTGGCTGCGGGGCCGGGACCGGGTGGCCGCGGTGATGTCGTCGTCGGGCGCCTGCCTGGACGATCGCATGCTTCCCGCCTGGGCGAACGGCGCACCGGCCCTGTGGCAGCAGCGCCCCGCCACCCCCGGCGGCCCGCCGGAGCCCTTCGCGCTGCTGGTCTTCGACTTCGGCGAGGAACTGATCTCAGGCGTGACAACGTTCCTGGGCTTCTCGCGCGAACGGAACGGTTTCGGTCTCCCGCCCGCGTGGGCCGCCCAGGCAGGGGGCGGCTGAGGCCCGGGCCGCGGCCGGGTGCGGGACGGTCGAGGGCGGCGACGAAGGGCGAGCGCCGGTCGAGAGCTGCGACGAACGCGGAGCGCCGGTCGAGGGCGGCGACGAAGGCCGAGCGCCGGTCGAGGGCTGCGACGAAGGCTGAGCGCCGCCGGCTACGCCGGGTCCGGGGCCTTGTCCGCCTCGTCGGCCCTGATCAGGTCCATCGTGGACTGGCGCAGGCCGGTACTTGCGGCGTAGATCGCGGCGCCCGGGGCGGGGGCCGGGTTGCCGTTCACGCCGCTGTAGCTGCCGCCCGCCTCGGCGACGATCAGCGACGTCGCGGCGAAGTCCCAGATGTTGCCGCCGGTCTGGACGGCCAGGTCGAGGTCGCCTCGGGCGATCATCAGGGCGGGGTGGACCGGCCAGGGGCGGGCCGGCGTCACGGCCTTGATCGGCGCGACCAGGTCCTGGCCCCAGGTCTCCGGGATCACGGCGAAGCGGCTTCCGGCGGGGCTGGGCGACGCGTCGGGGGAGACGTGGATCGGGGTGTCGGCCACCACCCGGCCGCCGACGACCCGGCCCTCGAAGGCGCCGGCGCCGCGTTCGGCCCACCAGATCGAGCCCTGGGCCGGGTGGGCCGCGACGGCGGTGACGATCTCGCCGTGGGCTTCGAGGGCGATCAGGATCAGCCATCGGTCGTCGCCGTCGACGAACAACGCCGTACCGTCGATCGGGTCGAGGATCCAGCGCCGGGACGCGGTGGCCGGGTCGCCGGTCTCGCCCTGCTCCTCGCCGAGGACGGCGTCGCCGGGCCGGGCGGCGGCGAGCACACCGCGGATCGCCGACTCCACCGCCCGGTCGGCCGCGGTGACGACGGTGCCGTCGGCCTTGAGTTCGCGGGGCAGGTCGGCCAGCGCCGCGAAATGCGGCAACGCGACCGCCGCCCCGGTGATCGCGGCACGCTGAGCCAGTTGCAGGTCGGTCTCCACGACTCCCATCCTGCCCCGGGCCCGGTGCCGCGCCCCACAACCAGCCCCGCATGTCGCGCAGGGCCGGCGACGCCGCGCCGGGCGTACGCCGCCTCTCGGCGGATCGCGGGCCGGCGACGTCGAGCCGGGTCAGGGTTGCAGGTGGGCCGCCACCGCGTCCCGTACGGCAAGCTCGGTGGGCGTCGGCACACCCCGCGCCTCGGCGAGGCGCCGCAGCGAGGTCATCTCGACGCCGGGCAGGCTGCACGCGGTGAAGCGGTCGAAGACCGTGAGGTCGGGGTCGACGTTGAGGGCGAACCCGTGGCTGGTGACGCCGCCGCGGATGCGCATGCCGATCGAGACGAGCTTGTGGTGTTCCGGCGTCCACACGCCGACCAGGCTCGACGCGCCCTTGGGCGTGTCGCGGCGGACCGTCTCGAAGCCGAGGGAGGCCATGGCGGCGATCAGGCCGGTTTCCAGCCAGCGGACCACGTCGGCGGGTCCCCGCGTACGGCGCAGGTCCATCACCAGATAACCGACGAGCTGCCCGGGGCCGTGATACGTGGCGTGACCGCCGCGGTCAACCGCAACCGTGGGGATCTCGTCGCTCGACGGGAGATCGTCGGGCGGGGTGAGCTTGCCGTACGTGATGACCGGCGGGTGGCTGAGCAGGAACAGCCGGTCGGGCGCGACGCCCTGCTGACGCTCGGCCACCCAGCCGCTCATCGCCTCGATCGACTCCTGGTAAGGGATTTCGCCCAGGTCCACCCGCTGCAGCACGGATCGATGGTGCCAGCGGGAGGGCCGGCCGCACACGCGGTTGTCGCCAACGACACGCCGTCAGGGCCGGCGCAGCCGGTCCAGCAGGGCTTTGCGGTCGACGCCGGCCAGGTCGAGGGCGCGCGGCACGGTGCCGGCCTCGGCGGACAGGATGCCGATCGCCAGATGGGCCGGCGACGCGTCACGTTTGCGGGGGATCGCGGCGAAGGCCCGTTCCAGGGCGGCCTTCGCGCTGGCGCCGAGCCCGGGGTTGCCGGACGGCGGCCGGGAGGCCCGCGGAACGTCACCGGCGACCCGGACCCCGGCGGTGGCGAGACTCTGCGTGAACTCGCGGTCCAATGCGGACCGTACGGCGTGGTGGTCCAGACCCAGCAGTGAGTCATCGATCGCGGTGACCGCGAGTAGCAGGTGACGCGCCTCGACGGTGGCCGAGCCGTCGTCCTGGGCCTCGCGCGCGGCCCGCGCGAGGACGTCCTCGAGATAGTGGTCGAAGGAGCTCATCCGTTTCGCCTCCGCAGCGTGACGCCGGCGGCGATGAGCCGCCGGGCATGTTTCTTGTAGACCGCCTGCCGGGTCACGCCGAGCGCCTCGGCGACCTGCGGCCAGCTCCAGCCGGACCGCATGGCCTCCTCGACGGCGGCGTCCTCGAGCTGGTCGGCGAGGCGGCGCAGCGCCCCGACCGCGGCCAGCCGGTCGGCGACATCCCCGCCGGTGGTGATCTCTGGCATGCAAGCAACTTTAGTTGCTTATTGTCGTGATAGTCAACCTGGGTTGCTTCGAGAGTGCACACCTTCAGCTGCACGTCGCCGTGGGTCCCGCCGATCGCCGCGGTCGTCCTGCGCGGGAAGGCGGCGGCGTCGGTCAGCGGGATGGT
>NZ_CAKUCL010000395.1 GCF_934643405.1 uncultured Actinoplanes sp.
TAGCCGCCGCTGCCGGCACCGAGGATGACGATGTCGAAGGTTCCGCCGTTCGGCTGGCTCACGTTGACTCCAGTGTTCGCGTCGTCGCCATGTGGGTCACACAATGGAAACGGTCACAGTATGTCCAGGCCATCTTGTCACTTATCGAACCGGTCGATGTACTCAGGTGCCCCACGGCTGGTCCTTACGTCGTACCCTTGCGGCAACTCGACGTGAGGGGAGCCTCGGTGGCCTGGTTTCGGCGGCGCAGGGAGCCGGGTCGACCGGCCGGACGGCCGGTGGATCGTGCCGATCTTGAATATCTTGCGGAGTTCGTCCGGACCCGGCAGGGCGTCGAGGCCTTCGTGGAACCCCGTACCAGCGTGACCGAGACCACTGTGCTCCTTGTGGCACATGACGGTGAATGGACCAGGCGGCGCATCGAGTCGCCGGAGATCGCCCGCCGGTGGGCGCATCAGCTGTCGTTGCCGATCTACGACGTACGTCTGCTCGGTTATCCGCAGCGGATGCGCGACTTCAACGCCCGCCAGAAGAACCGCCCGGTCTGAGACCGGGCGGTCCTCCGGGGCGTCACGCCAGCCGGTCGATGGCGGTCAGGAAGGTCCGTACGGGGACGCCGGTGCCGCCCTTGGTCCAGTAACCGGTGGCCTCGCCCGCGTGGTAGCCCGGCCCGGCGATGTCGATGTGCGCCCACTCGACCCCGTCGGCGACGAACTCGCGCAGGAAGATGCCGCCCTGCAGCATGTGGCCGGCCCGGTCGAGGCTCGAGTTGGTCTGGCAGATGTCGGCGATGTCCGACTCCATGCCCTTGCGGATCTCGTCGGGCAGCGGCATCGGCCAGGCCGGCTCGCCGGTGGCCTCGCCGGCCGAGCGGATCAGCTCGACCGCGGCGTCCGAGCCCATCAGGCCGGCCATCCGCTTGCTGAGCGCGATGATCTGCCCGCCGGTCAGCGTCGACGTCTCCAGCACGTAGTCGGTGCCGTCGGCGCAGGCGCGCGCGATCGCGTCACCGAGCACCATGCGGCCCTCGGCGTCGGTGTTGAACACCTCGACCCGCTTGCCGTTGAACATGGTGATCACATCGCCCGGCCGGTACGCCGTACCGGAGGGCATGTTCTCCGCCATCGCGAGGTAACCGGTGACCGCGACGCCCGGCTTGAGCGCGGCGATCGCGAGCATGGTGGCGCCGACCGCGGCCGCTCCGGCCATGTCGGACTTCATCTCCCACATGCCCGCGCTCGGCTTGATGCTGATGCCGCCGGTGTCGAAGGTGATGCCCTTGCCGACCAGCGCCACCCGCTTCGGCGACTCGACGCCCTCGGGCACGTAGGTCAGCTTCACCAGCCGCGGCGGCGCCTCGGAACCCTGCCCGACCGCGACGATCCCGCCGTACCCGCCGGCCTTGAGCTGGTCGAAGTCGAGCACCTCGACCTGAAGGCCGCTGCCCTGGGCGGCGGCCACCACGGCGTCGGCGAACTGCGGCGGGCGCAGCATGTTCGGCGGCATGTTGACCCAGTCGCGCGTCTGGCGGACCGCGCGCGCGACCACCTCGGCGCGAGTCACCTCGGCCAGCGTCGCGGCGTCGGACGCGTCCGGCACGTGCACCTGCAGAGCGCCCACCGGCTCCCGGCGGCCGGGCTGGGGCTTGGTCTTGTAGCCCTCGAAGCGGTACCCGCCGAGCAACGCGCCCTCGAGGGTGGCGCGCAGCACCGCGGGTGCGTCGGCGTCGTCGGGCAGGGGCAGGGCGAGCGCCACGGTCGCGCTGCCGGCCAGCGCACGCACCGCGGCGCCGGCGCCGCGGCGCAGCGTCTCCGGTTTCGGCGCCGAGCCGGACGGCTCGTCACCCAGGCCGACGGCGACGACCAGCGGCGCGGCGATGGTGCCCAGCGTGGCCAGCTTCGTCACCTCGCCCGGTGCGCCGCTCGCGCCGAGCAGCGCGAGCGTCGAGGTGAGCTTGCCGTCGAACGCGGCGGCAATGCTCTCGGCGCCGGCCGCGGGCAGCAGGGCGCCGCCCTCGTCGGGCTGACTGTGCAGGCCGATGACGATGGCATCGACCGCCAATTCGGCCGGGTCGCTGTCGACCAGGCTGAGGCTGGGCTGGGTCACTCGGGCTCTCCGGGGACATCGGGCCGGACGCCTCTTGAGCGGCTCCGGCTGATCGGACGTGGCACCGGCACGATCGCGCCGGGGCTGAGGTGTCCCCGCGACAATAACGAGTCCCAAGGTCACGGGTAAGTTGACTCTCATGTCTGCCGAGCACGTCGATGCCCTTTTCCGTTCGCCACTGCACGAGCGCCACGTCGCGCTGGGTGCCAAGTTCGCCTCCTTCGGCGGCTGGGAGATGCCGCTCGAGTACGCCGGCGGCGGTGTCCTCAAGGAACACGCGGCGGTCCGCGAGGCGGCCGGCGTCTTCGACGTGTCGCACCTGGGCAAGGCGCGGGTCCGCGGCGCGGGCGCGGCCGGCTTCGTCAACGCCTGCCTCACCAACGACCTGGGCCGTATCGCCCCCGGTCAGGCGCAGTACACGTTGTGCTGCACAGAGGACGGCGGTGTCGTGGACGACCTCATCGCCTACCTGATCGCCGACGACCATGTGTTCCTGATCCCGAACGCCGCGAACACCGCCGAGGTGGTGCGCCGGCTCGCCCCGGCGGCGCCCGGGGATGTCACGGTGACCGACGAGCACCGGCAGCACGCGGTGCTGGCCGTCCAGGGACCGCAGTCCGCCGAGGTGCTCGGCAAGCTGGGCCTGCCCACCGACCACGACTACATGTCGTTCGTCACCGCGAGACTGGGTGAGACCGAGCTCATTGTCTGCCGCACCGGTTACACCGGCGAGCACGGCTACGAACTCGTCGTGCCGTGGGACGCCGCGGTCGAGGTGTGGGACGCGCTGATCGCGGCCGGGGTGCGGCCCTGCGGTCTCGGTGCGCGCGACACGCTGCGGACCGAGATGGGCTACCCGCTGCACGGTCAGGAGCTGTCCTTGGAGATCAGCCCGGTGCAGGCACGCTCCGGCTGGGCGGTCGGCTGGAAGAAGCCCGAGTTCTGGGGCCGCGACGCGCTGATCGCGGAGAAGACCGAGGGGCCACGACGGACCTTGCGCGGGCTGGAACTGACCGGCCGGGGCATCCCTCGCGGTCACATGCTTGTGTACGGCGATGGGCAGCGCGTCGGTGAGACCACGAGCGGCACGTTCTCGCCGACGAAGAAGGTCGGCATCGCGCTGGCCCTCATCGACACCTCGGCCGGCATCGAGGACGGCGACCTGGTCGAGATCGACATCCGGGGCCGGCGCACCGAGGCCCGCGTGGTGAAGCCCCCGTTCGTCCAGCCCTCGGTGCGCTGACCCGTCACCGCAGCGAGAGAACCACGAGCGCGACGGTCGTGCCGGCCTCGGTCACCGCGCCGAGCACGTCGCCGGTGATGCCGCCGAAACGACCGACGGCGTGGCGCGCGAGCGCCAGCACGACCAGCACGGAGGCGGCGACCGCGGCCGGGCCCTGCCACGCGCGGCCCGGCACCGCGACGATCGCCGCCGCCGTCACGACCACCGCGACAACCGCGGCGACCGGCACCGGCACGGTCTGGGCGACCAGCGCGCCCAGCCCGGTGACCCAGCCCAGCGCGGCCTCCTTGCCACCTTCATGGGCAAGCCGTTCAACGACCAGGGCGGCTCGGGCTTCCACCTGCACATCTCGGCCGACCGCGACGACGACAACGCGTTCGCGGACCGCAACGACGGCGACGGCGCCAAGGGGGCGCTGGCGTGCGGCAGGCCGGTCTGGAGCTGTTCGAGGTCCCAATCCTGGAGTCGGAGGCCTTCTTGATCCGTCGGGCGCGGGCCGAGATCCCGCCCGGGCTGGGGCAGCTGGAACGCCGACTCAACGGCGTGCTGGTCGCCAAGGCCATCTCCAGCGCCACCCCGCTCCCGACGCAGGTCGCGCCGTGGTCGGTGGTCGCGGCGGTGATCCTCGGCGGCGGCGTGGGCATCATCTCGGGGGCCTACCCCGCGAGCCGCGCCGCGCGCCTCGACCCCATCGCCGCCCTTCGGTACGAGTAGGAGCGCCCGTGACCACCCCGTTCGCCGACCCGTCCTCCACCGTCGTCACCACGTGCGGCCTCGTCCTGGTGCTGCTGGTGGCGTGGACGCTGCTGCGC
>NZ_CAKUCL010000396.1 GCF_934643405.1 uncultured Actinoplanes sp.
GAGTGGGGGCCGGAGGCCTCCCCGACGAGGGCTCGGTGGGGCTCAGCCCTCGCCGGGGACGGCGCCTGGCCGCGGTGTCATCCGGAGGATGACGAGATGCGCAGCGTCCGTCAGCTCTTCGGCCGCGCCCCGGCGCGCAGGGCGCCGAGCAGGTCGTGGTTGAGCCGGGAGATGTTCTCCATCGAGATGCCCTTGGGGCAGGCCGCCGAGCACTCGCCGATGTTGGTGCAGCCGCCGAAGCCCTCGCGGTCCTGCTGGGCGACCATGTTGACCACCCGCTCGTTGCGCTCGGGCTGGCCCTGCGGCATGAGACCCAGGTGGCTGACCTTGGCCGCGGTGAACAGCATCGAGGAGGCGTTCGGGCAGGCCGCCACGCAGGCGCCGCAGCCGATGCAGGTCGCCGCGTCGAAGGCCGCGTCGGAGTCCTTCTTCGGCACCAGGATCGAGTGGGCCTCCGGCGCGGTGCCGGTGGGGGCGCTGATGTAACCGCCGGACTGGATGATCCGGTCCAGGGCGCTGCGGTCGACCGACAGGTCCTTGATCACCGGGAACGCCGTCGCGCGCCACGGCTCGATGTCGATCGTGTCGCCGTCCTTGAACTTGCGCATGTGCAGCTGGCACGTGGTCGTGGGACCACCCGAGGTGCCGCGACCGTGCGCCGTCCCGTTGATCATCAGGCCGCAGCTGCCGCAGATGCCCTCGCGGCAGTCGTGGTCGAAGACCACCGGGTCGTCGCCGGCGAGGATCAGCTTCTCGTTCAGGACGTCGAGCATCTCCAGGAACGACATGTCCGGGGAGATGTCCTCGACCTGGTAGGTCACCATGCGGCCCTTGTCGGCCGGGCCCTTCTGCCGCCAGATGCGCAGCGTCAGGGTCATGCCGTGAGGGGCCATGGCCGGGTCGGTCGCCGTGCCGGACGCGAAGCTCGCGCCCTCACGTGTCGCAGTCACTTGTAGCTCCGCTGGGCGAGGTGGACGTACTCGTACTCGAGGGCTTCACGGTGCAGGACGGGGGGAGCGCCCTCCGGCGTCCACTCCCACGCGGCGACGTAGGCGAAGTTCTCGTCGTCGCGCAGCGCCTCGCCCTCGGGGGTCTGGCTCTCGGCCCGGAAGTGGCCGCCGCAGCTCTCGGCGCGGTGGAGGGCGTCGACGCACATCAGCTCGGCGAGCTCGAGGAAGTCGGCGACCCGGCCGGCGTGCTCCAGGGTCGGGTTGATCGTGTTCTCGTCGCCGGAGACCTTGAGGTTGGTCCAGAACTCCTGGCGGATCTCGGGGATCCGGTCCAGGGCCTTGCGCAGGCTCTCCTCCGAGCGCTCCATGCCGCACAGGTCCCACATCAGGCGGCCGAGCTCGCGGTGGAACGAGGCCGGGGTGCGGTTGCCGTTGATCGACAGCAGCTTCTGCAGCCGGCCCTGCACCTCCTGCAGCGCCTCCGCGACGACCGGGTGGCTGTCGTCGACCGCCTCGAACGGACCGTCGGCGAGGTAGTCGTTGATGGTGTTCGGCAGGACGAAGTAGCCGTCGGCCAGGCCCTGCATCAGCGCGCTGGCGCCCAGGCGGTTCGCGCCGTGGTCGGAGAAGTTGGCCTCGCCGATCACGAACATGCCGGGGATCGTCGACTGCAGGTCGTAGTCGACCCACAGCCCGCCCATCGTGTAGTGGACCGCCGGGTAGATCCGCATCGGCGTCTCGTAGGGGTCCTCGCCCGTGATCTGGGCGTACATGTCGAAGAGGTTGCCGTACTTGGCCTCGATGGCCGGCCGGCCCAGCCGCTTCATGGCGTCGCCGAAGTCCAGGTAGACGCCCAGCCCACCCGGGCCCACGCCGCGGCCCTCGTCGCACACGTTCTTGGCCTGGCGCGAGGCGATGTCGCGGGGCACCAGGTTGCCGAACGCCGGGTAGATCCGCTCGAGGTAGTAGTCGCGCTCGTCCTCGGGGATGTCCCGCGGGTCACGGTCGTCGCCGCGCTCCTTGGGCACCCACACGCGGCCGTCGTTGCGCAGCGACTCGCTCATCAGCGTGAGCTTGGACTGGTAGTCGCCCTTGACCGGGATGCAGGTCGGGTGGATCTGCGTGTAGCAGGGGTTGGCGAAGTACGCGCCCCGCTTGTGCGCCCGCCAGATCGCCGTCGCGTTGGAGCCCTTGGCGTTGGTCGAGAGGTAGAAGACGTTGCCGTAGCCGCCGGTGGCCAGGACGACGGCATCGGCGAAGTGGGTGCTGATCTCCCCGGTGATGAGGTTGCGCGCGACGATGCCGCGGGCCCGGCCGTCGACGACGATCAGGTCGAGCATCTCGTGCCGCGCGAACTGCTCGACGGTGCCGGCCGCCATCTGCCGCTCCAGCGCCTGGTAGGCGCCGTAGAGCAGCTGCTGGCCCGTCTGGCCGCGGGCGTAGAAGGTGCGCGACACCTGCGCGCCACCGAAGGAGCGGTTGTCCAGCAGGCCGCCGTACTCGCGGGCGAAGGGCACGCCCTGGGCGACGCACTGGTCGATGATGTTGACGCTGACCTCGGCCAGGCGGTGGACGTTGTTCTCCCGCGACCGGAAGTCGCCGCCCTTGACCGTGTCGTAGAACAGCCGGTGCACGCTGTCGCCGTCGTTGCGGTAGTTCTTGGCGGCGTTGATGCCGCCCTGCGCGGCGACGCTGTGCGCCCGGCGGGGGCTGTCGTGGAACCAGAAGTTCTTGACCTTGTAGCCGGCCTCGCCGAGCGTCGCGGCGGCCGAGCCGCCGGCCAGGCCGGTGCCGACGACGATGACGGTCAGCTTGCGGCGGTTGGCCGGGTTGACCAGGCGGGCGCGGAACCGGCGGGTGCTCCAGCGCTCGCCGATGGGCACGTCCATCGGTGCCTTGGTGTCGGCGATCGGGTCGCCGACGGTGAAGAGGTCGAGAGGCATCGCGTTGAGCTCCTTAGCCGACGATCCCGAAGAGGACGCTGAACGGGATCAGCAGGAAGCCGCCGATCAGCACCACGGAGAAGACCAGGGCGAAGAGGTTGACCGTCTTCTCCCGGCGCTTGTTGCTCTGCCCGAGGGTCTGCGTGGCACTCCAGATGCCGTGCCGCAGGTGCATGCCGAGCAGGATCAGGGCGATCACGTAGACCGCCGTGGCGATGGGGTTGGAGAAGCTGGCCACCAGCCGGTCGTACGGGGTGCTGTCGTGCCCCTCGGGGTTCGCCACGCCCAGCGTCAGGTCGAGGATGTGGTAGACGATGAACAGGCCGACGATCACCCCGCCCCACCGCATCGTCCGGGAGGCGTAGCTCTGCGCCACGGCCTTCTTGGTGACGTAGCCGTTGGGCCGCGCCCGCTTGGCCTGCCGCCACAGCGAGATCGCCGCCCAGAAGTGCGCCACCACCGCGGCCAGCAGGACGAGCCGGATGATCCACAGCACCGTCTCGCCGGGCAGGGCGGGGTTGCCGACCGTGCGGATCCAGCCGGAGTAGTGGTTGAAGGCCTCGGCACCCGAGAACGCCTTGAGGTTCCCGATCATGTGCACGATCAGGTACAGCACCATGATGATGCCGCTGACCGCCATGATCGCCTTCTTGGCGACCGAGTTGGTCTTGGCGGCCTTGGGGGTCCTGCGCTGTCCCGGTTGCGTCACCGTCACCACGAGGGCAAAGGTAGGCCTCTCGCTCGCTGGCGACCAAGTTGGCGCGTGGTGACTCAGCTCTCGTAAGGGTGCCCTAACCGCGTCCAGCCGCTAAGGTGCGCCCGCGCACCGGCCCGCGTGCCCCGCGCGACGCCTCCCGCGCGGTTGGCGGACGTCCCGGTGGGGGAGGAGCACGGCATGGCTGGACCCACACGAGGCTTCCTCGGCCGCCGCCGCGAGCGCGACCCCCGGCTGCCGCCCGGGCAGTACGACGTCGGCCGCGACTGGCCGGTGCTGACCGCCGAGCCCACGCCGCGCATCTCGCCCGAGACCTGGAGCATCACCGTCGACGGCCGGGTGGAGCACCCGACGACGTGGACCTGGGACGAGGCCCACCGGCTGCCGCGCTCGGAGTACCGCGGCGACATCCACTGCGTCACCACGTGGTCGAAGTTCGACACCTGGTTCGCCGGCGTCAGCGTCGACACCCTGCTGGAGGCGGCCCGCCCGACCGCCGACGCGCACTTCGTCGTCGCGACGTCCAAGAC
>NZ_CAKUCL010000397.1 GCF_934643405.1 uncultured Actinoplanes sp.
GTACAGGACGGCGCCCAGCGCGTACAGGTCGGCACGCTGGTCCACCGCTCGGCCGGTCCGCCCGGTCTGCTCCGGCGCCAGGTATGCCAGCGTCCCCGGGATCTCGTTGTGGTGGGTGAACTCCGGTCGGATCTCGGCGATCGACGCAGCCAGGCCGAAGTCCACGAGGGTGGGCGTGCCGTCCGCGGCGACCACGACGTTGGCCGGGGTGATGTCCCGGTGGATGACCTCCCGGCGGTGCAGCTCGGCCATGGCCCGGGCCAGCGCCAGCGCGAATCCGGCAAGGTCCTGCGCGGGGATCGGTTTCGGCAGATCCGCCAGGGTGCTGTGGCCGGCGTCGGTCAGGACGATCGAGCCCTCGCGCGGCGGTTCGTCCGCCAGCTGTGCCACTCCCGCGGCACCGCGTAATCGCTCCAGGATGGCGGACTCGTGCCGCAGCCGGCGCTCGGCGTCCGGTCCGAGCGGCTCCTTCACGATCAGCGTGCGGTCCGCTCGCGACAGCCGGGTGACGCGCGTGCGGGCGCTCTCGTGCACGACCGCGAACCGAACGGGCGAATCCACCCCTTCCACCATCCCGAACCCCCCGCCTGGCCGCGGACCTCGACGCCCACCTCCATCCTTACGCGGACGAAGTGACGAAAGCGACGGGTGCCGGGCAAGTTTGTCGTCGGCGACGGGGGCCGTGTCAGGTGGTGGTGGCCCAGGCCGGCCATGGCCGGGCATCCTCCGGCAGCATGTCGCCGAGCAGGGCGTACGCCTCGGTCAGTCCGGGCCGTCGCGCCGGGTCGGCGGCGCACAGCCGGTCGATCACGTCGTGCACCGGCGCGGGGCGGTCCCCCTCGGTCGGCGGATCGCCGGTCAGAGCCTCGCGCAGGGCGATGCCGAGCGCGTACACGTCCATGCCCGCGCTGATCGGCTCGCACGCCTCCATCTCGGGCGCGGCGTAGCCGGGCGTGCCGACCGGGCGGCCCGGCGGCTGGGTGGAGCCGAACTCCCGGGCCGAGCCGAAGTCGACGAGCACCGGGCGCCCGTCGCGCAGCACGATGTTCTCCGATTTCACGTCGACGTGGGCCAGGCCACGTCCGTGCAGCGCGCGAAGTCCGGTCAGCAGTTGCAGGCCGAGGAGCGCGACCTCGCTCTCGACGAGCTTGCCGGAGTCGTCGATCTCCTCCGCCAGGGTCGGGCCGTCCACGTACTCCAGGGCGACGAACGGCACCGGGCCGGTCACGTCGTGGGCGTAGAGGCGCGGCAGCACCGGGTGCGGGTTGTCGCGCAGCGCGTTCACCTCGCGGCTCAGGGCGCGCGCGGCCCGCGGGTGGGTGACCATGTGCGGGCGCGGAAGCTTGACGACCGCGGGGCTCCACAGCCGCGGCGACCAGACCAGCCAGGTCTCGCAGCGCTGTCCGACGCCCAGCCGTTCCCAGGAACGGAAGCCGCCGGGCATCGGGACGTTCTCGCCGTAGGGCCAGATCGGCTCGCCGTCCACGTCGTCGAGAAGCGGTTCGCTCATCGCTGGTCTCCGATGCAGAGATGTCGGAGGCCCACCCGGGTGGTCGTACCCGGGCGGGCCTCCCCACTTGTTAACCGAGAAATCCTCAGTGGCAGCGCGAGCGGCTACGCGTGTAGCTACGCGAGTGGCTGCGGCTGCGGCTGTGACGACGCTTCCCGTGACACTTCTTGTGGTACTCCAGCGGCGTCTGAATCCGACCTGCCATGGTGCTCACCTCCCCTCAGCGGCTCGAGGTTGACGACACGGTCGGCGATCGCCGCCGTGTCCTGGTCGTGGGTGACGAGCAGGACCGTGCGATCCGCGGTCGCGGATCGAATCGCTCGCATGATCGAGTTGGCCGCGGCCGGGTCGAGCGAAGCGGTGGGCTCGTCCAGCAGGACCAGGGGTGCGTTCGAGATGGCGGCCCGGGCCAGTGCCACCCGTCGCCGTTGGCCACCGGAGAGGCGGACACCGCCCTCGCCCAGCGGGGTGTCGTACCCGTTCGGCAGATGCTGCGCGAACTCGTCGACGAGGGCGGCCCGGCTGGCGGCGAGCACGTCGGCGCGAGTGGCGTCGGCCGAGCCGAAGGCGATGTTCTCGGCCAGCGTGCCGTCCAGCAGCCAGGGGTCCTGCGGCACAAAGGCGATCCGCTCCCGCAGGCTCTGCAGCCGGCAGTCCCGCACGTCCACGCCGTCGATCAGCACGCTGCCGGCCTCGACGTCGTACAGGCGTAGCAGCAGATGCAGGGTGGTGCTCTTGCCGGCGCCGCTCGGGCCGATCAGCGCGACCGTCTCGCCGGCGCCGATGCGCAGGTCGAAGTCGTGCAGCACCGGGCGGTCCCGGTCATATCCGAAGCCGACGCCCCGGAAGCACACCTCGTTGCGCAGCATCGGTGCCGCCGTGGCGCCCGGTCGCTCGACGATGGTCTCGTCGCTGTCCAGCACCTCGGCCACCCGGACCGCGCTGGCGGAGGCCTTGGCCAGCGTGCTGGACAGCCGGGTCAGCGCCCGCACCGGTGAGTACAGGTCGGCCAGGTAGGCGACCACCACCAGCAGTTCGCCGGTGCTGAGCCCGCCCGCCAGCACCTCGCGGCCGCCGACCAGCAACACGAGCCCGGCGCCGATCGCCAGCACCACGTCGGCCAGCGGTGTCCATCGCGCCGAGGTGTCGATCGCCTTGACCTCGGTCCGCAGCAGCGCGCTGTTGCGGACGCCGAACACCCGGGCGGCCCGGTCGGTGCGGCCGAATGCCTGCACGGCCCGCACGTTGCGCATCAGATCGGTGGTGGCGGCGGCCAGCCGGCCGGACTCGGCGCGGGCGTCCTGCTGGGCCGCGCGCACGCGCCGCCGCTGCCGGACCGCGAGCAGGGCCAGCGGCGGCAGCACCGCCACGCCGACCGCGGCCAGGCCCGGATCGAATATGACCAGGATCACCAGGACCGCGATCAGCATGATCACGTCGGGGATCAGGGTCTCGGCCAGCGCCACGATCGCGTCCAGCATCCGGCCGACGTCGGTGGTGAGACGCGACAGCAGCTCCCCGCTGGGCATCCGGTCGTGCCAGCGCAGGGAGCGGGTCACGGCGTGGTCGAACAGCTGGGCCCGCAGCCGCGCCCCCATGCGCTCGGCCGCGCGTTGCACGCTCATCACGCCGGCCATGTCGAGCAGGCCGGACACGGCGCTGAGCCCGACGGTGGCGGCCGCCGCCAGCACCAGCAGGATGGGACGCGGGTTCTCGGCGCCGATCACCTGATCCACCGCGAACGCCAGCGGCCACGGCTGGGCCAGCGCCACCACGACCTGCAGCACGTTCAGCCCCGCGCCGGCGGCGAGCGCAGGCACCTCGGCCCGTACCGAGGGTCCCGCGACGGTGACGGCGAGTGGGATGAACGGCATGGGAAGGACTCTTGTCGTCGGCACGCCGGACCGCCATTGCACCTTGGTACTAGTCCCCCCCGAGCCCCTAAGCTGCGGATATGACCTCGACCGCCGGGCTGGTCGCCCGTTTCACCGCGGTCGGGCTGGCGGTGCTGGCCGCGCTGGTCGCCCTCATGGCGATCGCGGCGCGCAAGGCCGGCGCGGACCAGACCACCAAGGCCGCGAGCGAGGTCGCGTGGGTGACCGCCAAGGGCGTGGTCGAGCCGCGGCTGGACGCCGGGGTGCTCGCCGGCGACCCGGTCGCGCTGCGCGGCTTCGACGCCGCCGCGCGCCGGTACGTGCTGAGCGGCTCGCTGGTGCGGATGAAGCTCTGGGACGACACCGGCAAGATCATCTACTCGGACCGGCCGGAGCTGATCGGCACCCGCTGGGCGCTGGACGACGAGGAGATCGACGCCATCCGGCAGCAGCGCATCGACGCCGAGATCAGCGACCTGTCCCGGCCGGAGAACCGGTACGAGACCGGTTACGGCAAGCTCCTCGAGTGCTACATCCCGGTGCGCGCCCCCACCGGGCAGGACCTGCTGTTCGAGGTGTACTTCCGGTACAACGCGGTCGATCAGGCGGGGGAGGCGGCGTGGCGCCGGTTCGCGCCCATCTCGCTCGGCGCGCTGGTCGCCCTGGTGCTCCTGCAGATCCCGCTGGCCTGGTCGCTGGCCCGGCGCCTGCAACGCCAGCAGCGCGAGCGGGAGGCGCTGCTGCGGCA
>NZ_CAKUCL010000398.1 GCF_934643405.1 uncultured Actinoplanes sp.
CGCGCCGCCTCCGCCTTCGCCGCGTCCGCGCCTCCGGCGCTGCCTCCCCTCCCGGCCGGCCTCCGCGCCTCGGCTGCTGCCGCTGCCGCCTTCGCACCGCCCCCGCCGCCTTAGTTAGCCCCGCCTCCGCCGCTTCCGCGCCGGCTCCGGCCGCCTTCGCGCCGCCTCCGCCGCCCACCCGCGCCTCCGTCGCTGCCTCCCCTCGCGGCCGGCCTCCGCGCCTCGGCTGCTGACGCTGCCGCCTCCGCGCGTCCGCGCCGCGTGCGCCGCCCGGCGCCTCGACCGCCGCCGCCCGCGGGTCGGCGGGCTGATGCGGTGGCTTTTGGGGGTGGGGGCGGGCAAGGTGGCCGGGTGCGGATTTCGGTTGAGCGGCTGGTGACCCCTCGGGACGCGTATGCCGTGGCCCGCACCGGGTGGGAGTTTGACCATCCGGACATTCCGTTCATGTCGCCGGCGGATTTTCTGGCTCGGGTCGCGTCGGAGAGTTCGGCGGTGCGGGTCGAGCGGTTTCTCGGGCGCGTTGATGGCGTGCCGGCCGGCTACCTGGCTGTTGAGCTGCCGCAACGGGACAACCTGGACAACGCGCAGATCGAGCTGACCGTGGTGCCGTCGCAGCGTCGTCTGGGGCTCGGGCGGGCGCTGCTGGACGCTGCCCGTGCGCTGGGGCGGCGGCACCTGGTCGGGATGACGGCGGACCGGCACCCGGACGGGGCTGCCTTCGCGGCGGCGACCGGTGCCGTGCTCGCGCTGGAGGAGGTCCGGCTGCGGCTGGAGGTGACCGCCACCGAGCCGGCGCGGCTTCAGCGGCTGCTCGCCGAGGCCTGGGCGCACGCCGGTGGCTACCGGCTGATCCTCTGGACCGGGATGCCGCCCGCGGAGATCGTCGAGGGCGTCGCCGAGCTTCAGGAGCGGTTCCGCGGTGAGGCGCCGATCGGGGAGCTGGCCTGGGAGGAGGAGAAGGTCGACGCGCAGCGGGTCCGGCAGGTCGAGGAGGAGCTGGCGGCTCGGGGGCGGCTCAGCGTGCACACCGGGGTGCTGCACGAGGAGCGGCTGGTCGCGCACACCACGCTCGTGGCCGAGGGCGCCGGCGCCACCCACGCCTGGCAGCGCACCACGCTGGTCGATCCGCGGCACCGCGGGCACCGCCTCGGTCTGCTGATCAAGCTGGCGAACCTCGCGCACGCCCGCGAGATGTGCCCGGAGCTGGCCGCGGTGGAGACGTTCACGGCCCGGTCGAACGAGCACATGAACCGGATCAACGAGGCGATGGGCTTTCGTCCGGTGGGCGCTTTGTCCTACTGGCAGTGGACCGGGTGAGCCGCGCCAGCGTGGGGCGCAGCGGCCGGGGGCGGTAACCGCCGGCGGCCAGGCCGGCGCGCACCTCGAACGCGTTGCGGGCGTGCCAGGTGCCGGTCACCGCGCGCGACCAGCCGCACGCCGCCCAGTAGGCCGGCCAGAACAGCGGACCCAGCCACGCGTACTGCCCGGCGTGGTGCCGCTCGTGGTCGAACAGCGCCGACCGCTGCTCGTCCAGCAGCCACGCGGCCGTGCGCCGGGTCAGGACCACCGAGCCGACCGTGAAGCAGGTGGCCGGCGGAACAGGCAGGCGGTACCCCTCGGCGATCAGCACGCCGTCGCGGCCCCGGCGGATGCGGGCGCCACCGGCCCGGGCGATCAGCAAGCCGGCCCCGGTGGTGCCGTTGATCGCGGTGACCACCTGCCGCACCCGCTGCCGGTTCATTCAGACCCGCCGGCGCATCCGCAGCTCGGTGAGGACCGGCACGACCGGGTGCGGCACACGCTCCCCGGTGTCCTCGAAACCCAGTTTTTCGTACGCGCGTACGGCGCGCCCGTTGCCGACGACGACCTCCAGCATGAGCCGTTCCCGTCCGGCCGCCCCGGACCACGCGGCCACCGCCTCGACCAGCTCGGCGAGCACCTTCCCGCCGCGGTAGGCGGGCGTCACGTACACCGCGAAGATCACCGTCTCGCCCGGCGACTCGGGCAGGATCGTGCCGCCCGCGTGCCCGATCAGCCGCCCCCGGCCGCCCGGATCGGCCACGAACTGGGCCAGCTGCCCGCCGTGCGCCGCCTGCGCCAGCCGCCGGCGGTAACCCTCGTGGGAGCGGGCCGCGTGCTGGGCCAGCGTCTCCAGGAAGGCGAGCGGGTGGTCGGCGAGCATCTCCAGCCGCAGCGCCCGCATCCGCGCCGCGTCGTCGGCGGTCACCCGCCGGACTGTCCACCCGTCCATGGCGTCTTCCCTACCCCGCCCGTACCCCGCCCGGCAACCCGGTTGCCCGGAACGCCGGCAGGTGGCGCCGGGCCGCCGGGCTGAGGCAAGGTGTTCGGCGTGGACGAGCCGAGGGACGCGATCCGGATGGTCGGGGAGCCGGTCGTTCAGCGCGCCGACCCGTTCGACCCCGAGGGCGGCACGGTCGACCTGGCGCGGCCGGGCGGCCCCGGACGGGGCCGGCCCGGCGATCCGCTGATGCCCGGGCCGGGAGTGCGCGGCCGGCTCGCCGGTCTCGGGTTCGTGTTCCGGCGTTGCGCGGCCCGGCTCGTGCCGGCGGCGGTGCTGGCCGCGTTGCCGGCGCACTTCTTCGTCGGCCGGGTCGACGCCACCGTGGTGGCCGCGCCCGCCCTCTCCGAGCTGGCCGGCGTGTTCGGGCTGTTGCTGCTGCCGCTGATGTGGCTGGCTTTCTTCGCGGTCTCCGCGCTGCCCCAGGTGATGTTGCTCGCCACCTCGGTCGCGCTTGCGGTGCCGGCCGCCGCCGGCTCGCCGCCGCGGCTGCCGGACGCGTGGCGCCTGGTGGCCGACCGGCTCTGGATCCTGTGGCTGTGGCTGGCCGGGTTCGGCGTGGTGGTGCAGTCCCTGCCGCTGCTGCTCACGGCCGGCCGCCTGGGCACGGCGGTGGCGGTGCCGCTGACCGTCGTCCTTGGGGCTGGCCTCGGTTGCCGCGCTGACCGTCACCGGTGTGCTCGGCTGCGTCGTGCTGGTCGAGCGCGGCGGCGGTCTGCGGCGGGCGGCCCATCTGATGGCCCGGGGCTCGACCGGGATGCTGGCGGCCGGGTCGGTGGGCGTCGTCCTGCTGCCGCGGCTGGGCGAGGCCGTCGCCGGGCGGCCCGGGTCGACGGTGGCGCTCCTGGTGGCGGTCGTGGTGTGGTCGGCGACAGCCGTTGTCACGTACGGGGAAGCTCGTTTCGCCGAAGATCGGGCCGTGACCAGCCGCAGCCTGCTCAGCGAGATGTCCGCCGCGGATGTCGCCTGATTCCGCCCTCGGCGGACGGGCGCCCGCAAGACGGCGTTTCCTTGCACTCGCCACCCGGGAGTGCTAAACAAGTCATTGGCACTCGGGACCGCTGAGTGCCAAGCAGGTCGGGACGGTGGGGTTCCGGTCGCGGTGCCGCCATCGGCGCCGGGGCACGGGCCGGTCGTCGCGGGCTATCCGGCTCGGCCTGAGGACGTCACATCGCCAGGTGGTGACGTCCGCAGAGTTCCGCACCGTGCGGAGAGCGGGGCCAAGTGGCCCGGCACCGCGAATGTCCAGGAGGACACAGCCGTATGGCCAAGATCATCGCATTCGACGAGGAAGCTCGTCGGGGCCTCGAGCGGGGCATGAACCAGCTCGCCGACGCCGTGAAGGTGACGCTCGGCCCCAAGGGCCGCAACGTCGTGCTCGAGAAGAAGTGGGGCGCTCCCACCATCACCAACGATGGTGTGTCGATCGCCAAGGAGATCGAGCTCGAGGACTCCTACGAGAAGATCGGCGCCGAGCTGGTCAAGGAGGTCGCCAAGAAGACCGACGACGTCGCCGGTGACGGCACGACGACGGCGACCGTCCTCGCCCAGGCGCTGGTTCGTGAGGGTCTGCGCAACGTTGCCGCCGGCGCCAACCCGATGGCCCTGAAGCGGGGCATCGAGGCGGCCGTGGCGAGCGTCTCCGAGGGCCTGCAGCAGCTGGCCAAGGACGTGGAGACCAAGGAGCAGATCGCCTCCACCGCCTCCATCTCGGCCGGTGACGCCACGGTTGGCGAGATCATCGCCGAGGCCATGGACAAGGTCGGCAAGGAAGGCGTCATCACCGTCGAGGAGAGCAACACCTTCGGCCTCGAGCTCGAGCTCACCGA
>NZ_CAKUCL010000399.1 GCF_934643405.1 uncultured Actinoplanes sp.
CGCCCGGCCACGTCGGGGGCCTACCGCCCGGCCACGTCGGGGGCCCGCCGCCGGGCTACGCCGCGGGCCCGCCGCCCGGCTACGCCCCGAACGCCTATCCGCCGCCGCTCGGAGCCCCATACCCGCCCGGCCCGTACTCCCAGCTCGGCGCGCAGCATTCACCTCCCGGCGCTCCCGGCGCCCCGGCGGGTCCGGGCGTTCCTGGCGGCCCTGCGGGTCCGGGCGTTCCTGGCGTCCCGGCGGGTCCGGGCGTTCCTGGCGTCCCGGCGGGTCCGGGCGTTCCTGGCGTCCCGGCGGGTCCGGGGGCTCCTGGCGGCCCTGCGGGTCCGGGCGTTCCTGGCGTCCCGGCGGGTCCGGGCGCTCCCGGTACCCCTGCGGGGCCCGGCGCTGCCGGCGCGCCGGTGGGTGGTCCGCACGACTCTGCCTACGCCCGGCCGGCGAGCGTGCCGCCACATCAGTCGTTCGAGACGCCGTCGGCGGACCCGGAATCGGAGCAGAGGGACGAAAAGCGGTAGACCACGCCGTACGTGTGGCAGGTCTCACTCCGCTGGATGATCACGCTCCGGTGGTCTTTCGTGCGCCCTCTGTGCTGCCGGTTTGGCGAGAAGGGCTCACTGCTCGTACTGTGCAGGACGCGGCAGTCGCCGGCAGTGATCGGCCGGGCGCGGACGATGAAATCGGGTCATGTCCTGCTCAGAGGCCGTTGCGAGACCCCCTCATATTGATGGGCGTGGGTCACCCGAACGGGTAAGCCTCGATGTCCCTCTATCGGCTGTCCGGATAGACCTTCCCCCACCGGTCGGGGAGTGTTTTTCGCTGTACGGGTAAACGTATTCACAGGACCTTCTCAGGACCTCGTCCGGGTGATGTCTCGCTCCTACCCGGTGTGACGCCGGACATAGGAGCTTTGAGCTGCATCGATGCCTTCCGGAACGGGCGAAAGGGACTCGAGGAACCGTAAACCTTGTTTTTAGATCGACCCAATGTCGTGCGTCAATAGTTCCCTTCCTCACCCGAGGGCGAAAGGTTCCGGTTTCCTTCGAGCCAGTACGCTCGATACATGGAGGCACGCCACGACCTGCGTAAATTCATCACTGAATTGCCCGTCGCGCAGCGTGGTCCCGTGCTTTCATCGGGTCGTGGACTTCCGGCACCGACCGCCTGGTCCGGGAGATCGCGCAGCGTGGCGAGATGACGACGGCGAGGTGTGTGCGGACCGAGCCGAAACGGATCACCGACACGAAACGGATCGACGCATTGACAATGAGAGTCCTTCACTCCGGGGGCGGGATCGAGGGCTCGACACAGATGGACAGCGTCCAGACGGCGGCTGAGGCGTTGCAGAAGGCAGAGACCGAAGTCGGTGCCGTGTAAAGGCCGATCGGAGGGCGGCTCGAGGGCCGCCCGGTGATCGACCGACAAGGTGATCGATTTCGGCCTTACGGCCTGAAAGTTAGCCGGTTCGTTCCTGTGCACATGCAGGAGAATCGATGCAGTTGGTGGAAGGATGGAGATCGTGGGAACTGCGTTGGCGGAAATGACAATGCCTCAGATCTCGCCGCTTGCCGGCGAGCCGATCGAACGTGCCGATGCCGAGCGGCTGGCGGGTGTCCTCAAGGCCCTTGCCGACCCGGCTCGGTTGCGGCTGCTGAGCCTTATCCAGTCCGCTACGGACGGCGAGGCGTGTGTGTGCGATTTGACGGCCCCGTTGGGCCTGTCGCAGCCCACCGTGAGCCACCACTTGCGGATTCTGACGGAGGCAGGCCTCCTGGAGCGCGAGAAGCGCGGCGTGTGGGCGTACTACCGCCTCGTGCCGACCGCGATCGCGACCATTGCCGACCTGCTCACCCCGCCCCGCAAGCGGGCGACCAAGAAGGCTCGCTGACCGCTCGGCAGAAACGCCTGGCGTCACCGGCTCTCAGCGTGACGCCAGGCTGAAGACCTCCGCCTCCAGTCCCACCCCCAGGACCCGAGGAGTAACGGGTGAACTACGTCCACGGCGATCTGCGCGATCAGCTCGCATTCGTGGGTTTTGACGTGGTCCAGGCGGGCCTCGTCACCGGCTCGGGCGGCAACCTGTCCGCACGAGTCCCGGACGAGGACGCCATCTGGGTGACCGCCAGCGGTTCCTGGCTCGGCCGGCTCAGCCGGACGAGCTTTGCCCCCGTACGGATCTCGGACGGCGCACCCGCGGTGATCGGCAACATGCCGCCCTCAGCCGCGGAGCCGACCAGTGAGATCGCTTTGCACCTGGCGCTGTACCGGGCCCGCCCGGACGTCAACGCCGTGATCCATCTGCACCCGCAGACGGCGCTTTTGCTGGACGCGCTGGGCGAGCACATCCGGATCGTCACCACCGACCACGCGTTCTACCTCAAGCGCGTGTCGACGGTGCCGTTCCGGCTGCCCGGCAGCACCGAGGTGGCGGCACTGACCGCCGCCATGGCCGCCGACGGGACCGACTGCCTGGTGCTGAGCCAGCACGGCTGCGTCGTCATGGCCGACTCGGTCGAGCTGGCCCACAAGCGGGCGCGCAATCTCGAAGAGGCCGCCGAGCTCACCTACCGAGCCTTGGCCGCGGGCCGCCTCGAGAACCTCCGCGAGTGCCCCGAGGAGTTCCTCGACCGCATCGCGGGCTCAGCAGCCGTCTCGGTCTGAGCCACAAAAATCGGAGTGCGCCCGTAGCAACGGGCGCACTCCGAGTCGTTTCAGCGCCGGTGCGACCTGGGCGGCGTACGGGGATCCTCGTCCTCGTTCTGAGCGGCGTCGACCAGCCCGGCGATGCTCGCGGCCGCGACCACGCCGATCGCGGCGGCCGCATCCGGCTCGCCGGTCTTCTTCTTCGCCCGGCGCTCGCGCAGGATCTCGATGAAGATCGGCAGCAGCGAGATCAGGACGATCAAGGCCACCACCGGCAGGATGTAGTGGTCGATCTTGTCGCCGATCGCCTTGTAGATCTGGTTGGCGAGCGAGTGGCCGATGATGATGATGCCGTCGGTCCACAGGACCGCGCCGACCACGTTCCACAGGAAGAACTTGCGGGCCGGCATGCCCAGCGTGCCGGCGACCGGGTTCAGGAAGGTGCGCACGATCGGGATGAAGCGCGCCAGCACCACGGCCTTGGCCGGGCCGAACTTCTCGAAGTAGTACTCGGCCTTCTCCACGTACTCCCGCTTGAAGAGCTTGGAGTCGGGCTTGTCGAACATGCGCCGCCCGTAGCGCGCGCCGAGCCAGTGGCCCATCTGGGCGCCGAGGATGGCGCAGATCGGCGCGCCGATCAGCAACCCGACGAACGACAGCTGGGTGCCGTTGCCGAAGATCTCGTCCGCCACCGGTGACGCCGCCACGCCGGCCAGGAACAGCAGCGAGTCACCGGGGAAGAAGAAGCCGACCAGCAGGCCGGTCTCGGCGAACAGGATCGCCCAGACGCCGACCAGTCCGAAGGTGTGCAGCAGATCCTTCGGATCCATCGGATTGAGGGCGAGCTGCTCGCCGAGCGCACGGATGTTCACGATGAGCCAGGGTACCGGCCGACTCCTAGCGGTTGGCTGAACAGTTGCTGTGGAAATCGCGCCGAGCACCTACGCCGTACGGGAGACGAAGTTCAGCGGTATTCGTCCTCGTACTCGCCGTCGACGCTCTGATGCTGCTCCGCGACGTCCCACTCGGGCGCCTCGGTGTCGCGCAGCTCGGCCGGATCGCCCGGTCCTTCCTGGTCGTAGTCCTCGGAGTACGCGTTCCTGGCCTGCTCGGCGGCGTCCTCGTCGGGCGCTTCCAGGTCGTCCCCACCCGGATATGTCATCGTCCACCCCCCTGGTCGGTCACCTGAGCATATGTCCGGGCCGAGTTCCGGGGTGGTTTCCCATCGCCTCGGCTGCTGCGGAATACTTCGGGCTGGAGGACAGCGCGGTCCTGCCCTCTGCCTCTCTTTTCCGAAATGAGCAAGGAGCGCACCGATGCCTATCGCTTCTCCCGAGGTCTACGCCGAGATGCTCGACCGCGCCAAGGCCGGCGCGTTCGCGTACCCGGCGATCAACGTGACGTCCTCGCAGACCCTCAACGCGGCTCTCCAGGGCTTCGCCGAGGCCGGCAGCGACGG
>NZ_CAKUCL010000400.1 GCF_934643405.1 uncultured Actinoplanes sp.
AGCCAGCACGGTATAGAAACGTTCCACCAGCCGTGATGGCTCACCCCCGCCCCCAACCGTCCCAGCGCAAGAAAGCCACAACCACGAGAACACCACCTAACGGTGAACACCCACGATGACTACGATCCGTGGCGTGGCAGCCAGCAAATACAACTCCCCACGCCGGGCCGACGCGGCCGCCGCCACGAAGGCGGCCATCCTCACCGCCGCGCGTCAGCTCTTCCTGGCCGACGGCTACGCCGCCACCACCGTCCCGCAGATCGCCCGCGCCGCCCGGGTCGCCGTGCCCACGGTCTACACGAGCACCGGCACCAAGGCCGAGATCCTCGCCGCCCTGATCGAGCCGGTCGTCCAGGACCCCGCGGTGGGCGAGGTGATGGCCGGGATCGCCGTCTGCGAGGACGCCGGGGAGATCGTGGCGATCACCGGGGAGGGGGCGCGGCTCGCCCACGCCCGCAACTGGGACACCGTCGACCGGCTGTTCCCGCAGGCCCAGTCGGAGCCCGCCGCCGCCGAGGTGTACCACCGCGTCCTGGTCGCCTACCAGCAGGCCCTCGGCACGGTGGCCGACCGGCTCGCCGCGCTGGGCGCGCTGCGCGACGGGCTGACCCGCGACGACGCCGCCGACCGGCTCTGGTTCTACCTGGGCGAGCGGGCCTGGACCTCGCTGTGCCGCGACCGGGGCTGGTCGTTCGAGCAGGCCCGGGACTGGCTGGTCGCCAGGCTCACCGCGGAACTGCTGCGGGATAAGGACGAGACCCGCTCCGGGGGGCGGAGCGGGTCTCGTGGGCAGTGATGCTCAGCGCGGGGACTGGGCGACCTCGAGCCGGTCGATGTCGGGGGAGTAGACCGTCGTGCTGCTGTCGATCTCGGTCAGCCGCAGCGGCACGGTCGCGGTGGCCGGCAGGTTCCAGCCGCCGCTGGACGGGAACGCGTAGGCCGCCGGCCTGCCCCTCGACCTCCCGCCCGACGTCCACGCGAGCGTGCTCGTCCGGCTGCGCCGATCCCCCGTGGAGCTGTCCTGACGCTCGGCGCCGGCAAGGGACAGCGCGGACCGGCGAGTCGCTGCCGGTCCGCGCCGGGGCCGGGGTCCATGATGGCCGGCGAACTCAGCATCGATGTCCCCGGCTGCGGGGCCGACCAGAATCCGAGGCCGTCCTGATGGCACAGTTCGATCTGCCCGTCTCCTCGCTGGAGACCTATTCCCCGGTCGTCTTCGAGCCCGGCGATTTCGACGCCTTCTGGCAGGCGACGCTGGCCGCGGCGAACGCTCTGCCGGTGGACGCCGAGTTCGTCGCCGTCGACGCGCTGCTGCCCGGCGTCGAGATCCATGACGTGCGGTTCACCGGTTACGGCGGCACCCGGGTGGCCGGCTGGTTCCTGACCCCGGCGAACACGCCGGGCCCGCTGCCGTGCGTGGTGCAGTTCATCGGGTACGGCGGTGGTCGCGGCCGCCCGCACGAGTGGCTCCTGTGGCCCGCCGCCGGCTACGCGGTGCTGGTGATGGACTCCCGGGGCCAGGGCGACGGCGACACGGCCGACCTGCCCGGCGTCGGTCCGCAGCACGTGGGCCTGATGACCCGGGGCGTCCTGGACCGCGACGAGTACTACTACCGGCGTCTGTTCACCGACGCCGTCCGCGCGGTGGACGCGGCCGCCACCCGGCCGGAGGTGGACCCGGCCCGCCTGATCGTGGCCGGCGCGAGCCAGGGCGGCGCGCTCGCCCAGGCGGTGGCGGGCCTGCGCCCGGACCTGCGCGGCGCGATCATCGACGTGCCCTTCCTGACCCACTTCCGGCGAGCCACCGAGATCACCGACGCGTACCCGTACCGGGAGCTCGCGGATCTGCTCTCCCGCAGCCGCCACCTGGCCGACCCGGTCTTCGCCACGCTGGCTTACTTCGACGGCGTGCATTTCGCGGCCCGGGCGACGGCTCCGGCCCTGTACACCGTGGGCCTGATGGACGACATCTGCCCGCCGTCGACGGTGTACGCCGCCTACCACCGCTACGGCGGTCCCAAGCAGTTGCAGGTGTGGCCCTACAACGGCCACGAGAGCGGCGCCACCCAGCAGCCCCCGGTGAACCTGCGGTGGCTCCGCTCCCTGCTGACCGGCGCCTGACGAGCGCGCCGGTCAGGCGCGGCCGGCCGCCCCGGAGCGGGCCGGGGCGCCGGCGGCCACCAGGGCCGCTGCCGCGTCGCGGGGGCTCTGCCGGGTGACCAGGCCCTCGCCCACCAGGACGGCGTCGGCGCCGGCCGCGGCATAGCGGACCAGGTCGTCCGGGCCGCGGACGCCGGACTCGGCCACCTTCAGCACCGTCGCCGGCAGCTGGGGGGACAGGCGCTCGAACACGCCCCGGTCGACCTCGAGGGTGCGCAGGTTACGGGCGTTCACGCCGATCACCCGCGCCCCGGAGGCGGCCGCGCTGGTCACCTCGGCCTCGTCGTGCACCTCGACCAGCGCGGTCATGCCCAGCTCGTCCTCGACCAGGGTGCGCAGCGCACGCAGCGTCGCGTCGTCCAGGGCGGCGACGATCAGCAGGACCACGTCGGCGCCGTACGCCCGGGCCTCGTACACCTGATAGGCGTCGTACACGAAATCCTTGCGCAGCAACGGCACGTCCACCGCCGCGCGCACCGCCGCGAGGTCGGCCAGCGACCCGCCGAAGCGGCGTTCCTCGGTGAGGACGCTGATCCAGGTCGCGCCGCCGGCGGCATAGTCGGCGGCCAGCGCGGCCGGGTCGGCGATCTCCGCGAGGTCGCCCTTGGACGGTGATCGCCGCTTCACCTCGGCGATCACCGACACGCCGGGGCGGGCGAGGGCCGCATACGCGTCGCGGGCCGGCGCGGCCGCCGCGGCCCGGCGCTTGATCTCCGCCAGATCGACCTGCGCGCGGCGCCTCTCGACGTCCTCACGGACCCCGGCCAAGATCTGGTCCAGCACACTGGGAGTCGTCTCGTTCACCAGCCAACGGTAGGCACGCCCACCTGCGGTCGGGCGGCAATTGTGCCGACGATCACCTTGGTCCGTACCGTCAAGTTGCGGCGGGTATCTACGGGAATGTCAGTCAGGTGCGCCGGGCCAGCCGCCGATACGTGCCGGGCGGGATGTCGTACTGCCAGGCCGCGGCGGCGACCGGGTCGTCGAAGGCGGCCGGCACCGGCTCGGCGTAGCGCATCCGAGCGCCGGTACGGCCGGGGCTGCCGTTCGTCATCACGAGAATGCGCGCGTTGCGAAGCCGGCCGGACGTGTCGCCGTACAGGGAAAGCCGGTGGGGTGGATTGCCGGGATCCGGCGCCGTCGCGATGAGCTCGAGCCCCGCCTGGTCGAGGTAGTTCAGCCAGCCGATGCGTTCGATGGCGGCGCGCTGCACCCCGGCGTCGCGAGTCGCGTGGATACGCTGGACCGTCCAGCCCGGCGTGATCAGGTCGAGCGGTACCCGCACCCCGTGCCAGAACCCGACGCCCGGCTCGCCCGCCCACTCCAGCGCCGGGCCGTCGGCGCGGTGCGGGCGGTAACCACCGCCGGGCAACGTCTCCAGTTCCAGCCGCAGCGGCGGCTCGCTGACCACGGCGAACCGCGGATGCGCCCACCAGGTGACGCGCGACGTCCCCAGCCAGGCCTCGAACGCCTCCCGCGCCGCGTCGTCGATGCCGAGCCCACCATGTCGCAGCCACCAGGCCTCGCCCGCGACGGTCTCGTGCTCGCGCCCGGCGAGCACCGCGTCCATCACGCTCTGCACCGGCTCGCGAACCGCACGATCAACCTCGAGGACGAGCTTGCGTCCGTACGCCCGTGCGCCGCGCCGGACCGGCCGGACGCAGGCCTGGCGGATCCGCCGGGTCGTCGCGTCGATCAGCTCCGCGGCCCGCCGTGTCTGCTGCAGCCGCGCGACGACCGCGGCATTGACCGTCCACTGCTCCCACATCTGGACGCGGCACCAGACGAGGGCCGCCAGAGCCCCGATCGCGGCGCCGGCCGGTGGGAGGTAGAGCGCGGCCGAGGACGAGAAGACGGCGACCACCGCGCCGAGAAGCGCGGTGGCCGCCAGCGCGGTGATGAGGGCCACGTAGAGCACGAG
>NZ_CAKUCL010000401.1 GCF_934643405.1 uncultured Actinoplanes sp.
GTGCCGGCAGGTCCGCTAGTGACCACCGCCGGCCGCCCCGTCAGACCGCTCCCGCAGGCCGCCGCGTGAGCGCGCCCACTCCCGATCACGGCGCCTCCGCCGAGCGCACCCGCCTCGCGTGGCGGCGTACCGCGCTCTCGGCCAGCGCGGTGGGGCTGCTCGCCGTCCGGCCCGCCTTCGACCCGGCCGCGGGCGGCGCGAAATGGCTCGTCGCGGGCCTGGCCATGGCCGGCTGGGCGGCCCTGGTCGCGCTCGGCTACCGCCGGCAACGCGGCCTGGTGGTGCATCCGCCGCAGCGCGGGCGACGCACGATCACCGCCTACGCGCTGATCATCGTGGGGTTCGCTGTGCTCGGCGGGTTGGTTGTCACGCTCTGATCAGTGCCGTAACCGTCGGGCCGCGTCATCATTGCCTCATGGTCCGGTTGTTCATCTTCCTGGCTGCGGTGCAGCTGGTGCTCTTCGTGCTCGGCCTGATCAGCTCGTTGTCGGCCGACCGCGTCCGGAACGCACCCCGTTTCGTCTGGGTGCTCCTCATCGTGCTGATCCCCCTGATCGGCCCGGCGGCATACTTCCTGTGGGGCCGCCCCCTCCCGACGCCCCGCGGGGGCGACGTGATCCGCCGCACCCGCCCGCGCCCGGCCTCCCCGGACGACGATCCCGAGTTCCTACGCTCCGTCGACTCAGAGCAGTCCCGCCGAGACCGCGAGCTCTTGGCCCAGTGGGAGAAAGAACTGAAGAAGCGAGAGGAAGAGTAGCCCCGACCGGCCCGCCCTCCCTCCGGCGACCGCCCACCCAGCCTCCGCCGCCGGAAGCCGCATGCCGCCCTGCTTCCATGCCGGACCATCTTGAAACCCGCACTCGCTCCGCTCCCAGCCCTCTGCCCGCTTTCGGCCCGCAGCTCGCTCTCAGCCGCAGCCCGCTGCCGTCAGGACTGGCCGGGGCGACCCGCGACCGCGTCGTGAGGTGGCGCACAAACTCTTCGATCGAGTGCCCTGTCACGCTCGATGAGAAAAGGGCGTCACGGCCTGCGACAACCTGGCTCGCCGTCAGCAGGTCGGCCGGCGGCGCGTCCTTCAACAGGAAGCCGCTCGCCCCGGCCCGCAGCGCCCCGACCACGTACCGCGGCGGATTGCGAATCGGCCTGCGGGCTGACATCCCCGAGGATGAGTTCACCGCCCAAAGCGGACATCGACATCCTCAGGTATGACAGACCTCAGGCCGATGGCAATCCGCGATTTCCGGGCCAAGCTGCCAGGCATGAAACGTCGTCCGGTGCCTGCCTTCACTGTCCTGGCCATCGTGCCCACCTGGTCGCTGCAGTTCCTCTTCCTGGCCAACGGGTGGGAGCTGACCCCGGCCAAGCTCGCCGAGCTCATCCTCCTGCTCGCCGCCGCGACCCTGGTCACCGCCATCAATGACGGCCGTTCCGGCGTCCACCGGCTCTCCGCGCGCCATCCGCTTCCGGTTCAGGCCGGTCTATTGGATGGTCGCCCTGCTCGCTCGCCCGGTCCTGACCCTCGCCATCGCGGCGGCCGGCCGCTCGATCCGAGCTCCGGCCGACGGCCGGCTCACCGAGGGGGGCGACGACGTCTTCACGACTGCCGTCTGCGGAGCCCTGCCCGCGAGTTACCTGCTGGGAGCCGCCCTGCTGGCCGCCGGGGGCAGCGTGCTGGCGGTGGGCCTGCTGCACGCGTCGTTCAACGCGTCCGCTCAGCTCACCGCCACGCACGGGCAACGGCCTGCATGGGTGGCGCTGACCCTGCTCACCACGATCGTCGCAGCGGTCGCGGTGCGCGCTCAGGCCAGGTTGGACGATCGTGGGTACGCGTCGGCCGGGTCGGTGAGCACGTTGACCAGATAGGGCACACCCGCGGCGAAGGCTCGCTCCAGGGCCGGCCCGAGATCAGCCGCCTTCTCCACGGTCTCACCGGCACCGCCCAAAGCCTTCACGACGTCGTCGTAGTGCAGACCGGGCTGGAGGTCGGCGGCCACGTCATAGCCGTACATGGCCTGCATCGGGTGCTTCTCGAGACCCCAGATGCCGTTGTTGCCCACCACCATCACAACCGGGAGGTTCTGCCGCACCAGCGACTCGGCGTCCATCAGGGAGAAACCGGCCGCGCCGTCACCGAGCAGCACGCAGATCTGCCGGTCGGGATAGGTGACACGCGCGCCCATGGCATAGCCCATGCCGGTGCCGAGACAGCCGTACGGACCGGGGTCGAGCCAAGTGCCCGGGCGCGCGGGTTCGAGGTATCGCCCGGCGTAGGAGACGAAGTCGCCGCCGTCGCCGATCGTCACGGCGTCCTCGGCGAGCACCTTGCGCAATTCGCCGTAGACGCGGGCCGGCTTGATCGGGTCGGTCTCCGCGGCCATGGCCTCGGCATCTCGGGCCTTGCCGGCGTCCTCGGCCGCGCGCAGCCCGGCGATCCACTCGGCATGGTCGGTCCGGTCGCCGGCATGGTCGGCGATCGCGGCGAGAATGTGCCGGAGGTCGCCGGCGGGCGACACAGCCGTCTCCACATGCGAGGCGCGCTGGCTGGGTGCGTCCACGACGTGCACGACCTTGGCCTCGCCGAACTCGCCGAAGCCCAGCCGGAAGTCCAGCGGCGTGCCGATCACACAGACCACATCGGCCTCGTTGAGTGCCGGGCGGCGGGCCTTGGCGAAGGCGAGCGGGTGCGACGGCGGCAGGGCGCCGCGGCCCATGCCGTTCGTGAAGACGGGTACCTGCAACGCCTCGGCCGCGGCGCGCAGCTCGGCGATCGCGTCCCCGCCCCAGACGTCCGAGCCGGCGATGATCACCGGTCGCTCGGCGGTCGCCAGCAGCGTGGCCGCGCGGGACACCTCGTCCGGGTCGGCCTCGAGCACGGGCACCGCCGGTTCGCCGGGCGCGGCCGCCTCGCCGCTGGAGAAGACAACTTCGAGAGGGAGGTCCAGGAACGCCGGACCGCGGTGGGCGGTCAGCGCGCTGGTGAGAGCCGCGATCACCTCACCGGGAATGGCGTCGGTGTCGGTGACCGTCCCGGCGTACTTGGTGATCGGCGCGACCAGCGGTACGTGATCCAACTCTTGAAGGCTGCCCGAGCCCCACCGGAACTGCGGGGCCCGGCCACCGAGCACGAGCACCGGCGAGGCGTTGAAGAACGCGCTGGTCAGCCCGGAGATGCCGTTGGTCACTCCGGGGCCGGCGGTCAGCACGGCCAAGCCCGGGCGGCGCTGGAGCTTGGCGACGGCCTCGGCGGCGAACACCGCGGACTGCTCATGCCGGACGTCGTAGATCGGGAAGCCTGCCTTGTGCGCGGCGTCGTAGAGCGGGAAGACGTGCCCGCCGGAAAGCGTGAACATCTCGTTCACGCCGAACGCCCGCAGAGCGGCAAGCGCCAGATCGCCGCCGTGCCCCTCGATCGCCTCTGCCATGCCGTGTCCCTTCCCCGGGTCGCCACCGTCGGTGTGCACGTTACCGGCCAGTCACATCCCGGTGAACGGACCTAGACACCAAGGAGCTTGCGTATGTCGTCGATCAGATCGACGGTGTCCTGCTGGAGGGAGTGGCCATTGCCGTAGCCGTAGGCCAGGACCAGCGCGACCAACGGCACTGCGATCATCACCAGCACGCTGAGCAGCACCTGCAGGAACCGGAGGAAGCCGCCGCGGCGACGCTTCGGCTTGCGGGCCGCCGGCTTCTGCACCGCCTGCGGCGACGCCGAACCCCGCGAGGGTGCCGGCGACGTCGGGCGGCTCGGGGTCGGCAGAGGTTTCCGCGGTACGGACGACGGGCGCTTCGGTCGGGAATCCGAGGGCGGTTCGAACGGCGAGGCAGTCCTGGGCTGAGCGCCGGCCTCCCGCCTACCGGCCGCCTGACCGCTCGCGGCCCGGCCAGCCCGGCCGCCCGCTGCCCGGCCGCTCGCCGCCTTGCCGCGAACTTCCTGGCCGCTCACTGCCTGGCCACTAGCCGCCTTGCCACTCATTGCCTGCCCGAGCACTGCCCGGCCGCTTGCCGCCCGGCCACTCGCGACC
>NZ_CAKUCL010000402.1 GCF_934643405.1 uncultured Actinoplanes sp.
TCAGTTCAACCGTCCCGGACGGCATTCGCACCCGGTTCCGGGCCACTGGCGATACCTCCCGGGGCTCATCGGCAGATCCACGCTCAGGACACGGCATCGCTCCTCATCGATGCCGAGTTTCGGCGACCGGCTCGGCGCGTACGGATGTCTCGCAACTTGTTCCGGTTGTCCCGGACGGCTCGCAAGATCACTCGAGGCTTGCCCGGACACTCGCAGCATCTGTGTGGCAGCGACATCGAGGGGGTCCTCGGCGGGTTGGGAATGTCGTACTCGTCGATTAGTATGTATGTACGAAAGAAGGGCTGTGAGCTGCTGATCTTTGGCATGCTCAGTGAGGAGTTCACCGTGACCGCACCCGCCGCCAGGCTCGAGATCCCTCCTTACGCGACGATGCTCGGTTTCACCCGTTACGTGACTCGCACCGGCCCCGCGAAGGCCACTTATGTGGGCGGTCTGCGGCGCGCCCGCGAGCGCCGCTCCGGTTTCAACCCGCACAGTCAGATGATCAAGGCGTTGAAGGCCGACATCGCGTTCCGCACCGGCGGGAGCTACCTCGACGGCGTCGTTGACCTGGTGAAGGACCGCTGGAAGCCGCTCTACGAGTCGGTCAGCGCCGGCGCGAAGGCGTACCTGACGTCGCTGGGCGACCCCGAGCAGGTGGGCCTGGCTCAGACCCGGGACGCCCTGGCCTCGATCGGCCCCCTGGCCGTGAAGATCAACCCCCACTTCGGCCTGCGGTACGAGGACGGCCGTCGCGAGGCCGTCCGCCTGCACTTCGACGAGGCCCCGCCCACGCCCGAGGCCATCACCGCCACGCTGCACCTGATGGCCCGCCACATGGATCAGATCCTCCCCAACGCCGAGCCCGTTCTGGTCGACGTCCGCCGAGGCGCGACCCATCGCATGGACCAGTCCGCCAAGCCCGCCGACATCGAGAGCTGGTTGGCCGGCGAGGCGGCCGCGTTCACGGCCATGTGGTCCGCAACGGCAGCCTGACCGGCGGCCGCCCCGGTCCGACCGCCCATGTCCCCGGGGCGGCCGCCCCCTCCGCTCCGGCGCCGGGTTCCGGCCGCGCCCGATCGCTCGGTGAGGTGCCGGGTCAGCGTGCTGCGACCGGGTGACTTGTGCCGGTGGGTGCTGGGTCAGCGTGCCGGGACCGGGCCGCCTGGAGGGATGCTCGGTCAGCGTGCCGGGATCGGGCCGCCTGGAGGGGCGCTGGGTCAGCGCGCCGGGATCGGGCCGCCTGGAGGGGTGCTGGATCAACCTGCCGGGACTGGGTCGCCTGTCCGGCGTACGCGGATCTCCTTTGGCAGAGCAGCCCCGTGTCGACCTGCCGGCCAGCGTTGGCGATCACCTCGGCCACCGCCTCCAGGGACAGCAGCAGCCGGAACGCCCAGAAGGTGGAAACCAGCGGGTACAGGGCGAAAGCGGCAGCGCAGGCTACGGCACCGTCATGTAGGTGCCGACGGCCAGCACGGCGGACTGGAAAGTGAGGAGCGGGGCACGCCGCCCGAGCGCCGCACACGACGGTGGAGGGCGGAACACCGGCCGCCGACGGCCAGCCGTCGACCGCTGCGGCGCGCGCCTCGCCGCCCATCAAGCCCGCGGAACACACGTACTAGGGAACTTTCCGGGTTTCACGCGGGGAATCTCTTAGGTGCGAAACGGTAGCGACGATCCTTCTCGGTGTAGGCAGCACCGACGCGTCGGGGGGCGTTCGTCATGGGGATCTTCACGCGGATCGCGGTCACCGCGGCGAGCATCGCGCTGAGCGTGGGCGCTCACCCGGCCACCGCGCAGGCAAAGGGGGAGAAAAGCCTTGTCGCGTACGTTCGTGGCGGTGACATCTACGTCAGCGGGGGGGCCACGGAGACGCGGCTGACCAGGGGTGGCGGCTATGCCCGGCCCCGCTGGTCGCCCGACGGGACGCAACTGGCCTTCCTCAAGGCCGGCCAGCTCTGGGTGATGCGCGCCGACGGCTCGGCCAAGCGGCGCCTCACCACCCGCGCGGCGGCCGGCCCGTCCTGGGCGCCGGACGGTAAGTCGATCGCCTTCGCGAGCCTGTCCTGCTCGGGCGGGCCGGGCGTGTACCGGATCGCGGTGACCGGCACGGCGGCGAAGCCCGAGGTGCTTTTTCCGCGCGACTGCCGCACCGAGGACCTGCCCGCCGAGCCGCCGCTGCCCACGCCCCGGACCAGCGCCTCGCTGACCGAGCGGCTCAGCACGGACGACGCGGTGGCCTGGTCGCCGGACGGCACCCGGATCGCCTTCCGCGGCGGCGACTGCGAGTCGATCTTCGACGCCTGCCTCACGGTGGGGACGGTGGCTTCCGGTGGCGAGCAGACAGTTGCGGCGTACGGCGGGGGCAGTCGCCAGAATAAGGGCTTCGCCGTGGTGCCGACGTGGCGCGCGGACGGGGCGAAGCTCGCCTGGACGGCGTACCAGAAAGGTGAGACCGCGGCGGAGAACGAGCCCGTGCACCTGGTCGAGTACGACGTGGCTGCCAGGACCAAGCGCACGGTCGGCGGCGTGCTCGATCGCGAGATGGCCTACGTCGACGCGAAGCACGCGGTGGTGACCGCTCAGATCGGCGGCGGCTCGTGGCTCGTGATCGTCGGCCTCACCGACGGCTCGCGGGTGCCGTTCCACGCCGGGTCGCAGCCGAGCGTGCGCCCGGCGCGATGAGGCCGAGGCGCTAAGCGGATCACCGGTTGCTGCCGATCGGGGCGGTGAGCACCACTGAGGGCGCACGATTCATGAGGGAACGCGAATGACCGTCTCCGGCCTTGGCTTCGCGCGCACGCCGCGCTCGCCGATCACGCCCATGCACCGCGCCCCGCGCGCCGAGAAGCCGGCCGCCCGCACCGACGTCGAACACCTGACCGCGGCCGACCGCGCGCTGATCTTCGAGGTGACCGGCCAGCGCGTCGACCCGGCGCGGCCGGCCCGGAGCGGCTTCGCCGCGGCGCTGGCGGCGGAACGGGCGGCGGGCCGGCTCGCGATCGGCCAGGAGGTCACTGCGGTCTACCTCAAGGACCTCAACCGGCGCTACGAGCGCGCCTCCGGCCCCAACCCGCTGGCCGAGCACCTGGAGAAGGCGGTCGTCGTGCTGACCCGCCACGGCACACCCCGGATCGACGTGTCGGCGTAGACCGGCACCGTCGCGGCCGGGACCCCACGGCGACCTACACTGGCTGCGCGATGAACGAGACCGTGACGCACCCGCCCATCCGCACGTTCCATCCCCGCCGCGGGCGGATGAGCGCGCGGCACGCCGACGCCCACGCCGCGCTCTGGCCGGTGTACGGGCTGCACGTCGAGGACGGCGACCGGTCACCGCTCGACCTGACCGCGCTGTTCGGCCGGTCGCGGCCGGTGGTGCTGGAGATCGGCTTCGGCATGGGCGAGGCGACCGCGCAGGCGGCCGCGGCCGACCCGGGTCGCGATCTGCTGGGCGTGGAGGTGCACACCCCGGGCATCGGCAATCTGCTCGCGCTGATCGGCGAGCAGGGCTTGACCAACGTACGGGTGGCGCACGGCGACGCCATGGAACTGGTGCACCGGATCGCGCCGGGAACGCTGGACGCCGTCCGGGTCTTCTTCCCGGACCCGTGGCCCAAGGCACGGCACCACAAGCGCCGGCTGATCCGTCCCGACAACGTGGCGCTGCTGCGCACCCGGCTGCGCATCGGCGGCCTGCTGCACTGCGCGACGGACTGGCCGGAATACGCCGCCGCGATGGCGGAGACCCTGTCCGCCGACCCCGGCCTGCGCCCGGAAAAACCCGATAAATCGGGCGCTAGAGGTGCGGGCTTTAGTGGGGTGCGCGCAGGCGCGGCGGGTGCGAGTGCCGACGCGGCGGGTGCGGGCGCGACGACGGCGGGTACGGGCCCGGCCGGTGCGGGTGCGGGCGCGACGACGGCGGATGCGGGCGCGGCGGGTG
>NZ_CAKUCL010000403.1 GCF_934643405.1 uncultured Actinoplanes sp.
GGCGCGACTGCGATTCGCCGGGATGCGGTAGCAGCTGTTTGATCGTCTGGGCGCCGGCGAAGAGGCCCTCGTCGGTGGGGGCGCGCAGGGTCACGCCGTCCGGGGTGATGTCGAGGCGGTAGGACCCACTCTTCCCGGTTCCCTCGCGGATCATGCGGATCTTGCCGTCGTCGCGGGCGGGGAACGGCAGCCACGTTTCGGCGCCGGGTGGTGCGCTCACCGCTACGTCGCTGGTCAGCGGGAAGTTCGCGGCCGGGTCCGGTCGCACCGACGCGGGGAGCGGGATGACGTCGCCGAGCTGTGCCATCGGAAAACCTTAAACTGTGTTTCCATGTCGATCACGACGCGTCGCGCTCTGAGTTCCGAGGCCGCTTCCCTGCACGAGCTGGCCGCCCGCACGTTCGGCCTGGCCTGCCCGCCCGGCACGCTGGAGGACGACATCGCGGCCTTCGTCGCCAAGAACCTCTCGACGGCCGCCTTCGCGGCATACCTCGCCGATCCGGCTCGAGTGGTGCTGGTGGTGGAGGCCGACGGCGTACCGGTCGGGTATTCGATGCTGGTGGATGGCCCGATCACCGATCCGGACGTGGCCGCGGTGGTCGACGAGACGGTCAGCGTCGAGTTGAGCAAGTTCTATGTGGCACGGGACCGGCACGGCTCGGGCGTCGCGTCGGCCCTGATGGACGCCACGCTGGCCGAGGCCGCCGCGACCGGCGCGAAGTTCTGCTGGCTGGGCGTCAACCAGCAGAACGTGCGAGCGGCCCGCTTCTACACCAAGCACGGTTTCGAGGTGGTCGGCACGAAGCGCTTCCTGGTCGGGGACGTCTGGCACGACGACCACGTGCGCGTGCGTCCCCTGCTCTAGGCGCGGTCCACGCCGTACGCACCCTGCTCCTGGTCTTGGCGGGCGGGCTCGATCCGCACCCAGTCCTCGAACTTGCCGGTGCGGTGGTCGCCGGACGAGCGGCCCCGGACGCGGCGGTGCAGCCACGGCAGGACGTGTTCGCGGTAGTAGCGGGCCTCGGCCAGCACGCCGCGGGTCTCGTTGGGGCCGGGGTCGACGACGTGCGCCGCGGTTTCGTGCCCCAGCGCGGTCAGGACCAGGCCGGCGACGCGGCGGTGACCGGCGGCGTTGAGGTGCAGCCGGTCCGCGGACCAGTACGGCGCACGGCGGATCTCCCGGTCGTGGAAGACGTCGACGAACGTCAGGTCGTACCGGTCGCGCAGTTTCCTGACCAGTTCGGTCAGTGCCTCGCCGCGGCGGCGCATCACCTTGCCGAAGGGCAGGCGGTCCGAGGGGTCGGCGCCACTGAGGAGCAGCATCCGTACGCCCGTCTCCGCGCACCGCCGGATCGCCTGCTCGGTGAGGGCCGCCAGCCGGGCCATGTCCCCGCCGGGTCGCATCATGTCGTTGCCGCCGCCGTTCAGCGACAGCAGCGTGGGCCGCGGATCGAGCGCCAGCGCCGCCTCGAGCTGGTCGTTCACGATCGGTGCGAGCAGCCGCCCGCGAACGGCGAAGTTCGCGTACTGGACGGGTTGCCCCTCCCCCGCCGCCAGCCCGGCCGCGACCAGGTCCGCCCAGCCGCGGACCGACCCGTCCGGAAGCCCGTCGCCCAGCCCCTCGGTGAAGCTGTCCCCGATAGCCACGTACCGCGTCACCGGCCGCCTCCTGCTCCCACTCGTGATCATCCTGAGGCTATCGAACCCGCCTGCGTCCCTCCGGGGGTGCCGAACCAGGCCGCGTCCCCCGGCCGGAGCGCACACGCGATCCGATGCCGGCTCAACTGCTCCAGCGGCGGCAGGTCGCTCAGCTCGAACCACCCGACCGCCAGCGACTCGTCGTCGTTGACCCGAGCTTCCCCACCAACCACCCGGCACCGGAAGCCAATGTCCACATATTCACAGCGATCGCCGTTGGCGTACGTGTGCACGGGCTGCGTGAACACGCTGGTGACGCGCTCCACGACGACGTGGACGGCGGTCTCCTCGTAGACCTCCCGGACGATGGCTTCGGCGGGTTGCTCACCGGGCTCCATGACGCCGGCGATGAGCGCCCACCGCCGGTCGTCGGCGCTTTGAGCGAGCAGCACCCGCCCACGAGCGTCGATCACCACGGCCGAGACTCCGGGCAGGAGGAGGAGCCGGGTGCCGACCTCTTCCCGAAGCTCTTTCAAGTACGACGAAATAGGCATAACGGACAAGGTAGGCGGCCGACGCAAGCCGGAACGACCGCGCGCCGGGTGGAGGCGCGGGGGCGGGAATGGGCGTCGGAGCCCGAAACCGCAGGCCGGGACGGACGGCAGGCCGGCACCGGAGGCCCAACGCCGCAAACCCGGACGGCAAGCCGGCACGGCAGACCGACGCCGGGCCCGTCGCCGGCAGGGCTGGCCGACGCGGGTCGCCGTTGAGGCGGACCCGCGCCCTTGGCCTTGTTTTGGCCACCGGCTCGGTGTCGTCATGGACGCCGCCTCGGCGGCTGAGCCGCTGCGCCCGCTCGGCGGCGGCGGGGATCAGTTGAGGAGGGGTCTGACCTCCTCGGCTACGAAGCGGACGTATGCCACGGGGTCGGGCTCGCCGGGGGCCGGCTGCAGGATCACCTTTGTGGCGCCGGCCTCGGCAAACTCCCGTACGCCCTCGGCAATGTCCTTCGCGGTGCCGGCCAGGCCCGCGTAGTCGAGCTGGCCGTAGTTCGCGGCCGTGGTGGCCAGGCGCTCGGCTGCGTCGTCGCCGGTGGTGGCCAGGACGAAGACGACGATCTCGTGCGGGACGGCCGCGGCTATGTGTTTCTTGGCGTCGGCCACGCCGGCGGGAGATGTCCCACCGGCCAGGACGGTGCCGTCGCCGATCGCGCCGGCCAGGGCCAACGTTTTCGGGCCGGTGGCTCCCACGTACAGGGAAGGGGGTGTGGCCGGTGGCCAGTCGAGACTCACGGCGTCGAGCTTCACGTAGCGGCCCTCGACCGAGACGACCTCGCCGTGGAGCAGGGAGCGCAGGGTGGTGCCGTACTCCCGGAGGAGCGTGAGCGGGGACTGGGCGCGGGCGCCGACCTGGGCCATCCAGTCCTGTACGCCGTGACCGATGCCGGGCAGGGCACGGTCGCCGAACATGCGGCTCAGGGTGGCGATCTCCATGGCACAGAGCGCCACGTTGCGGAACGGGACCGGCATGATGCCGATGCCGACCTTGAGATTGGTCGTGGAGGCCAGCGCCGCGGAAGCCGCCGCTATGCCGCCGCTGAGGAAGCAGTCCTCCCAGAGCCACAGCTCCTCGAGGCCGGCCTCGTCGGCGGCGCGGGCGATGTCGCGGAGAGTCTCCGGAGGGTTCTGCGGCAGAGAGATCGCACCGAGGATCGTCATGCGGCTCATTCTTCCCGGGGCGTACGACATTTTTCGCCGGTCCCGCGAAGCACGCCCGGTCGATACCGGGAAGCCAGCGTGGCGGATTTTCGGCGCTCGCTGCTCGCCCGCCGGGCGGCCCGTTGGGGCACCGGGACACGGTCGGGATTTCGTGGATTCTTATATAAGGGACGGCTTAGGTGCTCGGTGAAACTGTCAGAGGTGGCCGATAGCTTCCCTCGTGCGGATCGGCGCCACGGGGGCGCCGATCCGTGCGAACCATGCCTTGCCGGTGGGAGACCTGGTCAGGCAGCACCGCGGAGCAGGGTCTCGCCTGCTGCGCGGACGCGTTCGCGCAGGTCCGGTGGGGACTCGATGGTGAAGGGCACGCCCAGCACCCCGAGGACCATGACCGGCCAGCCGAGGTCGTCCACGCTCATCCGCAGCCGGCACGCCGTTTGCGTGCCCGCCGGCGTTCGGGGGCCGGCGGGCACGGCAGCGCCGGCGGCATCCGCCGCCGGCGTGGCGGCCGCCGGGCCGGGGGTCGGGCCGGTCCCCGGG
>NZ_CAKUCL010000404.1 GCF_934643405.1 uncultured Actinoplanes sp.
CCACCGCGGTCGCCGTAGCCGCCCCGGTCGCTTTGGCCGGCCCGGTCGCTTTGGCCGGCCCGGTCGCCGGACGGACGGTCACCGTACGAACGCTGCGGACGGTCACCGCGGTCACCACGCCGGTCACCCCAGGATCCGCGGGGACGGTCGCCGAAGCGGCCGCCACCCCGACGGGGCTCGCGACGGGGCTCCGGCTCCTCGACCACCGGCACGCCGCTGGGCTCGCGGGCGCCGGTGATCTCCGCCAGCTTCGCGTCGCCGAGGCGGACGCGGACCTCGCCCGGAGCGACACCGGCCTTGCCCATCATCGCCTGGGTGCTGCGACGCTGCTTGGGCAGCACCAGCGTGACCACCGCGCCGGACTCGCCGGCCCGGGCGGTGCGACCGGCCCGGTGCAGGTAGTCCTTCGGGTCCTTCGGCGGGTCCACGTGCACGACCAGCGAGATGCCGTCGACGTGGATGCCGCGGGCGGCCACGTCGGTCGCCACCAGCACGTTCGTGCGACCCTCCTTGAACTCGGCCAGGGTCCGGGTGCGTACCCGCTGGGTCTTGCCGCCGTGCAGCGCGCCGGCGCGGACGCCGACCGCGGCCAGCTGCTCGACCAGCCGGTCGACGCCCATCTGCGTGCGGGCGAAGACGATGGTCTTGCCCTCACGGTTGGCGATCGAGGCGGTGATCGGGAACTTGTCGTGCGGCGGGATCAGCAGCAGGTGGTGGTCCATGGTGGAAACGCTCGCCTCGGCCGGAGCGGTCGAGTGCGTCACCGGGTCGTGCATGAACCGCTTGACCAGGGTGTCGACGTCGCCGTCCAGAGTGGCGGAGAACAGCAGCCGCTGCGCGTCGGCGGGCGTCTTGGCGAGCAGCTCGGTGACCTCGGGCAGGAAGCCCATGTCGGCCATCTGGTCCGCCTCGTCCAGGACGGTGACCTCGATGTCGTCGAGCTTGCAGGCGCCACGCTCGATCAGGTCGGCGAGCCGGCCCGGCGTCGCCACCATCACCTCGACGCCGCGGCGCAGCGCGTCCATCTGCCGGTCGTACGGCACACCGCCGACCGCGGTCTTCAGGAACACGCCGACCGAACGGCCCAGCGGCATCAGCGCGTCGGCGACCTGCATGGCCAGCTCGCGCGTCGGCACCAGGATGAGCGCCTTCGGGTGGTGCGGACGAGCGCGGCCACCCTGCGCAACCCGGGCCAGCAGCGGCAGGCCGAACGCCAGCGTCTTGCCGGAGCCGGTCTGGCCGCGGCCGAGGACGTCGCGGCCGGCCAGGGCGTCCGGCATGGTCGCCGCCTGGATCTCGAACGGGGTGGTGATGCCCTCCCGGTTGAGGACGCGCACCAGCTCGTTCGGCAGCCCGAGCTCGGCGAAGGTCGGCAGCTTGATCTCGATCTCCGTCTCGCCCGTGGCGTCGGCCTCGGCCGTCGCGTCAGCTTCGGCCTCGGCCTGGATCTCCGGCTGGATCTCCGGGTCGGTGCCGGTCGCGGTTGCCTCCGGTGCGTTCGTGGTCTCGGTGGCGTCGGTCGTTTCGGGGGTTTCGAAAACGGACGGGAACGTGCTGGGGTCAGCGAAAGTGGTCAAGAGAACCTCTCTACGGGGGCGCATGCTCGCGAATGGCCCGCCGCGGCTGCCGAGAGCCGGCCGCTGAAATGCCCGCAAGAACGCCCGTGGCGTGCTCCGTGAAGGCACGCCGCGTCAATAACTGTCATAAGTGTACGGCTCAACGTTTCGGACGCCGACCGCATTCCGCGCCGGTAGTGGGCAGGCTCACCCCTCGGCGCAACTGCGCAAGCTTAGGTGCTCACGCTGCGTTCGACAAACTCAGCTGAACATCTTGGAGATCATGTCGGTGAACGCGCTACCCGCGGTGAGCAGGAACACCAGGCTGACCGTCACCAGCAGCCCCAGCACCACCAGCATCGCGACGGCCACCTTGATGTTGCTGCGGCGCCGGTCCACGATCTCGTCACGCCAGCCCTGCGCGAGGATGTGGCCGGTCAGTGACCCGGAGTTCTCCACGGCCGGGTTGCCCGTCGAGACCGGCACTGTCATGTCGATCACGTCGTACCCGCCGGTGCCGTAGACGGTGCCACCAGCCACATGGCGCTGCTGCGGCACGGCGATGGTGGCGTTCGGATCATCCTCGGCGGGATGCTGGCCATGCGGTGCGGTCGACGTGGACCGCGAACCGAACGGCGATCCACTTGGACCCGAACCGCCGACCCCGAACGGGGTGGCCTGAGGCCGCGATCCGGTTGCCGGGGGCATTGTGTACGCCGGCAGGCCGTTGCCGCCGGAATCGTTGCCGTTGGACAGCGCGCCGCCGCCGGTGACGATGCGCCCGCGAGTCGAGTTCCCGAGCTGCATGGGCTGGGTCTCGGTCGGGTCGGCGGTGGTCATCGGCTGGGTCTCGATCGGCCCCGCGGTGCTGATGGGCTGGGTCTCGATCGGGCCGGGGGTGTTCATGGTCTGTGTCTCCGTGGAGTCGGCCGGCCGGGTTGTCGTCCCGGAGGACGCGCCGGTCGATGCGTTTTGATACGGCCGTCCCCCGGAAGGAATGGTCGGGGGCGGCGGGAAGATCGGTGCGGGCGGGCCCGGAACCGGGCTCGGACCCGGCGGGTTGGGCACGGGGCTGGGCCCGGGGCCGGGCGGCACCGGGAACGGGTCGGGCCCGGGAGGCACGGGCGAGGGCCCAGGCCCAGGCGGTACCGGATCCGGCCCGGGCCCCGGCGGAACCGGCCCCGGCGGAACCGGGCTCGGCACCGGCCCAGGCGTCGGCCCTGGTCCGGGCGTCGGCCCAGGTCGGGGCGTGGGTCCTGGTCCGGGGGTGGGTCCTGGTCCGGGCGTCGGTCCCGGTCCGGGCGTCGGGCCGGGGCCTGGACCCGGCGTGGGCGCGGGCGGCCGGAACGGGCCGGGTGTCGGGCCGGGGACCGGGCTCGGCGACGGCGGCGCCGGGAAGGGGTCCGGCGGCCGGATCGGCTCAGGGTTTCCCGGCTCCGGACGGCCGGGCTCGGGCCGAGGCGGAGCCGGCACCGGGCGTCCGGGTTCCGGCTGGTCGGGCTCGGGACGGCCGGGCTCCGGCCGCGAAGGTTCAGGACGGCCGGGGCCGGGCCTGGGCGGTTCCGGCTTGCCCGGCTCCGGGCGCGGCTCACCGGGCCGTGGCTCACCGGGCCGCGGATCGCCCGGGCGGGGCTCGCCGGGCGAGGGCTCGGACGGTTCCGGGTCGGACGGCTTCGGATCGCCCGGGCTGGGCCGCGAGGGTTCGGGATCGCCGGGTCCCGGATCGCGCGGCCGCGGATCCGACGGCTTGGGGTCAGCGGGCGAGCCAGGCTCCGGCTCGTTGGCGCTGGTCGGCAAGGGCGCGGCGTCCGTCTCAGCAGCGGTGCCCGCCCCAGACGCCTTCGAACTGGACCCGGCCTCGGTCTCGGTCTCCGACGCGGGCGTCCCCTCTGCGCCGGGCGACGCGTTCGGTTCGGGCGAGGCTTCAGTGTCGGACGCCGTCTCGGGGGCGTCCGTCTCGGGTGTGGCCTCTGCGCTGGGTGTGGCCTCTGCGCTGGCTGTGGCCTCTGCGCTGGGTGTGGCCTCTGCGCTGGGTGTGGCCTCCGCGCTGGGTGTGGCCTTTGAGCTCGGCGCGGCGTCCGACAGGCGCGCGGCCTCGACGCTCGACACTGAGTCGGACTTAAGCTCAGAATCCGATTTGCGAGAGTCGCCCAGCTTGGCGGAGATCGACTC
>NZ_CAKUCL010000405.1 GCF_934643405.1 uncultured Actinoplanes sp.
GGCGGGCGGCCTGTGCGCCATCCGCCCGCCGGGCGGGCGGCCTTCGGAGCGCCTGAGCATGAGTGGCAGAGTGGTTGCCGTGACGCGCGCAGATCTGGGCAAGGAGCCGCACGAGATCGCCGAGATGTTCGACGGCGTGGCCGAGCGGTACGACCTGACGAACACGGTTCTCGCCTTCGGGCAGGACCGCGGATGGCGCCGCGCGACCCGGGCGGCCCTCGGTCTGCGTCCGGGCGAGCGGGTGCTCGACGTCGGCGCCGGCACCGGGGTCTCCACCGAGGAGCTGGGCCGGTCCGGCGCGATCGCGATCGGCGCCGACCTGTCGATCGGCATGCTCCGCGCCGGCCGCCGTCAGCGGCCCGAGGTGTCGCTGCTGGCCGGGGATGCGCTGAAGCTGCCGTTCGCCGACGACGCCTTCGACGCGGTGACGATCTCCTTCGCGCTGCGCAACGTGGTCGACACCGAGGCGGCGCTCCGGGAGCTGGGGCGTGTCACCAGGCCCGGTGGCCGGCTCGTCATCTGTGAGTTCAGCCACCCGACAAATGTGGCGTTCCGCACGATCTACCTGCAGTACCTCATGCGATCGCTGCCCGCGGTGGCGCGGCGCGTGGCGAGCAACCCGGACGCGTACGTCTATCTCGCCGAATCCATCCACGAGTGGCCTGACCAGGAAGGACTCGCCGCGAAGATCGCCGCCTCGGGTCCGTGGACCCGGGTCGGCTGGCGGAATCTGACCGGCGGCGTCGTCGCTCTCCATCGCGCGACAAGGGGATAAACCGGTCAAAGGCCCACATGTAGCCTATGTCTCCTGTTTTGCTCTGCTCATGACAACCTTCGGGCATCTTGAGGACACTGACATCGACATCGCCATCGATGACCGGGACGCCGGAGAACGCCGGAGCATGGAGCTGGCCACCCGCATCCGGATGGTGGCCGCGGAGGATCCGGAACTGGCCCAGGACCTGGTAGATGAGCTGATCGTCGCGCTTGACCGGGCAATGGGCGGTACGTTTCGGGAATACCTGGAGGGAGATGCCCGCGATGTGGCGGAGCGGGCGTTGTCAGACAGCGGATCGGGCAATTCACCGGCGCGGACCAGTTAGGGTTCCCTAACCCGAACGGGTTTCGATGGCCGTCTTAGACTCCGATCTGGGTGCGCTTGTGAACTGTTTCACGAGCGCACACGAGACGGAGGTGTGCCGTGGACAACACAAGAGCAGCCGGGCCCATCGCCGACGAAGCCGATGTGATCGTCGTCGGTGCGGGTCCTGGCGGATCCGCAGCGGCGTACCACATGGCGCGGCACGGCCTGCGCGTCCTGCTGCTGGAGAAGACCGAGTTCCCGCGCGAGAAGGTGTGCGGTGACGGTCTCACCCCACGCGCCGTACGCCAGCTGGTCCGGATGGGTGTGGACACCTCCGAGAAAGCCGGCTGGCTGCACAACAAGGGTCTTCGGGTGATCGGCGGCGGGGTCCGGCTGGAACTGGACTGGCCCGACCTCGCCAGCTTCCCCAATTACGGCCTGGTGCGCACCCGGCTCGACTTCGACGACATGCTGGCACGTCGTGCGGTCGAAGCCGGTGCCCTGCTCCGCACCGGTGTCAACGTTACCGGGCCGGTCCTGGACGACGAAGGAAACGCGATCGGCGTCACGGCGAAGACAGGTTTGGATAAAGAACCGGCCGTGTTCCGTGCCCCGCTGGTCGTCGCCGCCGACGGCGTCTCCGGCAAGCTGCCCCTCGCCATGGGCCTGGCCAAGCGGGACGACCGGCCGATCGGCGTCGCGGTGCGTCGCTACTACCGCTCGGCGGTCCGCTCCGACGACGACTACCTGGAGTCCTGGCTCGAGCTGCGCAGCTCGCAGGACCGGGAGCGGCTGCTGCCGGGCTACGGCTGGATCTTCGGGATGGGCGACGGCCGGGTCAACGTGGGCCTCGGCATCCTCAACTCGTCCAGCGCCTTCGGCAAGACCAACTACCGCGCGATGCTGACCGACTGGCTGGCCGGCACCCCCGACGACTGGGGCATGCGCGACGAGGCCAACGCCGAGGGCCCGATCCTGGGCGCCGCGCTGCCGATGGGCTTCAACCGGGTGCCGCACTACACGCGGGGCCTGATGCTCGTCGGCGACTCCGGCGGCATGGTCAACCCGATGAACGGCGAGGGCATTGCGTACGCCATGGAGTCCGGCGAACTGGCTGCGGAGGTTGCCGTCCAGGCCCTTGCCCGGCCCGCCGGACCGGATCGGGAACGCGCTCTGCGGGCATATCCGTCGGAGCTGAGCCTGCGTTTCGGCGGCTACTACCGCCTCGGTGGGGTATTCGTGAAGTTGATCGGAAATCCGCAGATCATGAAGATCGCCACCAAGCACGGCATGCCGCACCCGACCCTGATGAGGTTCGTCCTGAAGCTGCTGGCCAACCTGACGGACCCCCGTGGCGGCGACGCCATGGACCGCATCATCAACGGCCTGGCAAAGGTGGCTCCGGCGGTATGACCGACTGCACCGAGCGAAGCGAGGGCCGGGAGGGCATGCCCGGCCGGCCCCGTATGACCACCACGACGACCCCGGTCGACGCAAGACCCCAGCGGATTAATAGTGTGAACCGGCTAACACTTCGGCAGGAGAGGCTATGACGATCAACCCTTACGTCCCGATCGTCGGGTTACTGATCCTCGGTGCGCTCTTCGCGCTGTTCTCCGTGTCCATCGCGCCGATCGTCGGCCCGAAGCGGTACAACCGCGCCAAGCTCGACGCCTACGAGTGCGGCATCGAGCCGGCGCCGCAGCCGATCGGCGGCGGCCGTTTCCCGGTGAAGTTCTACCTGACCGCGATGCTCTTCATCGTCTTCGACATCGAGACCATCTTCCTCTACCCGTGGGCCGTGTCCTTCGGGGCGCTCGGCATGTTCGGGTTCGTGGAGATGGTCCTGTTCATCGTCACCGTCTTCATCGCCTACACGTACGTGTGGCGACGCGGCGGCCTCAACTGGGACTGATCCCGGGGTTCTTGGTCTGGAACAGGGAGACACAGCGTCATGGGTATCGAAGAGAAGCTGCCGTCCGGCATTCTGCTGACGTCCGTCGAGAAACTTTCCAACTGGGCCCGTAAGTCCTCGTTCTGGGGCGCGACCTTCGGCCTGGCGTGCTGCGCCATCGAGATGATGGCCGCCGGCGGCCCGCACTACGACCTGGGCCGCTGGGGCATGGAGGTCTTCCGCGCCTCGCCCCGGCAGGCCGACCTGATGATCGTCGCGGGCCGGGTGAGCCAGAAGATGGCCCCGGTCGTCCGGCAGATCTACGACCAGATGCCCGAGCCGCGCTCCGTGATCTCCATGGGTGTCTGCGCGTCGTCCGGCGGCATGTTCAACAACTACGCCATCGTGCAGGGCGTGGACCACATCGTCCCGGTCGACATCTACCTGCCCGGTTGCCCGCCGCGGCCGGAGATGCTGATCGACGCGATCCTCAAGATGCGCGAGAAGGTCATGGCCGCGCCGCTCGGCCCGAACGGCCGCAAGATGCTCGAGGCGCGCAAGGCCGCCGGCAAGATGCCGATCGTCGCGCCCGGCGCGATGCCCTCGTCGTACCGCGTGGACAAGGCCCGCCGGGCCGAGTGGACGCAGGCGGTCAAGGAGGGGCGCGAGGAGCAGCTGCGCATCGAGAACTGGATGAAGCTGCAGCCGCACCTGCGGGAGGACGGGAA
>NZ_CAKUCL010000406.1 GCF_934643405.1 uncultured Actinoplanes sp.
AGCTCGGCGTTGACCTTGAGCATGGACTCGTTGTGCTGCGCGTTCCAGGTCTGCACCTCGCGCAGCCCCGGCTCGGCGGCACGCAGCTCGAACAGCATGCGCGCCTTGATCGCGCGGTCGATGCCGTAGCCGCGATGCTCCCGGACGACGATGGTGTCGTACTGGTCGGCGCGTTCCGGGTGCTGCGCCGGCACGACAACCTCGGTGAGCCCGGCGACGGTGCCTGACGACTCGTGGATGGCGAGCACGATGTACGGCTTCAAACCCCGCTTGTGCAGCGTGTTCAGCGAATCGCGGAGCCGTTGCGGGTCGGACGAGCGGGGTGCGAGGTCGAGATCGTCGTCGTCGTCCTGCGCTTCGAGCTTTGCTTGCGCGTACGGCTCGAGAAGCGCCTCCGGCGGCCCGCCGGGATGGAATTCGATGCGATAGCCGGGGCCGATGCTGGTGGACATGTCGCCGAGGGCGGGCCAGTCGACCGCGTCGAGGTTGAGCACGCTGCGCGTCTCGACGTACTCCCGCTCGAAGCCCAGCGCCTCGTAGAACGCGCTGGCCGGGGTGCCGCCGATCGCCTCCACACCGATCGAGGAGAAACCTTCCAGGTACGCCCGGCGGGCCGCGAACGCCACCAGCTGGCTGCCCAGTCCGCGTCGTCGAAGATCGGGCCGGACCAGCACGTCCAGCACCCCGATGTCGCCCAGCAGGAGCATGCTGACGTGCGCGAAGATGTCGCTCTCGCCCTCGGGCAGCCGGTCGTCCTCGGCGACCCAGCTGATCCGGCGCTCGCCCGGCATGGTCTCGGCAAGGTACTCCCGCACCTGCACGTCCTGCCACGGTGGATCATCCGGCAGATCCACGGCCAGCGCCGCGTTCACCGTCTCCACGAGCGATCGGATCTCCCCCGCCGACGCTGACCGGGGGTCCCATTCACGCACCCTCACCCGTACAGCTTGCCGGTAACCGTTCCTCCTGGGAAGTGCTCCGAACGTAAATGTGTAGGGCTCGTCACTATCCGTTGACCGGCCGGCACCCCCTCATCCCCGGCTCAGCTGCCCGTACTCGTTGGCCGCGTCGAACACCTTCTGCGCATAAGGTCGCACCGCGTTATAGGAAAGAATCGCGTCCCACCACGAGTCGGGCTTGGACATGTCCCGACCGCCCTGACAGAGATAAGTAGCCGCGGTCAGCGCCGCATCGTCAATATCATTGGGATCCGCGGCGCCGTTGTTGTCCGCGTCCACCTTGTAGGCGAGCCAGGTGGCCGGGATGAACTGCAGGGGCCCGATCGCCCGGTCATACGTCGGATCCTGGTCCAGCGTCCCTTGATCGGTGTCCCGGATCAGCTGCCGCCCACCCTTGCCGTCCAGCGGCAGCCCGTAGATCGGCGGCTGCACGGTCCCGTCGGCCCCGAGTACAGAATTCTTGTAGCTCCCGTGCGCCGACTCGACCTTGCCGATGGCCGCCAGGGTCGTCCAGCTGAGGTGGCAGGACGGCATGGTCCGTGCCAGGACGAGTTCGGCGTACCCATAGGCCTGAACCGCCACGACCGGAATGCCCGAGCGTGTTCCCACCTGCTGGGCCCAGCCGGCCAGGACATCGGCCGGTCGTCCGCCGGTGGCCGTGGGCTGGGCAGGCTGGTTGGTCTGGGTGTTCTGAGTGTTCTGGGTGTTCTGGGTGGTCCCGCCGGTGGTCGGAAGCCCCGACTGAACCGGGAGCCCCGGCCCGCTGGGAACCGCCCCCACCGGGAGGCTGGCCGACGGCGGGGGCAGCGGCGCCCCGCTCGCATCGAGCGGGAAGGCCGGGGTGGCGCTGGGCGAAGCGGGCGCTTGGAGAGCCTGAGGCACGAGGTAGGCCCCCGCGGTGCCGGCCGCCCCGAGAAGCAGGACCGCGACGATCGCCGGAAGGATGAGGCGCCCACTGGGCCGCTTGGCCCAGGCGGAGGTGCTCTGCCCGGCGCGCTTGACTGCCTGCAGCGGACTGGCCCGCCGAAGGTGCCGCGGCTTCCCGTCGGCGCCGCCACCGGCCGCAGCCACACCGGCGGCCGCAGCCGCACCGTTCGCAGCCGTGCCGTTCGCAGCCGGGCCGTTGGCCGCCGTGCCGGTTGCTGCCGGGCCGTTGGCCGCCGAGCCGCTTGCCCCCGGGCCGTTTCCAGCTGTGTCGCTTGCCGCCGTGCCGCTCGCCACCGAGCCGTTCCCAGCCGTGCCGCTTGCCGCCGTGCCGTCCCCCGCAGCGTCCGGAGTCCCGTTCGCCCCGCCGCCGGTTCCCGCGCTGCCGGCCGCCGGTGCTCCGTTCGCCACACCGTTGATCGTCCCAGCGCTGCCGGGGCTCGGGGCCGCTTTCGCCGCGTTACCGCCCGAGTCGGCACCGGTCTTCGCGGGCGCCTCGTTCGTCGCGCCGCCTTCTATTCGGGCGCCGGCCGCCTCTTCCGGCTCGGCGCTGGTTGAGCTCTTGCCCCCACTTCGCGCCCCGCCCTCGCCGGAGGCGCTCATATCCGATTTGTCGGCCACCGGCGCCGGTTGAGTTTCTGCCGGTGCCGGACCCGCTGCGCCGGACGACTTCTTTTCTCCGGCGGCCAGAGCTTCCGCCGACGCAGTCTGGTCGGGCGCGGGCGTGGCTGCGGTAGAGAGGGTCTGGTCTTTCGGCGGCGTGGGCGCGGCAGCGGCAGAGGGGGTCTGGTCTTTCGGCGGCGTGGGCGCGGCAGCGGTAGAGGGGGTCTGGTCTTTCGGCGGCGCGGACGTGGCTGCGGCGGGCGGTGTCTGGTCTGTGCGCGCGGGTGTAGCTCCGGCGAACCCCGACTGATCGTTTGCTGTCTCGGCGGTGCGCTGCCGTGGCGGGGTAGTCGGTGAGTCTGTCGGCGCTGGGGTCGCCTGCGCAGGCGTGGGTGACTTCGGGGTCTGGCCGGTGCCCGCTGCCGAGGCGGCCTGGTCTGGGGCAGCGCCGGAGCTGCCCAGCGGGCCGCCCTGGTGCGGCGCTGCGGCGCGCAAGGTGGGTCGGCCTACCGGTTTCTCCTGCCCCTCCGTCACGCGACCGACAATACCCAGCCCCGGCACGCGCCGGGCGGCCGCGTTGACAGCTGTGGATAAATCGCCGGAACGACACGCCGGGTGCGTTTTTGTCGTACCCGAGGCCTAGTCTTTTCCCATGCCGCGTTACGAGTTCCGGTGCCGCGCCTGCGGCGACACCTTCGAGGTCAACCGCCCGATGCGGGAGGCGTCCGCGCCTACGACCTGTCCGCAGGGGCACGACGACACCGTCAAGCTGCTGTCCACTGTCGCCGTCATGGGCCGTGGTGGTGCCGGTGCTCCCAGCCCGGCCGCGGGCGGCGGGGGCGGCGGCTGTTGTGGCGGCGCTTGCGGCTGCTGATGGGCGTCTCGTCCGCTACAACTGCATAGCTTCGGCGGTTGGCTGACCGGTTCGCCGGGATGGGCGCGGCTGAGTCAGCGCTGCGGCCAAGCCGGCGGGGCGGGCCGGGAGCGGCGGCGAGGGCCGATGCTCTGGAAAGGCCGGTCGCGGAGGCGGCGCGGGCGTGGCTGCGGCGCGGTCGGGTTGGCGCAGAGGAGTGCGGCCCGAGGCTGCGGTGGCGCTGCGGGCAGTGCGGTCCAAGGCCGCGGTGGCGCTGCGGGCAGTGCGGTCCGAGACCGCGATGGCGCTGCGGGCAGTGCGGTCCGAGACCGCGATGGCGCTGC
>NZ_CAKUCL010000407.1 GCF_934643405.1 uncultured Actinoplanes sp.
GTGGCCGGCCGACCAGAGTGGCCGGCCGATCAGAACAGCAGGCGTTCGGCGAGCAGCGACGGCAGGGCGTCGGAGAGGTAGGCGTGGGCCGGGTCGGCGGTCAGCCACAGGAGTTTGTGGCGGGCGCCGCCGGTCGTGGTCAGGACCAGGCCGTGCGCGGTGAAGCCGCGGAACAGCTGGGCCTTCGCGACGGCGGCGAACGGCAGGAACCTGTTGGTGCGGTGGGCGGCCAGGATGTCGGCGGCCACGAACGACGCCGGGTCGGCCTCGGGCAGCGGAAAGGCGACCGTCGGGCCGTACCGGTTGGCCTGGGTCGCGGCGAAGGAGAGCCGGCGGCGTACGAGAGCATGCGGCAGCAGCCACAACTCCCCATGGATCCAGTCGCCCCAGCCGGTGGTGCAGCTTCGGGTCACGCACGTCGCCGTCACGGAGATCAGCCTGCCACGCCGGAGCGTGACGGTGGCGTCGTGACGCGTGGCCGGCGCCCTTTAGTGTTCTCGGCAGGGCGCGACGACGGGAGATCAGCATGGCCAGGCTCATCCACACCGCGATCACCTCGCTGGACGGCTACATCGCCGACGAGAACGGCGATTTCGGCTGGGCCGCGCCGGATCCCGAGGTGCACGCGTTCGTCAACGAGCTGGAACGGCCGGTCGGCACCTACCTGTACGGCCGGCGCCTCTACGAGACGATGGTCTACTGGGAGACGGCGTCGCAGGGACCGCAGGTCGAGCGCGACTACGCCGAGCTCTGGCGGGCCGCCGACAAGATCGTCTACTCGACGACGCTGACGACGGTCGGCAGCGCCCGCACCCGCATCGAGCCCGCCTTCGACCCGGACACGGTGCGTGAGCTGAAGAAAGCCACGCAGCGTGACCTCAGCATCGGCGGCGCCGAGCTGGCGGCGCACGCGTTGCGGGCCGGTCTGGTCGACGAGATCCGGCTGCTCGTCAACCCGGTGATCGTCGGCGCGGGCCGGCCCGCCCTGCCCGGCCGCCTCCGCGCCAAGCTGCGGCTGTCCGACCAGCGCCGATTCGCCGGCGGGGTGGTCTACCTGAGCTACGAGGTGGCCTCCTGACCGGCGAGCCGCGCCGCGCCGAGGGCGGGGTCCCGGGCGGTCAGCGCCACCACCCCGCGTGATCGCAGGACCGCCGACACCCCCGCCCGCACCGGCGTGCCGGCGGTCAGGAGCCCGCCGCCGAGGACCACCGGGCCGGACGCGTCCAGCTCGTCCAGCGTCCGGATCAGACAGCCGACGGCCTCGGCGACGATGGCTCGGGCGTGCGGGTCGGCCTGGGCGGCCAGCCGGCACACCAGCGGCGCCAGGCCGCCGATCTGGGTCAGCGGCAGTCCGTGCGCCCACGCCACCATCGCGTCCACCGACGGCGCGCCGGCCCGGGTGGCGACGGCCGCGGCGAAGGGTGACGACCAGTCCCGGACGGCCGCCCTGACCGCCCGCAGGCCGATCCAGCGGCCCGAGCCCTCGTCGCCGAGGAGCCAGCCGAGCCCGTCCGCCGTACGCACCACGGACGTCCCCCGGACGGCCGCCGCGATCGCCCCGGTGCCCGCGATCAGCACCCGGCCGGCCGGCGCCGGGGATCCCGACGCGAACGCCGTCACCACGTCGCCGACCACCCGCATCGGACAGCTCAGCCCGGCCTCGGCCCAGGCCGGGGCGAACTGTGCGGTGGTGGCCGGCCCGGCGATCCCCAGCACGCCCCGCACGACGGACGCCGGGCAGAGACCCGCGAGCGCCTCGCCGACGGCGGCGGCCACGGCGGCGGCCGCGGCGGCAGGCCCGGCGGACAACGGGTTTCCCGGCCCGGCGCTCCCCCGCCCGACGATCTCGCCGCGCACCGTGGCAACGACCGCCCTCGATCCGGTCCCGCCCGCGTCCACCCCCACGACCAAATCCATGGCGAGATCGAAACATGGAAAAGAGTTGTTGACTACCCCGCGGAGTGGTCGTAATTTTCATCGGCAACAGCAATCGATGAAAAGGATGACCGACGTGACGGGTGAGAGCGGCGGCCTTCTCGGACGCCTGCGGATCGAGGGCCCGCAGATGCCGGAGGCCCTGGCGCGGATCGCCGAGACGATCCTGGCCGACCCGGAGACCGCGGCCCACGCCAGCATCGTGGACCTCGCCGAACGGTCCGGCACGAGCACGGCCACGGTGACCCGGTTCAGCCGCACGCTGGGTTTCAAGGGCTACGCCAACCTGCGGGTCGCGATCGCCACCGAGACCGGGCGCGCCGAGCAGGCCCGCTGGGAGACCGACATCTCCGGCGACATCGCCCCGGAGGACCCGCTGACCGACGTGCTCGGCGTGGTCACCGCCGCGGACACCCGGGCCATCCAGGGCACCGCGGCCGGTCTCGACGTGGCCGCGGTCGACCGGGTGGCGGCCGCGATCGCCGGCGCGAAGCGGGTGGAGCTCTTCGGGCTGGGCAGTTCCGGCACCGCCGCCCGCGAGATGGCGTTCCGCCTCGAACGCATCCGGGTGCCGGTCTGGCACCGCACCGACTCGCACACCGCGCTGACCAACGCGGCCCTGCTGCTGCCCGGCGACGTGGCGATCGGGCTGTCCCACTCGGGCCGCACGCGGGAGGTCATCGAGACGCTCGCCGAGGCGGCCGACCACGGCGCGCTCACCGTCGCGGTCACCAGTTACAGCCGGTCACCGCTGGCCGAGGTGGCCGACGTCGTCTTCACCACCGCGATCCAGGAGACCACGTTCCGGCTGGCCGCCCTCTCCGCCCTGCACTCGCAGCTGCTGGTGCTCGACCTCATCTACGTCGCCGTGGCCCAGCGCACCTACGAGCGTACGAAAGACGCCCTTGAACTCACCGTGCGTGCCGTGGACGCCCACCGGCTGCCCGAGAAGATCCCGACCCGTAAGCGAGGACGTAGTGAGCGTCAGCAGTAACGACTACCTGACCCGCATCCAGGCTGCCGTCGACCGGGTCGGCGCCGGCCAGACGGAGGAGAAAGGCAGAGCCGCGGACATTCTCGCCGAGACCGTCGGCAACGGTGGCGTGATCCAGGCCTTCGGCTGCGGGCACTCCGAGGCCCTCGCCATGGAGATCGCCGGCCGGGCCGGCGGCCTGGTCCCGACCAACCGGATCGCCCTGCGCGACATCGTCCTGTACGGCGGTGAGCCGCTCGACGCCCTGGCCGACCCCGCGATCGAGCGCAACCCGCAGATCGCGCACCGGCTGTACGAGCTGGCCCCGGTGAAGCCGGACGACGCGTTCGTCATCGCCTCGAACTCCGGCGTCAACGGCGCGGTCGTCGAGATGGCGCTGCTGGTCAAGGAACGCGGCCACCCGCTGATCGCGATCACCTCGGCGGCGCACTCGGCGCGGGTGGACTCCCGGCACCCGGGCGGCCGGAAGCTCGGCGACATCGCCGACGTGGTGCTGGACAACGGCGCCCCGTACGGCGACGCGACGCTCCCGCTGCCCGGCGGCGGCGCGGTCGGCGCCGTGTCCTCGATCACCGCGGCGCTGCTGGCCCAGCAGATCGTCACCGAGGTGGTCGCGCGTCTGCTCGCGGCGGGGATCACCCCGCCGGTCTACCTGTCGGACAACGTGCCCGGCGGCAAGGAACACAACGCAGAGATCGAGGCGCGGTACGCCGGGCGCATCCG
>NZ_CAKUCL010000408.1 GCF_934643405.1 uncultured Actinoplanes sp.
TAGGCCATGCTGTCGGCATGGATGATGCTCACGCGCTCGTGATCGGGGCGTCCAGCGACATCGGCCGGGACATCGCCGTCGAGCTGGCCGGCCAGGGCATGTCGCTGAGCCTGTGGGGCCGCGACCGCGATCGCCTGCACCGGACCGCGACACTCTGCCGGGGCTCCGCGCCCGGCTGCTTCGTCGACACGGTCGACGTCACCGATCCCGGCGACCTGCGCCGTACGGTGGCCGCCCTGTCCGGCCGTGGCCGGTTGAGCGTCGTGGTGTACGCGGCCGGCGTCTTCGACTGGGCGCCCGCCGATGCCGCCGATCCCGCGGCGTGGCAACGCGTCCTCGACGTCAACCTGACGGCGGCCGCCGCGGTCACCACCCACGTCCTTCCGCCGCTGATCGCGGCGGCGCCCAGCTGCCTGATCTACATCGGTTCGGGCGCCGCGCACCAGGCGTTCGCCCACAACGCCGCCTACGTGGCCAGCAAGCACGGCCTCGCCGGTCTCGCCGAGGCGGTGTTCCTCGACGTTCGCGACCGCGACGTCAAGGTCAGCCTGATCTCACCCGGCCTGGTCGCCGCCGGGGCGGGCCTCGCCGCGCCGGCCGGGCAACGGCGGCCTCACGAGCTGCTCGCCCCGGCCGACGTCGCGGCCGCGGTGCGCTTCGTCGTCACCTTCCCCGCCCGCGGCTGCCCGACGCACATCAGGCTCCAGCCCCAGCGGGACCCATCGTCATCTCACGATTAGACGATGATTAGTGAAAAGCGGGCGCCCGGCCGTTGGCGTACGTCGGCTTCGACCGCGGGCGCGCAGGCGGCGGGATTCGGCACCGGCGCCTGGGACGTCCTGCGTCTGGTGACCATCGAGGTGGTGGTCGCGACGATGGTCCCGGCGGTCGGCACGATCCTCGCCTCGCCCTGATCGTCGCGCCCGCCGCCGCGGCGCGTGCCTGGTCGAGCCGGCTGAGCGTGATCACCGCCCTCGCCGTCGTCCTCGGCGCCGCCGGCGGGCTCGGCGGCCTGTCGTTGCCGCTGTCCCGGCTGGTGCGCGGTCACCGCACCGGGGTGAGCGCCTCCAGCGCGGAGACGACGAAGCGCGCGTCGGCGGGAAAGCTGGGCAGGAATCCCGAGCCGAGGGTCCGCTGAAGGCGCAGGCCGACGAAGCCCAGCCCCGGCAGCGTGGTGGAGACCCCGCGAACGTGCCGCGGCATCCCGTTGCCGTCCAGGGCCCGAGGATCGAGCCAGCCGAGCGCCGGCCGCAGTCCGGTGCACCAGATCACGGTGGTGACCGGCGGCGCCGGGTTGTCTCCGATCAGCGGCCGGCCGTCGCGCACGCCGGTCACCCGAGGCAGTCTCCGGACGCCGGCCGCGGCCAGCCGCCGTTCGGTGTTCCAGACCAGGGGGCTTCCCCGGCGCAGCAGCCGCTGGAGCGGCCGCTGCCCGCGACCGGCCGGCACCGGGAGCCGGTAGAAAGCCTGCAGAGCGGGGCTCTGCACGAGTCCGGCCGGCACGTGACTGGTCCTGGCCCCCGCCAGGTAGGTGACGTGCGTCGCGCAGACCGAGCCGGCGATGTCCGCACCGGACTGCCCCGCGCCGACCACCAGGACCGGGCCGGGCGCCAGATCGGCCACGCCGTGGAACTCGGCGGAGTGCGTCTGCCGGATGGAGGGCGCGAGCCCGGCGGCGAAGGCGGGCACGACCGGGCGGGCGTTGCCGCCGGCGGCCCAGACGACGCGGTCCGCGACGATGGTGCCCCGGGTGGTGGACAGCTCGTGGCGGCCGTCGCGGAACCGGTGACCCAGCACCCGCACGCCCAGGTGGACCGGGACTGGGAGCCGTGAGGCGTACCGCTCGAGGTAGTCGGCGTACTCGTCCTTGCCGGGATGCGCGTGGCCCGGCATCGGCAGCGGCATGCCGGGCAGCGCGCAGTGCCGTGCGGCCGTGAAGAGTCGCAGCCCGTCGTAGCGACGACGCCAGCAGTCCCCGACGCGGTCACCGCCGTCCACCACGACCGCGTCCGGCCGGCTCAGCGCGGCCGCGGCGGACAGACCGGCCGCTCCCGCGCCGACCACAACGGTCCCGGCCCGCCCGGGCCACCTCTGCACACTTCAACGACGGGCGGAAACGCCCGCGGTTCTCCCCGGCCCGGGTCAATCGCCGTGACGACGCTCACGGGATCCGGCCCGGCACCCGGCTCACCGGCACTCGCGTCGGCGAGGAGGCTCAGGTCGGCCGTGCGTCGTGCCGATTGATGCCACGTGCGGACTTTCCTCTCACAGCGACGGTCGACCGACTCCGGCCCGCGCGCCGACCGGACAATCGCGGCCTCCCTCAGCGGCGCGCAGACCGAAGCCTCCCGCTGGCGGTTGTGGCTGCTGTGGCTCATGGTGCTGAGCGCCGTGGCCGTGACCGGCGGCAGCGCGATCGCGATCATCCAGTTGCAGAAGGAGGCGGCACGCAGCAGCGAGCTGCAGGACCTTCTCAACGAGATGAAGGTCGCCGCCTGGCAGCAGAGCACCCTCACGTCGCAGACCGCCACGGCCGGCGGCCTCTCGCCGGAGGCGGCTCAGACGCGTGCCGAGATCGACGAGGCGGTCGACGCCATCGGCGAGAAGTTCGAGCGACGCGATCCGGGTAGCAGGTACGCGCATGCCGTGGAGTCCGCGTACACGGAGTACGACTCCGGCGTCGACGACGAGTTCGACCTGCTGGCCGCGGGCAAGCTCGCGGCCGCGCGGCAGATCAACGAGCGGCAGGTCGGCCTGGCGTTCCGGACGCTGACCGCGGCCCTCGACGAGGCCGACGAGCACTACCAGGCGATGGCCGACCGAGCGGGCAGCCGGGCCCGCCGCGGAACGGCGGCGATTCTCGCCGGAGCCTCGCTGATCATGGTGATGCTGGTGGGACAGTCGCACCGCCTGCGCTCACGCGCGTTCCGCCGCGCCACCCACCAGGCCTCCCACGACGCCCTGACCGGGCTGCCGAACCGCGTTCTCCTGCACGAGCGCATCGCCGCGGCGGCGAACCCGGACGGACGGGACCACCAGGGGGCCGCCCTGCTGCTCATCGACCTGGACCGGTTCAAGGAGGTCAACGACACCCTCGGTCACCACTACGGCGACCAGCTCCTGATCGAGGTCGCCCAGCGCATGCGGAACACTCTGCGCCGCGACGAGACCGTTGCCCGCCTCGGTGGCGACGAGTTCGCCGTCCTGCTGCCCGGCATCACCGACGCACAGGACGTCGCGGCGGTCGCGGCCCGGCTCCAGGAGGCCCTGGACGAGCCGTTCCCGCTCGACGGCATCAACCTCACCGTCGCCGGCAGCATCGGCGCCGCCCTGTGCCCGGAGCACGGGACCACCGCCGACGAGTTGCTCCAGCGGGCCGACATCGCCATGTACGCCGCAAAGACCACCCGTACCGGCTACATGATCTTCGACGCGAGCCAGGACAGCAGCGATCCCCGCAAGCTGACCCTCGCCGGCGATCTGCGCCGCGGCATCGATCAGCATCAGCTGCTGCTGCACTACCAGCCCAAGGTCGACGCGCAGACCGGCAAGGTCCTGGGCGCCGAGGCCCTGGTCCGGTGGCAGCATCCGGAGCACGGCATGAT
>NZ_CAKUCL010000409.1 GCF_934643405.1 uncultured Actinoplanes sp.
AGGCTGCCAGCACACCCGGATCGGCACCCGCGCCCACCAGTACTCACGAGGGCCGTGGGCACCCGGGCCGGCCGAGATCCGTGACCAGGCCCGGCCAGGCAGAGATGCGATCAGTTCGTCGGCGCGGGCGCGGCCCATGTCGGTGGTGACCACGTCGTCGTTGCAGCGGGTCGCCACCACATGGGCTTGGTCGTGGTCTTCGAGCCAGACCCGCAACGACTTCGACCGCCCGTAGGCTTCGTGCATCGTCACCCACGCCGCCGGCACCCCGGCGGCGAACGCCCGGGCCAGCATCTGCCCAGCCATCTGCACCTTCGTGGCGAAGCCGACCTCGTCCGGGATCCCGGCTGCCCGGCAGCGGTCACGGTCGTCGGTCCACGCCGCGGGCAGATACAACTGCCGGTCGATCAACGCGTGCCCGCGGGTGCAGCGGTAGGCCAGCAAGACACCGATCTGGCAGTTCTCGATCCGTCCGGCGGTGCCGGAGTACTGCCGGGCCACCCCGGCGGACTTCACGCCCTTCTTCAGAAAGCCGGTGTCGTCGATGACCAGCACACATACTGCCGGGCCCGCCGCCGCGGTTCCGAGCGGGTAAACCGGTTCGCGAACCGGGCATGCAACCGGTCCAGCTCACCCGACCACTGATCAACCTCGATCGCCGTCACACAACGAGCAACGAACCGATCATCGACACGTTCCGCCTGATGAGTGCCGTTGCAGTATTAAGTCGAATCGCTGGTCCGGCCTTCGTGGTGGCGGGCGTCAAGGTAGGCGGATGGCAGCTTCGGACTGAGGCGCCTCCGAATGCCAGAGTCCGATGTCTAAGAGGCAGACCGGCTCAGCGTGCGGGCACGACCGTACTCAGCGAGGGCGCGAAACGCGGCCTTGGGTGTCCATGAGCCGTCCGGCAGCACTCGCACAATCCCACGCGCAGCCATGTCGTAGTCGTGCTCCGGATCGCCGGTGCTGGGAAGGTGCCGATTCGCGAAGGTGTAAACGAACGCCGCTTCCACTCCGCCAGCCTCGTAGTCGCGCAGCAGGTCGACGATGTAGCGCGCTTGGCCTTCCTCGTCGCGCTCCAACTCCGCAGTCAGCTTCACGGCACGGCCATGCTCGTCGAAGGTCACCGGCTCGGCCCCGCCCGCCACGTCGGGGGCACCGCGGAACGTGCAGCAGCCGAACTCGGTCGCAGCGTACGGCTTGCCCTGCCCCACCGCCGCCGCCAGGGTCTGCGGGAACGCCGTGGAGTTGGTCGCGTCACGGTAGCCGGCGTCGCTGGCGATGATGTCGAACGGGGCCCAGTCGACGTCCTCGAGCGGGATCGAGGCGTATCCGACCAGGCCACCGAACCGCTCGCGAACCGCGGGCACCGCCTCGGCGAAGAAGTCGCGCACGGCGGCCCGGGCGGCCGGGATCGCCTCCCTCAGCCGCATCGGATCGCTGAACAACGCCATCCGCTCCGCCAGATCCCGGCCGGGCAGGAAACCGTCGGTGAACATCGAGATCTCCGAACCGGTGAGATACACGACCGAGGCGCCGTCGCGCCGCAGCCGTTCGGCCCGCTCGGCGCCGTCGAGCACGAACGCCATGAGCCCGTCGCGGTCGAGGCCGTTGGTGAACGGGCAATACCACACCTCGAGCCCAATCTCGGCCGCGAACCGCGCGGTCAGCTCCAGCCGGTCTTGGACACCGCCGGTGATACGGACCGCGTCGCAGTGCAACTCGTCGCGGATGACACGCAGGTCGTTCCGCACAGTGTCGGGGTCGAACGGCTCATGAGTGGTGGACCCAGCGCTCACGAAGCCGGTGTCGTAGTTGATGCCGAAGACACGCATCCAGACTTCCTCTCCCTCTTACGGTACGTCGCGTACCTTATAGGGTACGTCCAGTACCCTATAAGGCGTGAGCACGAGGCGTCGGGGCGAGGAACTGGCACGGGCGATCCTGCAGGCCGCAGCGGATGAACTACGAGAGTCCGGCTACACGGGCATGACGATGGACCGGGTCGCCGCCCGCGCCGGAACCAACAAAAACGCCATCTACCGCCGATGGCCGCACCGGGCAGCCCTCGGCATCGCCGCGTATCGCCACCTGTCCGACGCCGCCATGCCAAACCCCGACACGGGCACTCTGCGAGGCGACGCACTCGAGATGCTCCGACAGGCCAACCAGACATGGTCATCGCCACACGGAGCAGTCCTGCGCGGTCTGCTCGCCGCCGCAGCCGACGACCCCGAGCTACTCACCCTCATGCGTGAACGCTCCGGCGCAGACACCATGGACCGCGCTTGGCTCGGGATGCTCGAACGGGCCGCAGCCCGCGGCGAGGCGCCGGCAGCGGCCGTCCATCACCGGGTGGCGACGACACCGATAATGCTGCTACGCGCCGAATACGCGATGCGCGGTATTCCCTCGGTCCCCGACGAGGTGGTCGTCGAGATCGTGGACGAGGTGTTCCTCCCCCTGGTACGCGGCCGCAGCTAACGCAGCACCTGGCCGCATCGGCACGGCTACCCGGGCGTCCTCCACCGCCGTGATGTCGGCCGGGCTGCCGTCCGGATGGACGTACGCACCGGTCGTGTCGAAGAGCCGAAATCGCCGTTCGATCGGCTTCCCGACGACGCAAGCGGGTGCGTCAGTTGCGGCCGCGACCCACGCGTCCTCGGGCCGTACGGCGGCCAGCAGCCCCCGGTCCGGATCACCCCCGCCCTGCAGGCGTCGACGGGTGAACATGAGCATGTCGATCAGCCAGCTAGGCCCGCCGGTGATGTCCTTCGTGAGCAGAAGCGCGGCGAGCTCCTTGCGGCGGAGGCTCGCGATCAGGGCGCCCGCACGGGCACGGCCGGGGCACGGGATAGCGTAGGCGGATGAGTGTTGATCCAGTGGCGCACAACCGCGTGGCCTGGGATCGGCAGGTCGACCAGGGCAACGAGTGGTCGCGACCGATCTCCTCGGAGACGGTCGCCAGGGCGCGGGCCGGTGGCTGGTCGGTCGTGCTCATCGGCCACCAACCCGTGGACCGCTCCTGGTTCCCCGCCGACCTGACCGGCGCGGACCTGCTGTGCCTGGCCTCCGGCGGCGGCCAGCAGGGGCCGACGCTCGCCGCGGCCGGGGCCCAGGTCACCGTACTGGACAACTCGCCGCGCCAGCTCGAGCAGGACGAGCTGGTCGCCCAGCGGGACAACGTGCCACTGCGGACGATGCTCGGCGACATGCGCGACCTGTCCGCGTTCGCCGACTCCTCGTTCGACCTCGTCTTCAACCCGGTCTCGAACCTGTTCATCCCCGAGCTGGCCCCGGTGTGGCGGGAGTCCTTCCGGGTGCTGCGACCGGGCGGGGCGCTGCTGTGCGGCTTCCTCAACCCGGACGTCTACCTGTTCGACCACGAGGCGCTGGACCAGCGCGGCGAGCTGATCGTCCGGCACAAGCTGCCGTACAGCGATGTCACGCACGTACCGGCCGAGGAACGCGAGCGGCTCTTCGGCGCGGACGCGCCGCTGGAGTACAGCCACAGCATGGCCGAACAGCTCGGCGGCCAGCTCGCCGCGGGCTTCGTCATCACCGGGTTCGAGCAGGCACCGCACCACTCGGACGCCACCG
>NZ_CAKUCL010000410.1 GCF_934643405.1 uncultured Actinoplanes sp.
GGACGCCGCCGGTCACCGGCGGGGTGCTGGGCGCGGTGCCGGGCCGCGGCCGGGCGGGCTGCGCCGGGCCGGGCTGCGGCGGGGCGGGCGGTTGGTGGTCGGGGGCGGGCCGCGGCCGTACGCGGGATGGGTCGTGGGGTCTGGTGTGGTCGATGACGTGCGGGGTCTGCATCTCGTCGGCGCGCAGCGGGGTCAGCGTGTCGTCGATGGCGGCCATGATCAGGCGGGTGGCCTGCATGGCCTGGGCGCCTGCGGTGCCGGTGACGCCGGACAGGTCGACCGGGGTCGTGCCGAAACGCACGTGGACGACCGGGCGTCGCCGCAGGGCCCGCAGCACCGAGCGCAGCAGGCCGCGCGGGGTCGCGTACGGCAGGACGGCGTGGGCGCCCCACTGCGCGACCGGCAGCACCGGGGCCGACGACCGCAGCGCCATGCGCGCCACGCCGGTCTTGCCGCGTTCGGGCCACATCCACGGGTCGAGGCCGATGCGGCCCTCGGGGTAGACCAGCACGGTCGCGCCGCCGCGCAACGCCGCGGCGGCGGCGGGCAGCGCGTCGGCGACCTGGGCGGTGCCGCGGTCGACGCGGATGTGGCCGGCGGCGCGCATGGCGGCGCCGGCAACGGGGGCGTCGAAGATGCCGCCGGTGGCCATGATGCGCGGGGCGATGCCGGCCTTGTGGCAGGCCGCGGTCATGACGATCGGGTCGAACGGGCTGACGTGGTTGGCGGCCAGGATCAGGGGGCGGCCGCGCAGCTCGGCGGGGACGGTGCCGGTCACGCGCAGCCGGCACAGCGGGAACACCACGATGCGGGCCAGCAGCAGCATCACGCGCCACGCCCACGGGGTCCGCCAGTCAGGACTGTCCATCAGGCCGACAATGATCGCATGCCGGGTGCGGGGCGGCGGTCAGAGGCCGGATTCGGCGACGTCCAGCCAGTGCGTGACGGTGGCGTCGTCGTGGTGGCGGATGGACCAGTCGACCTGCCGCAGGCTCATGTGCGCCCAGTAGACGCGGCGGCGGCGTGCGGACACCGCGGCGAGGCGTTCGTCGATCGGGCCGGTCAGGTGGGCCGCGTGGCGGGTGAGGATGAACCGCAGGGTGACCAGGTCGAGGTGCCGGTCGCCGCGGCAGGCGCCGTCCCAGTCGACGACGCCGGTGAGCCGTCCCCGGTCGACCAGGACGTTGCCGGGGTGGAAGTCGAAGTGGACCAGGTCGTCGCCGAGCATGGCGGTGCCGTCCGCGGCGCCGATCCGGTGGATGCGCTCGAGCAGCCGCGCGGTGCGGGCGCTGTACCTGGCGAGGGGTTCGTGCAGGCAGAAGCCGGGGCCGTCGGCGAGCAGATACAGGTCGGCGGGGTGCCGGCCGGGCCGGTCGGTGAGCAGTCCCGCGAGCTTGTCGGTCACCGCGATCATCTGGGTGATCAGGCCGGCGTCGGGGGTGGCCGGGGGTGAACCGGGCAGGCGCTCCTGAATGATCACGCGGGTGCCGTCGACGTGCGCGGCGAGCTGGTGGCGGGCGGTGGGGACGCCCACGTCGCGGGCCCGGTCGGCCAGTGGCGCGGTGCGGGAGCGGCCCTCGGTCAGGACGCTGCGGCGGCCGTCGGGCCAGCGCACGTACGCGGCGCCGACCTCGCCGCCGGGGGCCGGTCCTTCGAGGATGAGCCGGACGCCGGTGATCTGCGCGATCCGGTCGAGGACGGCCGGTGCGTCCAGCCGGGCGGTGCGTGGCCATGCCTCGGTGGTCATGATCTGCCGGCGACTTCGATCACGGCGGCCCCCGTTGTCCCGTGTACGACTCGTCGCACGAGACTAGCGGTTGTCGTGCTGTGGTGGGGGGCCGGTGTCGCCTACCGGACGGGCGCCGCGTTGCCGCAGGTAGGCCAGCACGGCTTCGCGGGTGGTGCGGACCCCGAACAGGTTGCGGGCCTCGGCGATGCGCCGGTTGGCGGTGCGCAGCGACAGGAATTCCGCGGCCGCGGCGGCGGCGATGGTGTCGCCCGCGGCGAGCCGGTCGAGCAGGGCGCGTTGTTCGGGCACCAGCTCGGCGATCCGGCCGCTGTCGCTGGTCTCGGCCGCGCCGTGGCGTACGGCGCCGAGGCGGGACAGGTCGTCGACCAGGGCACGGCCGAGCGGGGACTCGGTGTCGCAGATCGCGACGATGCCGGCGCCTCGGGCGGCGGCGAGGACGGCGAGTTGCAGGACGTCGGGGTCGGCGATGCGGCCGTGCAGCACCAGGCGGTTGCCGGTGACGTCCCAGGCGGGGTCGGGCAGGGCGAACCCGTCGCGGGCCACCCAGCCGTCGCGGATCAGTCGGCGCAGGACGGTGTCGGCGTCGCCGGGGTTGGCGACGACGTAGCGAGGGGCGTCGGGCTGTCTGGTCACCGGCCATCCTTGTCGGGGTTCGCGAATGCCAGGGCGGCTGCTTCCGTTCGGGTGCGGGCGCCGAGTTTGCGCATGCCGGCGCGGATGTGGGTGTCGACGGTTTCGGCGGAGATGCCGAGTTGCCCGGCTATGCGGCGGGTGGGTTCCCCGGCGGCGACCAGTCGTAACACGTCGGTCTCCCGGCGGGTGAGCTGATCGCCCGATCGGGGGCTGCGCTGGTCGCGGTGCACGTGGTGGCGGCGCAGGCCGCGGCGGGCGCGTCCGGCCAGGACGGTCAGCCCGGCCGCGTCGGCGAGTTCCTCGGCGCTCAGCAGCGCGGCGACGGCACGCCGGGGGTCGGTGTCGGTGAGGCCGGCGGCGAGCAGGCAGCGGATCTGTTCGCGCAGCGCGATCGGTTGCCAGCCGTCGGCGGCGGCGGTGAAGCCGGTGCCGGTGGCCCAGGCGGTCAGCGTACGGCGGGCGGCCGCGGGCAGCCCGGCCGGGATGGGCGGTGTCCCGGCCGTTCCCAGGTCGTGCGCGGCCCAGCGGGCGGTGATGGCGTGCAGCCCGGCGAGCAGCCCGGCCGGCGGGGAGGCCGGGTCCTGGGCGGCCCGCTCGGGTTGCCCGTCGAGCCACGCGGTCTCGCGCACCACCCATGTCGTGGCGGGGTGGGTGCCGGCGCTGCCGAGGCGGGCGCGGGCGGCGCCGAGCAGGCCGGTGTCGGCTTCGATCAGCGCGGTCGCCGCGGTGGCGTAGCCCAGGGCCTCGTCGGGCAGCGACCGGTCGGTGAGGTTCGCCGTGCGGCGTTGCACCTCGTCGGTGCCGGTGCCGTGCAGCGCCGTACACCAGTCGGCGGCGGCGGCGAACCGGGTCTGCCATCCGTAGGCGAGGTCCCGCGCGCAGGTCTGGGCGGCGTTGCCGGCGATGGTGGCGGCTTCGGTGAGCCGGCCGTCGGTGGTGAGGTGTTCGACCAGCAGCCACCAGGTCCACCGGCTGGTCAGCGGGTCGGCGGCGGTGGCCGCCTCGGCCAGGGCGGTGTCCCAGCCGGGGGTGCGGTGCCGGGCCTGCACCGCGGCGAGGGCGGCGGCGACGCCGGGTGGCGGGTGGGGCCAGCGGGCGGCGACCTTCCCGGCGAGGTCCTGCGCGGCGGCCGGGTCGAGGGTGAGGTCGGCGAGCAGCAGAACCCGGT
>NZ_CAKUCL010000411.1 GCF_934643405.1 uncultured Actinoplanes sp.
CCGAGCCGCCCCCAGGGCACGCCGAACCGCGCGTAGGGATCGGTGGCTGAGGCGGCGGCGTGGGCGGCGGCAGGGGCGGGCGGGGCCGGCTCGTCCACTGCGGCAGGGGCGGGCGGGGCCGGGCTCGTCCGCGGCGGCGGGGGCGGGCGGGAAGGCGGCGGCGAGTGCTGCCAGGCGGTCGGGCAGCGGCGGGTGTGTGTCCCACTCGGTGGGCGGCGCCGGCTCCTGGGCGCGCAGGCGTGCTGCCTCCTCCGGGCGGGCGGCCAGCACCTGGAGGAAACCGCCGAAGACGTCGGTCGACGCGAAGCCCGCCTGCCAGCCGGGGCTCAAGTACTCGGTGTGGAACAGGTGCTGCATGCCGTCGAGGACCGGGGCCTCTCGCAGCACGGCCGCGGCGGCGGCGGGGCCGGCGAAAACGGCGGCTGTCCGGTCGGCGGCCAGCTCCTGGGCGCGGCTGAACGGGGCGTCGACGCGGCGGTACCAGCAGGCGTACGCCCGAAGCGCCGGACCGGCCGGGCTGCGCCGGGGAATGCGACGCACGATGCGGCCCACCGCGACCCGGCCACGGTATGCCATCGGGGCGAAACGGCCCAGCTGCGCGGAACCGTGCGCCAGCTCGTGCGCCACCGCGGCGCGCAGGTGCGACTCGTCCCAGGCCACCAGCAGGGGCATGCCGATCAGCAGGTCGCGGCGGCCGCCGGCCAGGCCGCCGAGGCGGGCCCTCTCGATGAGCGTCGCGGCGGCGCCGGCCACCACGGTCACGCCCTCCGGCGGGGTCACGCCGGCCGCCGCCGCGGCCTCGTCGACCAGGGACCACAGGGCGGGCGCGTCGGCCCGGGCGACCGGCACCCCGGCGGGCGAGCGGTGTCGCAGCCGCAGGGCGCGGACCGTCGCATATCCCAGGACGCCGCCGGTCGCGATCGTCAGCGGCGCGGCCACCTTCAGCGCGACCGAGCCGGGGAGCAGTTCCAGGACCAGGAAGACGATCAGCAGGGCGGCGCCGACCTGGAGCCAGGCCAGGGCGAGGAAGCCGGCGAGCATCACGGCGGAGCGCGCCGCCCGGGTGCCGTCGCGCAAGCCATCCTCCTCGGCGTCGTTTCGCGGGCCCCCAGCCTAGGGCCGCCCACCGCCGGAAAATCCAGACGCCGGGTCCGTCGGCGGCCAAACTTAAGAAATATTTGCGGACCGGTTTCGGGCGGTCACCGAGGGAGATACGGACGGCCATGCTGGTTCTGGATCAGACCCTCGCCGCTGCCGCGAAGGGCTACGCCTGGTTGCCCGACCTTCGCCGCAAGCATCATGGACGGCCGTTCGTGGTGCGGATCGCGGGCCGGCGCGCGGTCGGGATCAGCGGTCCGGACGCGGCACGGTTCTTCTACGAGCCGGGCAACCTCGAACGCCGCGACGCGATTCCGTTGCCGGTCGTGGACACGCTTTTCGGGCGGGGTGCGGTACATACGCTCGACGGGCAGGCGCACGCCGTACGGAAAGCCCTGTTTGTGGCTTTGCTGATGGATGACGGCATCGACACGCTCGCCAAGCTGGCCGGGGAGCGGTTCGACGAGGCGGCCGAGCGGTGGCGCGGGTCGTCGCCGATCACGCTGTTCGACGAGACTGCCGAGATCATCGCGGATGCGGTCGCGCAGTGGACGGGCGTACCGGGGACATTGCCGGCGGCTGATCTCGTGGCGATGGTGGACGGGTTCGCCTCGGCCGGGCCGAGGCACGTGCGAGCGCGGCTGGCGCGGCGGCGTCAGGAACGGCGGCTGACGCAACTGATCGAGGACGTACGCCGTGAGCCGCCGGCCGGCACGGCGCTGTCGCGGATCGCGCACCATCGCGAGGACGGCCGTGAGCTGGACGCGCGGACCGCGGCTGTCGAGCTGCTCAACATCGTGCGCCCGACGACGGCCGCAGCGTGGTTCGTCGCCTTTGCCGCGCACGCGCTCGACCGCTGGCCCGCCAACCGTGCCGCGCTCGCCGACGAGGACTTCACCTGGGCTTTCGTGCACGAGCTGCGGCGCTACTACCCGTTCGCACCGTTCCTGGGCGGCCTGGCCACCTCCGATCTGCGCTTCCAGGGCACCGAGATCCCGCGCGGCACGCTGGTGCTGCTCGACGTCTACGGGCAGCATCACGACCCGCGGGTCTGGGCCACGCCGTACGAGTTCCGCCCCGAGCGGTTCCTCGGCCGGCCGGTGGGCGAGTTCGAGCTGATCCCGCAGGGCGGCGGCGATCCCCGTACGGGACATCGCTGCCCCGGCGAGAAGATGACGATCGCCCTGCTCGGGACCCTCGTGCAGCGGCTCGCCCGGCTGGACTACCACCTGCCGCCGCAGGACACCAGCATCTCGCTGAGCCGGATCCCGGCGAGGCCGCGCAGCGGCATCAAGATCGTCGTCCCGCTCAGCCCCAGTTGATCTCCGGGGATCGGTAGAAGTTGACGTTCTGGGCGGCGAGGCGCGGCCCGAACCGGCCCAGCCGGCCCTTGAACGACTCCCAGTCGCGGGCGGCGCGCGGCGTCCAGCCGATCTCGGCGATGGCGATCACCCGCGGGAACGCCATGAACTCCACGTCGGCGAGGCTGCGCAGGGTCTCCGACCAGAGCGGGGCCTCGACGCCGAGCAGCGACTCCTCCCCCACGCCGGCCAGGCGGTCGGCCGGGTCCCAGTCGTACGCACGGTGCACGCCGATCGTTCCGGCCCAGTCGAGCCCGAGGGGCGTCGCGTCGTCGTACTTCATGTCGAGGTAACTGCGGTCGGCCGGCGACATGATCACTTGATGCCCGGCGGCGGCCGCCCGGGCCACCCCCTCGTCGGACTGTTCGAAGCGCCAGTACTGCGCAATGGCGGTCGGCGGCAGATCGGCGGCGGCCATCTCGTGCCATCCGATGGCCCGCTTGCCGTACTTGCCGACCATCGGCAGCACCCGGTTCATGAAGGTGCGGTAGTCGCCCGGCGGCGTGGAGAACGCCTCGTCACCGCCGATGTGCAGGTACGGGCCGGAGGTCAGGCCGGCCACCGCGCGGATGACGTCCTCGACGAACGCGTAGGTCTCCTCCTTCGTCGCGCACAGCGAGGAGTGGCCCACGGCGAGATCGGTCCGCACCGGAACCGGGCGTCCGTCCCGGGTGAGCTCCGGATAGGCGACCTGGGCGGCATTGACGTGTCCGGGCATGTCGATCTCGGGGACGATGGTGACAAAACGGCTTTTCCCGTACGCGACAATGTCCGCGTATTGCGTCATGGTCAGGAAACCGGGCCCGAGACCGTGAATGCCGGTGCCCGCGCCGCCGCTGACCTCGGTGAGCTTCGGCCAGCCCGGGATCTCCAGCCGCCAGCCCTGGTCATCGGTGAGATGCAGGTGCAGGTGATTGATCTTGAACTGCGCGATCGTGTCGATGTATCGCTTGATCTCGTCGGGCGTGAAGAAGTGACGGGCGAGGTCGAGCATGGCGCTGCGGTAGTCGAATCGTGGTTCGTCGTCGATGCGGCCGCC
>NZ_CAKUCL010000412.1 GCF_934643405.1 uncultured Actinoplanes sp.
CCGCCGGGCTGGGCGGGCGCCTGGGCCGGCGCACCCGCGGCCGGCGCCCCACCGGGCCGTTGTGCGGCCGGCGGCGGGGTGACCCGTCCCGAGGTGCTGCCGGGGGCGGCACCCTTGCCCTTGGTGACGATCGGCACGGTTGCCGAGCCCTTGGCCACGCCCGGCCCGCCTGGCCGTTTCGTGTCCGACGGACCGTCACTGTCGGCGGGGGGCTCACTCGGCGGCGGGGCCATCCCCGGCGCGCGGGTGAACTTCGGCGGGGACGGCGGTTCGGCGGGGCCCGCGGCACGAGCCGCGGATTCGCGTCCGTTCGCGGCGGCGCCGTCCTTCTTCGCCGCCTCGTCCGGCGTCGCTGAGGCCCCCAGACCCCCCGACTTCGCCTGTGTCTCCGGCATCAACTAGTCCTGTTCGTCAGGCTCGTCGGCATTGCGAGCAAGCGCCACGATGGTTACACCTTCTGGGAGGTCCATCAGCTTGACCCCCATTGTGTTCCGATCCCGCGTGCGCCGTACAGGCTTCACGGGAGTCCGGATGACACCACCATTGCTGGTGATGGCAAATAGTTCATCCTCCGGGCTGATCACGAGTGCGCCAACCAGACCACCACGACGTTCGGTGATTTTCGCGGTGAGCACACCCTTGCCGCCTCGGCCCTGTACCGGATACTCCTCGATCGGCGTCCGCTTTGCATACCCACCGTTGGTGGCGACCAACACATCCATGCCCTCACGTACGACTTCCATCGCGAGGAGCTCGTCGTTGTCGCCGAACCGCATCCCGATCACGCCGGACGTGGCGCGGCCCATGGGCCGTAGCGCCTCGTCAGTGGCATTGAACCGGATCGCTTGGGCGTGCTTGGAGACCAGGAGAAGGTCGTTCTCCGGTGCCGCCAGGGCCGCCCCCACCAATTCGTCGTCCTCCCGCAGGTTGATGGCGATGATGCCACCACTGCGGTTGGAGTCAAATTCCTCGAGGCGGGTCTTCTTCACGAGGCCATTCTTAGTGGCGAGCACAAGGTATGGCGCGACCTGGTAGTTCTGGATCTGGATGATCTGCGCGATGTGCTCGTCCGCCTGGAAGGCCAGCAGATTGGCCACATGCTGGCCTTTTGCCGTCCGGGCGGCCTCCGGGAGCTCGTAGGCCTTCGCGCGGTAGACCCGGCCCTTGTTCGTGAAGAACAGGATCCAGTCGTGTGTCGAGATGACGAAGAAGTGGGAAACGATGTCGTCCTGACGCAGGGATGCGCCGCTCACGCCCTTGCCACCGCGCTTCTGCGACCGGTACATGTCGACCTTGGTGCGCTTCGCGTAACCAGTTCGTGTGATCGTCACCACAACGTCTTCCCGCGCAATGAGATCCTCCATGGAGACCTCACCGTCGAACGGGATGATCTGCGTCTTCCGCTCGTCGCCGTACTTCTGCACGATCTCGCCGAGTTCCTCGGAGACGATCGCCCGCTGCCGCTCCGGCTTGGCGAGGATGTCCTTGAGGTCGGCGATCTCGATCTCGATCTTGGCGAGCTCGTCGATGATGCGCTGGCGCTCGAGGGCGGCCAGGCGGCGCAGCTGCATGTCCAGGATGGCGCCGGCCTGGATCTCGTCGATGTCGAGCAGCTGGATCAGGCCGGACCGGGCGTCCTCCACGGTGGGTGAGCGCCGGATCAGGGCGATCACCTCGTCGAGGGCGTCCAGCGCCTTGACCAGACCGCGCAGGATGTGCGCGCGCTCCTCGGCCTTGCGCAGGCGGAACGCGGTGCGCCGGCGGATGACTTCGATCTGGTGCTCGACGTAGTACCGGATGAACTGCGCCAGGTTGAGCGTGCGCGGCACGCCGTCGACCAGCGCCAGCATGTTCGCGCCGAACGTCTCCTGGAGCTGGGTGTGCTTGTACAGGTTGTTCAGCACAACCTTGGCGACCGCGTCGCGCTTGAGCACGAGGATCAGCCGCATGCCCGTACGGCCGGAGGACTCGTCCCGGATGTCGGCGATGCCGGTGAGCTTGCCCTCCTTGACCAGCTCGGCGACCCGCTCGGCGAGGTTGTCCGGGTTGACCTGGTAGGGCAGCTCGGTGACCACGAGGCACGGCCGGCCCCGCTGGTCCTCCTCGACCTCGACGACGGCACGCATCCGGATCGAGCCGCGACCGGTGCGGTAGGCGTCCTGGATGGCCGACTGACCGACGATCAGGCCCTTGGTCGGGAAGTCGGGACCCTTGACGATCTCCATCATCGCCTCGAGCGCGGTGGCCTCGTCCGCGTCCGGGTTGTCCAGCGCCCACTGCACGGCCGCCGCGATCTCCCGCAGGTTGTGCGGCGGAATCTTGGTGGCCATGCCGACCGCGATGCCCTCGGAGCCGTTGACCAGCAGGTTCGGGAACCGCGCCGGGAGGATCGTGGGCTCCTTGGCCCGCCCGTCGTAGTTGTCCTGCATGTCGACGGTGTCTTCGTCGATGTCGCGCAGCATCTCCATGGCCAGCGGCGCGAGCTTCGACTCGGTGTACCGCATGGCGGCCGGCGGGTCGTTGCCCGGCGAGCCGAAGTTGCCGTTGCCGTCGATCAGCGGGTACCGCAACGACCAGGGCTGACCCATCCGGACCAGGGCGTCGTAGATCGACGAGTCGCCGTGCGGGTGGTAGTTGCCCATCACCTCGCCGACGACGCGGGCGCACTTCACGTACCCCCGGTCCGGCCGGAATCCGGAGTCGTACATCGCATACAGGATCTTGCGGTGTACCGGCTTGAGGCCGTCCCGGACGTCGGGGAGTGCGCGGCCCACGATCACGCTCATCGCGTAGTCGAGGTAAGACCGCTGCATCTCCACCTCGAGGCCGACGGGCTCGACGCGCTGGGTCACGCCACCGCCGGCCGGCTCCTGGGTGTCGTCGCCGCCGGGGGGTTCGGGAGTGTCAGTCACTGTTAACCCTTACTCAAGGTGAATCCAGACAAGAACGGCTAAAGCGCCCATCTTGCTGTGGATAACGTTGTGGAAAGTCGGTGGACGCTGTGGATACAGCAGTGGCTACCCGACACCTTCTAGATGTCGAGGAACCGCACGTCCTTGGCGTTGCGCTGGATGAAGGAGCGCCGCGCCTCGACGTCCTCGCCCATCAGGACGCTGAACAACTCGTCGGCCACGGCCGCGTCGTCGAGCGTGACCTGACGCAGCGTGCGCGTCGCCGGGTCCATCGTCGTGTCCCACAACTCGTGGAAGTTCATCTCGCCGAGGCCCTTGAACCGCTGGATGTCGTCGGGCTTCGCGTTCGGCTTCTTCTGCTGGCGCAGGGCGATCAGCCCGTCCCGCTCGCGGTCCGAGTACGCGTACTGCGCGTCGTCGCCCCGCTTGTTCCACTTGATCTTGTAGAGCGGCGGGGCCGCCAGGTAGACGTGCCCCTGCTCGACCAGCGGCCGCATGAAGCGGAACAGCAGGGTCAGCAGCAGCGTCTGGATGTGCTGGCCGTCGACGTCGGCGT
>NZ_CAKUCL010000413.1 GCF_934643405.1 uncultured Actinoplanes sp.
AGCACGGGCGCGTCCGCCTTCCGGAAGCGCCGCAGAATGAGCCGTTCGGTCGCGATGAGCATTCCCCGAGGATATTCGCCGCCCTCGGTCGGGTCGGTGATACCGCGATCGCCTCGGCCATCGAATACTTATTGTCGTCACTACGTCACCCTGTGCCCTAGGTGGTGGTTGTCATGGAGCGCGCCTGGCGGACGATGCTCGGCCTGTTGATCGTCGTCGCCGCTCCGCTGATCGCCTTCTGGCAGAGCCTCGCCCGGGACCGGCCCGTCTTCGCGCTGGCGCTCGCCCTCCTGTGGCTGGCGGCGGTCGTCGCCGGATGGCTCGTGTGGCAGATGGTCGCCCCGTCGGCCAGGCGCATCATGCGCAACGGCCAGGCCGCCTTCGACAGCCTGGTCGATCAACGGCTGTCGCGGTACGGGAAGGTCTACGGCCAATGGATGATGGACTCTCGCCGTTTCCTGGACGCCAAGGGCCTGGCCACGGTCGGAACGTTCAGCCCCGCGCTGGACGAGGTGTTCGTCGACGTCGGCCTCACCGAGCGAGCCCCCCGCCAGGTGCCGACCGACCTGCTCAGTTCCGTTCCGGCCGATCGGGGCCACCGCCAGTCCATCTGGGACTTCCTCGATCAGGAGAAGCCGGTCGTGCTCGCGGTGATCGGGGCGCCGGGCAGCGGCAAGACCACCCTGCTGTATCACGTGGCCCGGCGCACCGCGCGCACCGCGACCGAGCGGAACCGGGCGAACCCGGTGCTGCTGCAACTGCGCGACCACGCCGCGGCCGTCACCGAGGACCCGTCGATGACGTTGGCCGAACTCATCCGGCGCGCCGTGCCCAGACTGGAGGTCCCGGAGCCGAGCGGCTGGTGGGAGACCCGGCTGCGGCGGGGCAAGTGCGTGGTGCTGCTCGACGGGCTGGACGAGGTGGCGAGCACGGACCGCAGGCGTGACATCGTCGCCTGGGTCGAGAAGCAGATAGCGCTGAACGCGCGGAACGATTTCGTGGTGACCTCTCGGCCGCACGGCTACCGGGATGCGTTCATCGACTCGGCGATCACCCTGCAGGTCCTCTCGTTCACCCAGGACCAGGTCCGGCAGTTCCTGCACGGGTGGTACCTGGCCGTCGAGCGGCGCGCGACCGGCACCGAGGGGCGCGAGGTGGAGATGCTCGCCCGGGAGGCCGCCGATGACCTGCTGGACCGGCTGGCGGCTTCACCCGCGCTCTACGACCTGACCATCAACCCGCTGCTGCTGACGATGATCGCCAACGTGCACCGCTTCCGGCGCTCCCTGCCCAACAGCCGGGCCGACCTCTACGGCGAGGTCTGCGAGGTCATGCTCTGGCGGCGGCAGGAGGCCAAGCGTCTGGAGCTGGACATGCAGGGGGCGAGCAAGCTGCGTCTGCTCGGCCGGCTGGCGTACGAGATGATGTGCGCCGGCACACGTGACATCGGCCGCCGCAAACTGCTCGACAGCATCCGGCCGTGGCTGCGCCGAATGTCCACCGCCGTCGCGCCCGAGGACTTCGTCAACGACGTCGGCTCCAACGGTCTGCTGGTGGAGCGCGAACGCGACCTCTACGCCTTCGCTCATCTGACTTTCCAGGAGTACCTGGCGGCCCGCTTCATTCAGGAGGACGGTCTGGAACGCAAACTCGCGGAGTCGGTGAACGACCCGTGGTGGCGTGAGTCGACGCTGCTCTACCTCGCCGGCGCCAACGCCGACCCGATCGTCGAGGCGGCACTGCGGTCCGGCACGCCGACCGCGTTGTCACTCGCCTTCGAGTGCGCCGAGATCGGCGCCGAGCTCGCGCCCGAGCTTCGGCAGCAGCTCACCGACGTGATGCGCAAGGCGTTCGACCCGGCCGCCGACCGGGAAGGCCGGCGCCTCGTGGCGGGCGTGCTGGCGGGCCGCCACCTGCGCAAGCTCGTGCCCACCCCGTCCGGCAGCCGGGTGTGTCCCGATCCCGTGGCCGCCGATCTTTACCTGCTGTTCCGCAAGGACACCGGCACACCGGCGCCGGATAACCCCCGGCCCACCCGGCAGGACGAGCCGATCCGCGGGCTGTGGAGCAACGACGCCCGCGCGTTCGTCCGGTGGATCAACGCACTGGCCGCCGGGACGAACGCCAGCGATCGCGTCATCTTCCGGCTGCCGACGGCGATGGAGCTGGACGCCCTGGTGAGTGTGCCCGGGCTGGCCGCGCAGAACCTTCGGGACCGGGCCACCCGTATCTGGAGCACCGGGCCGGACGGTATGTCGGTCTGGGCGCCACCGGGTCATCTCGCCCACCACGTGATCTCCAGTCACGACCTGCTCGCCGACGTGGTCGCCGACCTGCGGCCGTCGGGTGTGCTGGAACGGCTGCTACGGCTCACCGCGGTGGAGACGGCGGCCCGCTTCGCCTTGACCGCCGATCCGATCCGCACGGCGGCGAAGGAACTGGCCGACGGAACGCTGGCGATCCGGTCCGGACGCGACGCCGCGGGCCTGGAGAACTCCACGGCGCTGGACGAGCTGCGGGTCAGTCTCGCCGAGGCCGGACGCCTGACCACGACCGTGGACCGGGCCCTCGGCATGCTTCCCCGGCTGGCCGCGAGCGACGCCGCGAGCATCAACCAGGTCCTGGCCGGCCATCCGATCGCCCAGGCGGTCGCCGACTTGGAACGGTCGGCGTCGCTGGCGCGCGACGTCGCCATCGCGCAGGAGTGGAATCGCGATCTGGGAGTGGACGACGTGCTGCCCGCCGCCCGGGCCGTCCGGGACCGCGTCGCGCGAGCCCGCCGGCGCCTGCGGGAGCTGGCCGGGGCGGAACCGATCCCGGTGTCACGGTCGCTGCTGCTGCACAAGCTGGGCATGGAGGTCCCCGAGCCGACCTTCGGCGGCGCCCCAGGGCAGCCTCGGGACACCCTGGGCAGCAGCCTGAGCCTGGCCGTGGGCGCCATGCTGCAGAAGCCGGCTCAGGACGACGGGCGGGATGCCTTGACCCGGTTCGCCGCGGCCCTGCTGCACTTCTCCGCCGGGGCGACGCCCGAGCCGATGTCGCTCGATCTGGGCACCCTGGCCGGAATGGTGATGCACCTGCCGAACCGGGCCACTCATCGTTTCTCGTCCCCGGTGTGGGCCTCCGTCGTCTTGCGCCGGTTGCGCGAGACCGCCGCGCCGGTCCTGGGACGTCAGCAGCCCCTGACCGACGAGGCGGCGATCGGCATCCGGACGCCGGCGCTGGTGCTGGCCGCCGAGGCCGTCCACGCCCAGGAGGCCGTCCTGGCGGCCGACCTGCGCCGGCTCGCCGCGGCCACCTGCCTGATGCGATGGCGGGCACACCACACCGGCGCGCTGGAGACGCTCGTCCTCGCCGCCACGTGACCGGACTGCCGCACCGGCTCCGGCGGGTCAGGCCTCGGTGACGTCGGCGACGATGACCGTCACGTTGTCCGGGGCGCCGTTCTCCAGGGTGCGGTGGAC
>NZ_CAKUCL010000414.1 GCF_934643405.1 uncultured Actinoplanes sp.
CGGCGGCATGGTCGCGCCGCGCTTTAACGAGTAAGTTTCATTGGTGACTTCCCCGGCCGCCGTCTCCCGTGCCAAGGTCGCCGTCGCAGCCACCTTCGCGACCAACGGCCTGGCCTACGCCGGCTGGCTGGCCCGCGCCCCCGCCGTGCGCGACAGCCTGGATCTCTCCGCCGCCGGCTTCGGGCTCCTGCTGTTGTGCCTGTCCGCCGCCGCGATCTCCGCGATCCCGATGGCCGGCCCGCTGGTGCAGCGAGTGGGCCCGGCCCGCGCGGTCTTCCTGGGCAGCACGTCGATGGTCCTGGGCCTGACCGGCCTGGCCACCGGCACCCTGACCGGCACCGTCTGGCTGGCCGGTCTCGGCCTGGTGCTGGCCGGCGCCGGCAACAGCGTCTGGGACGTCTCGATGAACGTCGAGGGCGCCGACGTGGAGCGCCGCCTCGGCCGCACGATCATGCCCCGGTTCCACGCCGGCTTCAGCCTGGGCACGGTCCTCGGGGCCGGTGTCAGCGCGCTGGGCGCGGCAACCGGACTGCCGATCTGGGCGCAGCTCTATCTCACCGCGGCACTCGCGGCCATCGCGACGCCCCCGACCGTACGGCGTTTCCTGCCCCACCACCCTCTCGCGCCGGGCGAATCGCATCCCATGCGCGTGTCCCAGGCCTGGCGTGAGCCCCGCACCATCCTGATCGGCCTGATCATGCTCGGCTTCGGTTTCGCCGAGGGCACCGCGAACGACTGGCTCGCGATCAGCCTGGTGGACGGCTACGACGCCACCGAGGCCGTCGGCGCCATTGCCTTCGGCCTGTTCGTGACCGCGATGACGCTGGGCCGCCTCTTCGGCGGTTACGCGATCGAACGCTGGGGCCGCGTGGCAGTCCTGCGCGCGACCGCGGTCTCGGCGGCGCTCGGCGTGCTGTGCGTGGCCTCCGGCGCGGCAGTGCCCCTGGCCATGGTCGGCGGCCTGCTGTGGGGCGCCGGTTCTTCCCTGGGTTTCCCGGTGGGCATGAGCGCCGCGGCCGACGACCCGGCCCGAGCCGCGATCCGGGTCTCGGTGGCGGGTTCCATCGGCTACGGCGCGTTCCTCTCCGGCCCTCCGTTGATTGGCTTCCTGGCGCAGCATTTCGGCGTCCTGCACGCCATCCTGTGCGTCTTCGCCGCCCTGGTCATCGGCTTGATCGGCTCCGGCGCGGCGCGCCCGCTGCCGGCTGCGGAGCTCGCCGAGTCCAGGCCGTAGCCCGCGGCTAGCTCAGGAATTCGGTGATCAGACCGGCCAGCACCGCCGGCTGCTCGATCACCATCGCCGGCGACGCGTCCTGCAACTGGATGTACCGCAAGCCGCTCACCGCCTGGGCCTGGGCCAGCACGTACCGCCGGTGTGCCTCGTACACCTCGGCGAACGGCTCCTGCTCGGGCAGGTTCCGCGTCGGCAACACCAGCAGCGAAGGGCACGTCGTGGTCCCGTACACGGAATTGAGGTCGAAGGACCTCATCAGCTCGCGGATCTGCGACATCGTCCAGGCGGAGGGGCGCGTCGACGTCTCGCCGTTCGCGTGGACCAGGTTCCGGCGGAAGCCCTCGATCCACACCTTCTCGTTCGCGCCCATGTCGCGCGCCGCCATCTGCTGGCTTTCCACCAGGTCGGCCAGTTGGTCCGCCTCGATGACCCGGCCCGCGCGCGCCTCGTCCTGATCGAGAAGCTCGTCGAGCCGCGCCAGCGCCGCCGAGGCCGCGGCCGGGTCCATGCCGGGCAGCTGCGAGGTCGTGGTGGGCGGTGGCGTCCCGTCCAGGCTGACCACGCCCGGCGCCTCCGGGTGACGCGAGCCCCACAGCGCCGCGATCATGCCGCCCAGCGCATGACCGACGACCGCCGGACGTTCAAGTTCCATCTGTACGCACACGGCCGCGATGTCGGCGAGCGCGGCGTCCCAGGTCCAATCACCGTCGCCCGAGCGGCCGTGCCCGCGCAGATCAACCGTGATCACCCGATGGTTCGGCCGCAACGCCCGGGCCAGCGTGGTCATCGTCGCCAGGTTGCCGCCGGCGCCGTGCAGCAACAGCAGCGGCGCCTGGTCACCCCCGAAGTCGCGGATGGCGAGCGGAAGCTCCCCGGCGTCGATGAGACGGTCGTTGATCACCATGACTCCTCAGCGTGCGGTGAGAGCCCAAGCTAGCGCGAACCAGCGACGCCTTAGTACGGTGTGCCCCGAATCTCTCCGGGAGGACCACCAGTGCGTTCCCGCTCCGCCCTGATCGCGGCCGTCGCGTTGCTCGCCCTGGCCGGCTGCAACAACCGGCACCAGGCGGACGACGAGGCGTTGCCGCCGGTCGAGCTGGTCGAGCAGCCGGCGGCGTCCGCCGGTGGCGCGTGCATCCTGTGGGACTACGACTTCATCAACGAGAAGATCGGCGTCAAATTCAACGTGGCCGCCTCGGACCAGGTCGACGACACGTCCAGCTGCGTGGTGCAGACCGACTCCGGCGACTGGCCCGACCTGTCGATCTCGGTGGTGGAGAGCACCAGGGCGACGGCCAAGCAGTTCCTCGACGACATGAAGCCGGACAAGGCGGTCACTCTGAAGGGGCTCGGCAAGGCCGGTTACCGGCTCAATTCCGGGTCGAGCGGCAACCACGGCCCGTCCGTCGAGATCGGCTGGCTCAGCGAGGCCGACCAACTCCAGACGCTGCGCTTCACCTTCCCGAAGAGCCCGAAGCCGGCCGACGTCACGGCGATGAACGACAAGCTGTTCGACCTGGCGAAGGCGATGGACACCACCGACGGGTGAGGATCAGTGGGCGGCGACGAACACCCGCGAGGCCACCTCACGCGGCAGCCGGATCTTGTCGCCCGACCGGTCGATCGTCACGCCGTCGCGCTCCTGGGCCACGGTCACCGTCGTACCCGGGTCGATGCCCGCGGCGTGCAGCTGCCGCAACACGTCGGCGTTGGTCTGCACGCTCTCGCAGATGCGCCGCACCACGACGCTGCCGGACAGGCCGGGGAACGCCAGGTTGCGCTCGCTGACCACGAAGTTGTCGTCGGCGCCGACCTTCTCGTCCAGCACCTCGAGACCCGGGATCGGGTTTCCGTACGGCGAGCGGGTCGGCTTGTTGAGCATCTCGTAGACCTTCTTCTCCACCGAGTCGCTCATCACGTGCTCCCAGCGGCAGGCCTCGTCGTGGGCCTCCTCGTAGGGCATGCCGATGACGTTGACCAGCAGCAGCTCGGCGAGCCGGTGCTTGCGCATGACCGCGACGGCGCTGGACCGGCCGTGCTCGGTCAGCACGAGATGCCGGTCACCCTCGACCGTCAGCAGACCGTCCCGTTCCATCCGCGCGACCGTCTGGCTCACGGTCGGACCGCTCTGGTGCAGCCGCTCGGCGATGCGGGCACGCAGCGGCGGAACGCCCTCTTCCTCAAGCTCCAGAATCGTGCGCAGGTACATCTCGGTGGT
>NZ_CAKUCL010000415.1 GCF_934643405.1 uncultured Actinoplanes sp.
GCTGGTCACCATGGTGGCGACCGGCCCCGACGGCTACCTGGTCATCGCGGTGCTGGTGCTGGCCACCGCCGCGCCGTTCGTGCTGTTCACCCCCGACCCGCCGCTGATCGCCGCCGCCCCGCCCCGGTTCCGCCTGCGCTGGAGCCGGGACCGCGACTTCGGCTGGGCCTTCGCCACCCGGTTCCTGGTGCAGCTCGGCAACGCGATGGCCACCCTGTACCTGCTCTGGATCTCCGACCGCTCCGGCCGCCGCAAGCCCTCGGTGATCCTCTCCGGCTACGTGATGGCGGCCGCGGCGGTGATCCTGGCGGTCTGGCCGACGTGGCCGGGCGCGCTGATCGCCGCGGTGGTGCTGGGCCTCGGCTTCGGCGTCTACCTGTCGGTCGACCAGGCCCTGATCACCCAGGTCCTGCCGTCGGCCGACGACCGGGCGCGCGACCTGGGCGTCATCAACATCGCCGGCTCGGCGCCGCAGGTGCTCGGCCCGGCCGTGGCTTTCCCGCTGGTCACGTGGCTCGGCGGCTATCCGGTGCTGTACCTGACGGTGGCGGCGGTGACGGTCCTCGGCTCGGTCCTGGTGACCCGTATCCGCTCCGTCGCCTGACCAATTCGGCTCATTCCCTGACGTGAGGCTCATCTCGGTGGTGAACACATGCCGCCGCCTCGCCGTTCGCAACAGGGATAGTGCATCAGGCCGATCCTGCGGGGCGGTACCGGAGACCCCGCGTGCCACCGCAGGACCGGCCCAGGAACGGAGGAAACCGGCATGAAGCTGCATGCGGCACTCGCCCGTGCTCTGGCGGGCCACGGCGTGCACACGATGTTCGGCCTGATCGGCGACGCGAACATGTTCTTCGTTCACAGCTTCACCGAGGACGGCGGGGATTACGTCGCGGCCGCGCACGAGGCGAGCGCGATGTTCATGGGCTTCGGCTACGCGAGCCTGACCGGCGAGCTCGGCGTGGTGACGGTCACGCACGGCCCGGCGCTGACGAACACCCTCACCGGCCTGGTCGAGGGGGTGCGCGCCCGGGTCCCGATGCTGCTGATCGCCGGCGACACGGCCACCACCAGCCGCACGAACGTGCAGGACATCGCGCAGCGCGACGTGGTCCTGCCGACCGGCGCCGGGTTCGAGCAGGCCCGTACGCCGGAGACCGCGCTCGCCGACCTCGCGGTGGCCATCCGCCAGGCCGTCATCGAGAGCCGTCCGGTGGTCTTCAACGTGCCGTCGGACTTCATGTGGTGCGACGTCGAGTACGCCGACGTGCCGCTGAACCTGCCGGAGCCGCAGCGGATCGCGCCCGACCCGGCGGCGGTGCGGCGGGCCGCGCGGGAGATCGCCACGGCGCGGCGGCCGGTCGTGCTCGCCGGGCGCGGCGCGATCGAGGCCCGCGAGCAGGTGCTGCGGCTGGCCGAGCGGATCGGCGCGCCGGTGGCGACCACGCTGAAGGCCAAGGACCTGTTCCGGGGCGAGAAGTTCGACCTGGAGATCGCGGGCGGCTTGTCCGGTCCGGTGACCACCGCGGTCTTCGAGGAGGCGGACCTGATCATCGCGGTCGGCGCCGGCCTCAACGCCTATACGACCCGGAACGGCGCGCTGCTCAAGGGCAAGCGCCTCATCACGATAAACCTGGACAAGTCGGTCGCGACCAGCGCGGGCGTGACGGGCGGTGCTGCGACGGGCGGTGCGGCGACGGGCGGCGTCGCCGCGGGCGGTGGCACGACGGTGATCGGCGACGCGGCTGTGGCGGTCGACGCCCTGGTGGACGCTCTGACCAGCGAACCCAGTGGCTTCCGCACCGAGGAGATGGCGGCGGCGCTGGCCGGGCAGCGCGTGATGGGCGAGCGCCCGCAGACCGCGCCCGGGACGGTGGACGTGGAGACGGCGCTGCGGCGGCTCGACGAGATCCTGCCGGAGCGGCGGGTGGTGGTCAGCGACGGCGGACGGTTCATGATGGAGTCGTTCCGTCACCTGCGCCCGAGCGACCCCCGGTCGTACGTGCTGCCGTTGAACTTCGGTTCCATCGGGATGGGCATGGGCGCGGCCGTCGGCGCCGCGGCCGGGCGCCGCGACGAGGCAGTGATCATGGTGGCCGGCGACGGCGGGTTCATGCACGGCGGTCTGGCCGAGTTCGCCACCGCGGCGCGCTACGGGCTGGACCTGATCGTGGTGCTGTGCAACGACAGCTCGTACGGCGCGGAGCACATCCAGTTCGTCAACCGCGGTCTCGACCCGTCGCTGTCGCTGTTCGCCTGGCCCGAGATGGCCCCGCTGGCCGAGGCGCTCGGCGGCGAGGGCGTGACCGTGCGCAGCGAGGAGGACCTGGACCTGGCCGCGAAGGCGATCGCGAACCGCACCAGGCCGCTCCTCATCGACCTGCGCCTGGACGTGCACCACATGAGCGCGATGCCGCACTGAGGCGACAAGCTCAGTGCGGGTAGGCGTGGCTCGGCTCTGCCCGGTCACCCGCAGATGTCGCGCGGTGACCGGGGAGATGTGTTTCACTTCCTCGCCGGGGTGAGGTTGTCCCAGAGGAACTCGAGCGTCAGCGCCCACAGCGTGGCGGTCTGCTCGTTGTCGGCGGCCGCGCCGTGGCCGCCCTCCACGTTCTCGTAGTACGACACCTCGTAGCCGAGCTGCCTCAGCAGGGCGGTCATCCGGCGGGCGTGCGCCGGATGGACCCGGTCGTCGCGCGTCGAGGTGATCATCAGGACCGGCGGGTACGGCTGACCGGGCCGCACGTTCTGGTAGGGCGAGTATTCGCGCAGATACGCCCAATCGGCCGGGTTGTCGGGATCACCGTACTCGGCGATCCAGGACCTGCCGGCCAGCAGCCCGGTGTAGCGGCGCATGTCGAGCAGCGGCACCTTGGCGACGATCGCGCCGAACAGCCCGGGGTAGCGGGTCAGCATCACGCCCATGAGCAGCCCGCCGTTGCTGCCGCCCATGATCCCGAGCCGGTCCGGCGTGGTGATCCCGCGGGTGACCAGGTCGGTGGCGACCGCGGCGAAGTCCTCGAACGCCCGCATCCGGTTCTCCCGCTGCGCGGCCCGGTGCCAGGCCGGGCCGTACTCCCCGCCGCCCCGGATGTTGGCCACGACGTAGGTGCCGCCGCGGGCGAGCCAGCCGCGCCCGACGATGCCGCTGTAGGAGGGCGTCAGCGGGATCTCGAACCCGCCGTACCCGGTCATCAGCGTGGGCCCGGCGATCTCCGGCTCGGCGTCCTTCCCGTCGACCCCGACGACGAAGTACGGCACGCGGGTGCCGTCGGCGGAGACGGCGAAGAACTGACGTACGGCCGTGCCCGGCGCGTCGAAGAAGGCCGGGGCCTGCTTGAGGACCGTGGCGGCGCCGCCGCCGACCGTGCCCAGGCTCAGGACGGCCGGCCGGAGGAAGCCCTCGGCGGCGATCAGATACTCGTCGTTGGTGTCCGGGTCGGTGTC
>NZ_CAKUCL010000416.1 GCF_934643405.1 uncultured Actinoplanes sp.
ACGTCGGCGCCGCCGTCGTCCGGGGTGATGAACCCGAAGCCCTTGTCCGCGTTGAACCACTTCACAACGCCGGTAACCATGATCGTCTCCTCGACGGTCGATCGCTCCCGACCATTATGGACGGGGAGCGAGGTGGTAAGACCCCGATTCCCGGAGTCTCGTGTCGTCGTACTGATCGCCCGTACCGGAGAAACCCGGTTACGACAAAGAGCGCCTGGGGCACTGACCCCACAGGCGCTCCTGAGTACTTGGGAACCAAACGCACAACGCTGGGGAGCCTAGCACGGTATGGAGGGTCTGACGGTGATCGGCGCGGAAGTGGCACGGCAGCTCAAGGAGGCCGGGCTGGTGTGGAAGCCGGCACTCGGCGATCGGTTCGCGATCCCCGATCGAGACCTCGACGACGAGGTGTTCGTGCTGAGCAACATGACGATCGAGGTGCACGCGATGCCGGAGGGGCCGGTGATCGGCTTCAATGGCACCACCGAGTGGGCGCTGGACGACGTGGAGATGGACGAGACGATCTGGCTGCCCCGGGAGGACCAGCTGCGGGAGCTGCTCGGCGGCACGTTCCGGGCGCTGCGGCGCGGTGCGGCCGGGTACGAGGTGCTGATCGATCTGCTCGGCGAGGAACGGACGTTCACCGCCGAGGCGGCCGAGAACGCGTACGCGGCGGCTCTGCTGCATCTGCTGGCCGCGGCGGGAGCCGGTTCCGTCACCCGTTAGGGATACGTTCCACCAGCTCAGCAAGGTCTTCCGCACTCAGCAGATCGACCGGGCGCACGGTGACCTGTTCTCGCACATAGTGAAAACCGGCGCGGACGCGGTCCACCGGGACGCCGGCCAGCGACGCCCAGGCGACCCGGTACGCGGCCAGCTGCACCGCGGCGGCCTCGGCATCGGGCCCGGAGGGGCGCCGGCCGGTCTTCCAGTCGATCACGTCGAACCGGTTGCCCGGCTCGGCGAAGACGGCGTCCATCCGGCCGCGGACGACCACGCCGCCGATCGTGGTGGCGAACGGGACCTCGACCTCGATCGGGGTACGGGCGGCCCACTCACCGGTCAGGAAAGCCTCCTGCAGGGCGGCCAGCTCCTCGTCGGCGGCCGCGTCGTCGTCCGCCGCGCCGGGCAGCTCGTCGACGTCGATCAGCCGTACCGAGCCGAATCTCTGCTCCAGCCAGGCGTGGAAAGCCGTGCCCCTTCGGGCGTACGGCATGGGACGTTGGGGCAACGGCCGGCGCAGCGAGCGGGCCAGTGCCTGCGGGTCCCGCCGCAGCACGACCAGCTGGGAAACCGACAGGTGCGAGGGCAGCGCGACCTCCAGCGGACCCTCCCGGCGGGCGCGTTCGTCGCGCTCGGCGAGCAGGAGCCGGGCCTCGGCGCGCCAGCGCTCGATGTCCGGATCGGTGGCGGCGGCACGCTCGTCGGCGGCCCGGATGACGTCCGGCTCCGGGATCCCGGCCAGATCGGCCGCGAGCCCCGCCCGTACGGCAATCTCCGGCTCTTGATCTGCCAGGGCGGCGAAGGCCTCGGCCGCCGACGCGTCCGGGTTGGCGATCATCCGCCGGATCAGGTCGGCCGCGGCCTGCATCGGCGGGCGGCGCAGACCGAGCGGATCCGACGGCCACTCCGCGGCCACCACCACCTCGGCCGACGGGTTGTCCGCGCCGGGCGCCGGCTCGGGCGTCCACACGTCCACCACGCCGGCGCCCTCGTCGCAGGTCGCCCGGATCTCGTCGAGGAACACCGACGGGCCGCGCGGCCGCTTCACGCCCTCGCCCCACCAGTACCCGGAGGCGAGCAGCAACCGCCTCGGCCGGGTGACCGCCACGTACGCCAGGCGGCGCTCCTCCCGCTCGTCGTGCTCGCGCCACGCCCGTTCGAACGCGGCGACCGCCTGCACCACGCCCTTCTGATCGACCGCCTGGTCGAGGTCGAGCCGGGGCAGGCCCTCCCGGTCGCCGCGCAACGGGAACGGCAGCACGCCGATGCCCATCAGGTACTGGTCGGTGTTGCGCACGACGCCCGGCCAGACGCCCCGGCACAGCCCCGCCACCGACACCACGTCCCACTCCAGGCCCTTCGCGGCGTGCGCGGTGAGGATCTGCACCGCACCCTCCACCACGTCGACCTGGCCCGGCTCCAGGCCGCGCTCCTCCTCCTCGGCCGCGGCCAGGAAGGCGAGGAAGCCGGCCAGCGTGCCGCCGTCGGTCTCCGCGGCGTAGCGCGCGGCGGTGTTGCCGAGCGCGTCCAGGTGCCCGCGGGCCAGGCCGGCGTCCCCCGCGGCCCAGCCGCGCACGGCCACCTCCACGTCCAGGCCGATGGTGCGCTCGATGTCGGCCACCAGGTCGGGCAGGGGCTGGTCCAGGCGCTGCCGGAGCGCGCTCAATTCCCTGCTGTACGCCCGGAGCCGCGCATAACCCTCCATCGAGTACTGCTGCGGGGCCCCCAGGTCCGCCATCGCCTCGACCAGGGTGGCGTCGTCGAGGCGGTCCCCGATGACGTTCTCCGGCTCGTTGCGGCGCCCGGTGGCCTCGGCGCGGGCCGCGGCCAGGCCGCGGGCGCGCCGGTGCAGGGCGACCAGGTCGCGGGGGCCGATCCGCCAGCGCGCGCCGGTGAGCAGCCGCAACAGGGCGGCGCCGTCGGTCGGGTCGGCCAGCACCCGCAGGGTGCTGACCACGTCGCGCACCTCCGGGGTATCCAGCAGGCCACCCAGGCCGACCACCTCGACCGGGAGGCCGCGGGCGCGCAACGCCTCCTCGATCGCCGGGATCTGGCTGCGCACCCGCACCAGGACCGCGCTGGTGGGCCGCTTCTCCAGGGGTATCTGCTCGGCGGGTGACTCGGGGAGCCCGGCCGCGATCCGCCAGGCGGTGAGCATCGAGTCGGCGATCCAGCCGGCCTCGTCGGCGAAGGTGGGCAGCAGGGCGCAGGTGACGGTGCGGCCGCCGACGCTGCCGGCGACCCGGACCGCGGACTCGAGCTGGGCGACGCGGGCCCCGGCCGTACGCAAAGGGGTGGACAGTGCGTTGGCCACCCGCAGGATCTCCGGGCGGTTGCGCCAGCTCTTGGTCAGGCTCAGCACCCAGGCGTCGCGGCCGCCGGGGCCGGTGAATTCGGACGGGAAGCGATCCAGCGTGCCGGCCGAGGCGCCCCGCCAGCCGTAGATCGACTGACACGGGTCGCCCACCGCGGTGACCGGGTGGCCGCCGCCGAACAGCGCGTTCAGCATGGTCACCTGGGCGTGGCTGGTGTCCTGGTACTCGTCCAGCAGGACGATCTTGAAACGGCCGCGCTCGATCGCGCCGACCTCGGGATGATCGCGGGCCACCAGCGCGGCGCGGGCCATCTGGTCGCCGAAGTCCATCGCCTCCAGGTCGAGCTTGCGCTGCTCGTAGAGGCGGACCAGGGGCAGCAGGGTGAGCCGC
>NZ_CAKUCL010000417.1 GCF_934643405.1 uncultured Actinoplanes sp.
GGCCTGGGCCAGGGCGAGGCCGGGATCGCCGTCGACCGCGGCGGCCCGGGCCAGCAGCAGCCGCACCTCGGGCAGCCCGAGCCGGCTGCGCGTGCGGTCGAACTCCGCCACCGCCCGGCCGGCCGTCTCGCGGGCCTCGGAGATCAGCCGGGCCGACAGCAGCAGGTCGGTGCGGTCGGTCAGCAGCGGCCCGAGCTGGGCACCCATGCCGCCGATGATCTGTTCCGCCTCGTCGAAGTGCCGCAGGGCCGCCGGGATCTCGCCCCGCAGCGACTGCACGTATCCCAGGTTGGCCAGCGCATACCCGATCTGCAGGTGCAGGCCGAGCGCGCGGCACAGCCGTACCGCCTCGTCCAGGTCGGCGAGCGCCGCGGCGTGCTCGTGGCGTTGCGCGTGCAGCACCCCGCGGTTGAACAGGATCCGTTGCACCCACAGGTCGTCGCGGGCCCGGCGCAGCGGCGGGAGCGCCTCGCGGTAGCGGCCCAGCGCGTCGTCCAGCTTGCCCAGCTGGTGCAGGATCGCGCCCTCCTGCGCGCGCGCCCGTGCCCCCTCGACGTGGTCGAGGCGCTGGACGGCGGAACGGATCTCGCGCAGGGCGTCGCGCGGACGGCCGCGCAGGTTGAGGGCGTACGCGAGGGTCATCCGCGCCTCACCGCCGAGCCGGGGCAGCGCCGCGTCCTCGGCGAGGGTGACCGCCCGCCGCAGGTGCCGCAGCGCGCTGTCGAGGTCCCTGTGGTGGATCGCGGCGAGCCCGCGGGCCCGCTCCGCGATCACCGTCGCCGCGGCGTCGCCGGTGCGGCGGGCCAGCTCGAGCGCTCGGACGGCGAGCGCGTCGGCGTGCTGCGGGTCGGCTTCGGCGACTCGCAACGCTTCCTGCGCCGTCTCGCGTGCGGCCGTCGATGCCACAGATTCCAGAGTGGTCGCGGGCGGCCCGCTGTCAACTTATTTCAACTCGGGGTATCTGGCGTTGCCTTCGGGGCTCTGTACGCGTAGGACTGTCTGCAGGCGTCGCCGGAAAGGGTGAGCCCACCATGGACCGTAAACGAACACCGACGGTTGATCTCCTGAACGCCAACGAGATCGTGGTCGACCAGGAGTACGTCCAGCTGGTCGGCAGCGCGTTGACCGATTTCGGCGTCACGGTGACCGGCACCGAGAGCAACGACCGGCTGGGCCTGGGGCGGCTGCTGCTGACCGGCGCCGCGGTCTCGGCCGAGGACGCGAGCACCGACGCCGGTGTCGCCGACGCCGTCCAGCCGTACTGGGAGCAGGCGCTGAAGGTGATCGCCGACGGCGGCGGCCCGGCACCGAGCAATCTCGACGTCTGCCTGGCCGCGATACGGGAACGGTTCGCCGACAGCTACGGCGGCTGGTACCCGACCATGGGCAAGAACCGCGACATCGCCGACATCGAGGGACTGCCGTACATCAGTGGCGGCGGCAGCACGAGCAAGGTTCCCGAGCCGGCGCCCGCGCACGCGCTGCAACGAGCGGACTCCGCCCGGCCGACGGGCGTGCGGGTCGGCGTCGCGGACACCCCGATCTTCGCGAACCCGCAGCTCGCCGGCCGGTACCTCAACTTCGGCGACGAGCTGCGCCCGGAGGGCGAGGTGCGGCCGGCCGCGGGTCACGCCACGTTCATCGCGGGACTGGTGCTGCAGCGGGCGCCCGGCGCGTTGCTGGTCGTGCGGCCGGTGCTCGACCAGCGGGCCCGCGGAACCAGCTGGGACGTCGCCACCGCCCTGATGGACTTCCTCGACGACGACAAGCGGGTCGACGTGCTGCCGCTGGCGTTCGGCACCTACGCCCGCGACGGCCGGCCGCCGCTGGTCATCGCCCGCGCCGTCGAACGGCTGGCGCCGCACACCGTCGTGCTCGCCGCCGCCGGCAACCACGGCGAAGAACCCGAGGTCGCCGCCCGGGACAGCTGACCAACCGGACCGTGACCTATCCCGCCGCGATCGACGACGTCTGCGCCGTCGCCGCGGCCAAGGCCGACGGCACGCTCGCCTCCTTCAGCCCGCCGAGGCTGCCGTGGTTCAAGCTCAGCGCGCCCGGGGTGGACGTCGAGAGTCTCTTCCTCGACGGACCCGTCGTGACCTGTCCGGACGCGACGGATCCGGACCAGCGGGCACCGCGGTTCACCGGGTGGGCCCGCTGGAGCGGATCGTCGTTCGCCGTCGCGACGGTCGCCGGGGAGATCGCCCGGCGCACGGTGCCCGGCCGCCGGACGGCCCACGAAGCGCTGGACGAGATCATCGCCGGTGCGGACGGCGACGACGGAATCTGCCCGGTCTGACCGCACGGCGGCGGCGCGGCCGGGCCCTGCAGTGGAAAGGGGCCCGCGATGCGGGATGACGATCCACTCGCGGCGCTGGTCGAGCGCGCCCGGCGCGGTGACCGGGCGGCCTGGAACGCGATCGTGGCCCGGTTCGCGCCCCTGGTGTGGTCGATCTGCCTGCGGTCCGGCCTCAGCCGCCCCGACGCCGAGGATGTCTGCCAGGGCGTCTGGATGCGCCTGGTGGAACAGCTCGACCGGATCCGCCAACCGGCGGCGCTGCCCGGCTGGCTGGTCACCACCACCCGCCACGAATGCGAGCGGACGCTGCGCCTGAGCCGGCAGCGGGCGCTCGGGGAACGCCGGGCCCTCGGGGAACAGGAGCTGACGACCATGGACGCCGAGCCCGACCGGGGCATCCTGATCGCGGAGCAGCAGCAGGCTCTGCGCGAGGCGTTCGCCGATCTGCCGGCGCTGTGCCGGCGCCTGATCCGCCTGCTGCTGCACGATCCACCGCTGCCGTACGCCGAGATCGGAGAGAAGATGGGCAAGCCGGTGGGAAGCCTCGGGCCGAGCCGGGCCCGCTGCCTCGACAAGCTTCGTCGCCACCCGGCCCTGCGCGGCTGGACCGGCGCCGCGCACGAAGGCGTGCAGCAGGGAGCCGACAGTGGATGACCGGTTCAGCGACGACGAGCAGCTGCTCACGGCCCTCGGCGAGGCGTTGCGCACCGCCGAGGCGGTACCGGCCCGGGTCGTCGCGCTCGGCGAGGCGGCCTACGACTGGCGGACGATCGACGGCGAGCTCGCGGCGCTGACCTACGACTCCGCGGTCGACCCCGCGCCGGCCGAGCCGGCCCTGGTCCGCGCGGACATCGCCGCGGTGCGGGCGCTGCGGTTCCAGGCGCCGGCCGCGGCCATCGTCCTCGAGGTGACCGACGACGCGCTCATCGGCCAGATCGTGCCGCCGATGGGCGCGGCCGTCACCCTGGCCGGCCCGGCCGGCGGCGGCGTCGAGGTGGCGGCCGACGACCTGGGCTACTTCACCTTCCGCCCGGTGCCGCGCGGCTCCTTCCGGCTGCGCTGCCACGGCCGGACCGGGCCCGACCTGCTCACCAGCTGGTTCCAGCTCTAG
>NZ_CAKUCL010000418.1 GCF_934643405.1 uncultured Actinoplanes sp.
GCCGCACGATCGGCCAGCCGCTGGGCGACGCCTTCCACACGTACGCGGTGGAGTGGTCGCCGAACCTGATCGTCTGGTACCTGGACGGCGCCGAGTACTTCCGGGTCACGCCGGCCAACCTCGGCGGCGAGTGGCGGCCCGGCCGCATCGAGGTGGCCGCCGCCGACCTGGCCCGCACCCGGAGCGTGGTCAGCCGGTACACCGGCACGGCGACGGTCACCGTCTCCGGCGGTTCGGCGTACCTGACCATCCCCAACCCGGCGGGTCTGCAGTTCGACGAGCACCCGTTCCTGCGGGATCTGGTGAGCGACCTGCGCTCGGCGGGGATCCCGCTGCGCTCCGTGGTGGGCTGACCGTGGCCGGGGCAGGCCGTCAGCGGGCCGTGGCCCACGCCGGCCACGGCCGGTCGTGCTCCGGCAGCAGGCCGCCCAGCAGGGCGCAGGCCTCGTCCAGGGTCGGCCGGCGGGCCGGGACCGGATCGCACAGGCGGTCGATCACGTCGTGCACCGGCTCGGGCGCCGCGGCCGCGACCGGCGGCTCGCCGGTCATGGCCTCGCGCAGCGTCATGCCCAGCGCGTAGATGTCCATGCCCGCGCTGATCGGTTCGCACGCCTCCATCTCGGGCGCGGCGTAGCCGGCGGTGCCGACCGGCTGACCCGACGGCTGCCGGGCGCCGATCTCGCGGGCCGAGCCGAAGTCGACCAGCACCGGCCGGCCGTCGCGCAGCACCACGTTGTCCGGCTTCACGTCGACGTGGGCCAGGCCCCGCCAGTGCAGGGCACGCAGCCCGGTCAGCAGTTGCAGGCCCAGCATCGCCACGTCCGGCTCGGCGAGCTTGCCGGTCTCGTCGAGCTCCTCGCCCAGGGTCGGACCGTCCACGTACTCCACGGCGATGAACGGCACCGGGCCGGCGACGTCCTCGGCGTACAGGCGGGGCAGCACCGGATGCGGGTTCTCGTGCAGCGCGGTCACCTCCCGGGTCAGCGCGGCGGCCGCCCGCGGGTGGGTGACCATGTGCGGGCGGGGGAGTTTCACCACGGCCGGGCTCCACAGGCGCGGCGACCAGACCAGCCAGGTCTCGCACCGTTGTCCCACACCCAGCCGCTCCCAGGCCCGGAACCCGCCGGGCATCGGGGTGTTCTCCGCGTGCGGCCAGATCGGCTCGCCGTCCTCGTCGTCGAAAGTCATCGCCTGGTCTCCGTTGCTGGACATCGCCGGGCCCGTCCGATCGTCGCTGTCCGACCGGACGGGCCCGGCGCCACTGTCACCGAGGATTGATGTCAGCCGCGCGAACGGCTGCGCGAGCGGCTGCGGGTGCGGGTGCGGCTGCGACGCTTCTTCTTGTACTCGAGCGGCGACGGGATACGACCTGCCATGGTTCTCACCTCCCACTGTCGGTTCGAGGGTCACGACGCGGGCGGCGAAGGCCGCCGCGGGCTTGTCCGGCAGGACCGCAGGCGCGTTCGATGCGGTGGCGCCGAGGGCCCTGCAGCGCGGTCAGCCTTGCTCCCGTGGCGAAGACCGGCGCGTCGGTCCGCGAAGCGGACCCGGCGGCGGCGGGGACTGGCGTGATCGGCATGGCAGCAACTATCGGGAGCCGCAGGTAGCACCCGCCATTGCACCTTGGTGCTAGCCCCGCGCCCATCGCGCTTTCACCCATCGTGCGGTGCGTCCGCCCATCGTGCGGTGCGTCCGCCCATCGCGCGTCCGCCCATCGCGCACCGCCTGCCCGGCCTGCGCTGCGCTCATCCGCCCCGCGCGCCCCATCCCGCACCCCCCGGTCAGAGGGCCCGCCCAGCGAGCACCGGCCCGCCCGGCCTGGCGTCGCGCCCGCCGAGCCTCCACCGGGCTGGCCCTGGCGGCCCTTACCCACAACCAGCGCCGCGCCCCGTCGGGCCTCCGCACCGCGACTGCGTGGCCGCGAAGTCTTGTCTGGACCGCCGCCACGCCGCGGACCACACTCAACAACATGACGATGCGGCAGGCGCGTTTGCCCGGGCGCGACGGGCGGCTCACACCGTGGTTGATCCACGATCTACCGAGGATCGCGTGGATCGTGGAGTACCGATACGCGGAGATGACCAGCGAGGAGCGGCAGATCGTGCGTGACGCGATCACCCGCATGCAACGCGCCCTGGAGCGCCACTCCCTCTGAGGTCCTGCGGCCGGTGCCCCACGGTGCCCCGAGGTTAGCGACGCGATCCACCTTGGACGGGCGCCAAGTTCGGCCGGCACCCGTCGAACACCTGTGGGTCCGGCTTTGCGCCGCCTGTGTCGGCGTAGCTTTGCGTCGAATGTGTCGGTCGGGCTATGCGCCGCCCTCGCCGGTCGGATCCCGCGGACCCGAGCCTGCTCGCACCGCCCGCACCGCGCTGGCCGAGTCCCGCGTCACCCGCGCTTGAGCTCGCCCGCACCGCCCCGCACTGCGCCGGTCCAGTTCAGCTTCACCCGAGCCTGACCGCACCGCGCCGGGCCGGTCCTCGTCACCGGTGGCCGCGCGGTTCTGCGCCGGCCCCGCCACCCGCGCCAGCCGTGCGGCTCAGGGCGGACGCCGCCGCGTCAACCACCTCGCGTGTTCACTGCAGTTGACTCAGTCAACTGCAGTCAATACATCAACTCGATGCATCGGTCAATGGCGGCGACGTCCATCCGCGCGGCCAGGGCAGTTTCGGCCGCCGCGTCGTGCGACTTCGATCCGCGGGGGCCCTCATGGTGCCTACGCTGCGATCATGGCTTCGACTGCTGGGCTGGTCGCCCGGTTCACCGCGGTGGGGCTCGCGGTGCTGACCGGGCTGGCGGCGCTGCTGGCGATCGCGGCGCGGCACGCCGGGGCCGATCAGGCGACCGAGTCGGCCGGCCAGGTTGCCTGGGTGACCGCCAAAGGGGTGGTCGAGCCGCGGCTGGACGAGTGGCTGATCGCCGGGGACCCGGTCGCGGTGCGGGGCTTCGACGACGCCGTGCGCCGGTACGTGCTGCGCGGCTCGCTGGTGCGGGTCAAGCTCTGGGACGACACCGGGCGGATCATCTACTCCGACCAGCACGCGCTGATCGGCACCCGCTGGACGCTGGACGACGAGGAGCTCGGCGCGCTCGAGCAGCAGCGCATCGACTCCGAGATCAGCGACCTGTCCCGGCCGGAGAACCGGTACGAGACCGGCTACGGCAAGCTCCTGGAGTACTACGTCGGGGTGCGCGCCACCACCGGCCGCAACCTGCTGTTCGAGATCTACTTCCGGTACGACGCGGTCGAGGAGGCCGGTCAGGCCGCCTGGCGGCAGTTCGCGCCGGTCGCGCTCGGGGCGCTGGTCGCGCTGCAACTGCTGCAGATCCCGCTGGCCTGGTCGCTGGCCCGGCGCCTGCAACGCCAGCAGCGCGAGCGGGAGGCGCTGCTGCGGCA
>NZ_CAKUCL010000419.1 GCF_934643405.1 uncultured Actinoplanes sp.
GCGTTCCCGCGCTCGCGCCAGCGCCGCGCTCGGCGCCCGCGTCCCGGCGCTTTGCGCCAGCGCCGCGCCCCGTGCCCCGGTCTTAGCGCCAACGCTGTCCGCCCCTCACGCCCTCCACGCAGCCCGCGCTGCTTGCCTCCCTTCCGTCCCCTCACGCCGCCCTCCGCTCCGGCCGGAGGCTAGGTTCCTAGGACGGCGCGTACAGTGTGCGGGACGTGACGGGGTGGCTCGTGGGGCTGGTTATAGTGGCTCCGCGAGTTGACCGGCCGGCACCGGCCGGTCCGGGGGACCGCAACCCGGGGTGAGCCGCATCCGCGTGCCCGGGCGCCGGGTGTGCCCGGCAGAGAGCAGGGAGAGGGAAGTCGCGATGTCGCAGCAGCCTGCGCCGTCCATCGCCGCCTCGAACCGGATCTGGACGATCCCCAACGTGATCAGCTTCATCCGGCTGCTCGGCGTCCCGTTGTTCCTGTACCTGCTGCTCGGCCCGCAGCACGACGTGGCCGCGGTGATCGTGCTGGCGGTGGGCGGCACCACCGACTGGGTGGACGGCTTCGTCGCCCGGCGGATGAACTCGGTGAGCCGCCTCGGTGAGCTGCTCGACCCGTTCGCGGACCGGCTCTACATTTTGGCCACGCTGGTCGGTTTCACCGTGCGCGGCGTGGTCCCGTACTGGCTGACCGGGGCTTTGCTGCTGCGGGAGCTGGTCCTCGCGATCGCGCTGCTGGTGCTGCGCCGGCACGGCTACGGGCCGCCGCCGGTGCACTACGTCGGCAAGACCGGCACCTTCGTGCTGCTCGCGGCGTTCCCGGCGATCCTGCTCGCCCGGGCGGTCCCGTCGATCGACTCGTGGATGGGCCCGATCGGCTGGGGGCTGGCCTGGTGGGCGCTCGCGCTGTACTGGGCCGCCGCCGTGCTGTATCTCGCCCAGACCGCCCAGCTGCTGCGCGCCGACAAGGCCGCGCGCACGGTCACCGGATGACCAGCCCGATGAACGACCGGACGACGACCCCCACGCCGGACCCGGACGGCGCGAGCGACACGCCCAAACGCGTCTTCGCCCCGGACTTCCTGACCGAACTGTTCCGCAACCCCCTGGATCCCGGGTACGCCGACGCGGCCGCCCGCAAGGCCCGCGACGGCGACCGGACCGGGCCGCGCAAGCTGGCGTCCAGCGGTGTCGCGCTGCTCACCCTGGTGGTGCTGGGCTTCCTGCTGGTGGTGGCGTACCAGCAGACGGTCGCCGACGAGCCGGCCCGCACCACGGCCCGCGCCGAGCTGATCGATCAGGTGCAGAAGCGCCGCGACGAGACGGTGCGGCTGCAGGAGCACGCCGACCGGCTGGGCGAGGAGGTCGCCGGGCTGCGCGAGCGCGAGCTGGGCGGCGCCGCCGTGGCGAAGCTGCGTGACCTGGAGGCGGAGACCGGGCTGGCCCCGGTGCGCGGCTCCGGGGCGAAGATCACCTTGGCCGACGGCCCGATCCCGGTGAACCCGGTGACCGGCGAGCAGAACACCGTGGCCCGGGTCAAGGACACCGACCTCCAGCTGGCCACGAACGCGCTGTGGTCGCAGGGCGCCGAGGCGATCGCGATCAACGGGCAGCGGCTCACCGCGACCTCGACGATCCGGCAGGCCGGCGAGGCGATCCTGGTCGACTTCCGGCCGGTGACCACGCCGTACGAGATCGTCGCCATCGGCCCCGACGACCTGGCCGCCGAATTCCGCGACGGGTATGCCGGCCGGTTCTTCAAGCAACTGGCGAGCCAGTACGGCATGAGGTTCGACACCGCCGGCGTCCACGACCTGAGGCTCGACGCGGCGACCGAGCTGAAGCTGCGCGTGGCCCAGCCGTCCGTGGCGTCGTCCACCTCCAGCTCCACCTCCTCCGAACCGCACAGCAGCTCCCCGTCGGAAGGCGGCCGATGATCGCCGTACTCGCCCTGCTCGCCGGTGTCGTCCTCGGCATCGTGTTCCATCCGACCGTGCCGGCGGCTCTGCAGCCGTACCTGCCGATCGCGGTGGTCGCCGCGCTGGACGCGGTCTTCGGTGGTGTCCGCGCGAAGCTCGACGGCATCTTCGACGACAAGCAGTTCGTCGTGTCGTTCATCTCCAACGTCCTGGTGGCCGCCCTGATCGTGTACCTGGGCGACCAGCTCGGCGTCGGCGGGCAGTTGTCCACCGGTGTCGTGGTGGTGCTCGGCGTGCGGATCTTCGGCAATGTGGCCGCCATCCGACGGCACCTGTTCCGGGCCTGATCGCGATGACCGACGAGCAGCATTCCCCGCCGCCCGAGGACGCCGGCCTGCCCACCGCCGGGCGTAAGCCGCCGCACACGCCGGACGACGACAGGCCGGTGCCGGTGGAGATCTCCGAGCCGGACACTGTGGAGACCGGCCGCCCGGCCGTGCCGCCGCCCGCCGCGCCGCCGGGCGAGCAGGAGCCCCAGCCCGAGCTCGAGCCCGAGCAGGAGGTGGACCCCGACGGCCCGACCAGGCGGCTGGGGCGGCCCCCGGCGCCGCCGCCCGACGACGAGCAGACGCCGGACGAGGCGCGGGAGCAGCCGGCCGAGAAGGTGGCGCCCTGGCGGCGGCTGTCCTCGGCCGGCGCCCTGATCTGGGTGCTGCTGGCTCTGTTCGGTTTCACGCTGGTGGTGCAGCTGCGCAGCAACGACGGTGACGAGGGCCTGGCCACCGCCCGCCAGGAGGACCTGGTGCGCATCCTCAGCGACCTGGAGGCCCGCGACAGCCGCCTGCAGTCCGAGATCAGCGCGCTGGAGACCAGCCAGCGGCAGCTGACCTCCGGTGTGGCCGGTCGGCAGGCGGCCCTGGCCGAGGCGGACAAGCGGGCCGACGAGCTCGGCCTGCTGGCCGGCACGCTGCCCGGCCGCGGGCCGGGCCTGCGGATCGTGATGGACAAGGTCAAGGCGTCGGCGGTGCTGAACGCGGTGCAGGAGCTGCGCGGCGCCGGCGGCGAGGTGATGCAGCTGACCGGCGCCGGCGGCCCCTCGGTGCGGGTCGTGGCGTCCAGCTATTTCGTGGACGCCGAGGGGGGCGGGCTGATCGCCGACGACGTGCGCCTGGCCGGTCCGTACACCCTTGATGTGATCGGCCAGCCGCAGACCATGCAGACCGCGTTGCAGATCCCCGGCGGGGTGGTCGCGTCGGTGAACAGCGGCGGCGGTAGCGTGACGCTGGAGCAGCGCACCATGGTCGAGGTGACCGCGCTGCGCAAGGCGACGACACTGCAATATGCGCGTCCGGCGTCCTGACCAGAGCGTGATACGGGAGAGATGGCGTGATTCCTGAGGACCTGCGGTACACGGCTGAGCACGAATGGGTGGCCGGTGACGGCAGCGGGCCCGTGCGGGTG
>NZ_CAKUCL010000420.1 GCF_934643405.1 uncultured Actinoplanes sp.
CCGCCCTTGCCCTGCCGGCCCTCGAAGTTGCGGTTGGAGGTGGAGGCGGCGCGCTGGCCGGGGCTCAGCGTGTCCGGGTTCATGCCCAGGCACATGGAACAGCCGGCGAACCGCCATTCCGCGCCCGCCTCGGTGAAGATCTGGTCCAGACCCTCGGCCTGCGCGGCCTCACGCACCTGGTACGAGCCGGGGACGATCAGCATCCGTACGCCGTCGTGGACCTTGTGGCCGCGCAGGACCTCGGCCGCGGCGCGCAGGTCCTCCAGCCGCCCGTTGGTGCACGAGCCCACGAACACCACGTCGACCGGCACCTCGCGGAACGGCGTGCCGGGCGTCAGGTCCATGTACTCCAGGGCGCGGCGGGCCGCGTTGCGGTCGGTCTCCTCGACGAACTCCTCCGGATCCGGCACCACACCGTCCAGCGGGGCGCCCTGACCCGGGTTGGTGCCCCAGGTGATGAACGGGCTGACCGCCGACGCGTCGATGACGATCTCGGTGTCGTACTCGGCGCCCTCGTCGGTCACCAGAGTCCTCCAGTACGCGACCGCCTCGTCCCACCGGTCGCCCCGGGGCGCGTGCTCGCGGCCCTCGAGGTACGCGAACGTGGTCTCGTCCGGCGCGATCATGCCGGCCTTGGCGCCCCACTCGATGCTCATGTTGCAGACGGTCATCCGGCCCTCCATGGAGAGCTTGCGGATGGCCTCGCCGCGGTACTCCACGATGTGGCCGTTGCCGCCGCCGGTGCCGGTCTGCGTGATGAGCGCGAGGATCAGGTCCTTCGCGGAGACGCCCGGGCGCAGCTCGCCGGTGACCGTCACGGCCATCGTCTTCGGTTTCGCCTGCGGCAGCGTCTGGGTGGCGAGCACGTGCTCGACCTCGCTGGTGCCGATGCCGAACGCGAGCGCGCCGAACGCGCCGTGGGTGGCGGTGTGCGAGTCGCCGCAGACGATCGTCGTGCCCGGCTGGGTCAGCCCCAGCTGCGGGCCGATGACGTGCACGATGCCCTGATCGACGTCGCCGAGCGAGCGGATCTGCACGCCGAACTCGGCGCAGTTCTTGCGCAGGGTCTCGATCTGCGTACGGGACACCGTGTCGGCGATCGTGAGGAGCTCGCCGCGCCGGGCGTTGAACGACGGATCCGCGTACCCGGTCGGGGTGTTGTGGTCCTCGGTGGCGAGGGTGAGGTCGGTGCGCCGCACTCGCCGGCCGGCCATCCGCAGGCCGTCGAACGCCTGCGGGCTGGTCACCTCGTGCAGCAGGTGAAGGTCGATGTAGAGCAGGTCCGGCTCGCCGTCGGCGGCGCGCACGACGTGGTCGTCCCAGACCTTTTCCGCCAAGGTCCTCGGCTTCGGAGTGGCTCCCACCATCTGGACATCCTAAATTCTGGGAGGTATGTTTCGGCTTGTGGGACACAGTATGAGCGGTGTCGGCGTTCTCGACAAGGCGGTCGTCATCCTGGCGGCCTGCGTCGACGGCGCCAGCCTGGCCGAACTCGTCGACCGGACCAAGCTGCCCCGGGCCACCGCACATCGCCTGGCCCAGGCCCTGGAGATCCATCGGATGCTGGTGCGCGACACCCAGGGCCGGTGGCGTCCGGGCCCCCGCCTCGGCGAGCTGGCGAACGCCGCGCCGGACGTGCTGCTGACCGCCGCGGAGCCCCTGCTGACCGCATTGCGGGACGCGACCGGGGAAAGCGCCCAGCTCTACTTGCGCCGCGCCGACGAGCGCATCTGTGTCGCCGCGGCGGAACGGGCGAGCGGTCTGCGCGACACCGTCCCGGTCGGGTCGGTGCTGCCGATGACCGCCGGTTCCGCGGCCCAGATCCTGCTGGCGTGGGAACCGCCGGAGGCCGTGATGCCGCTGCTGCCCCGCTGCAAGTTCACCGGCCGCACGCTGGCCGAGGTGCGCCGCCGCGGCTGGGCCCAGAGCGTCGCCGAACGGGAGCCCGGCGTGGCCAGTGTCTCGGCCCCGATCCGCGACCGCACCGGCCGGGTGATCGCCGCCATCTCGATAAGCGGACCGATCGAGCGTCTCGGCCGGCGACCCGGCGAACGGCACGCGATGGCCGTCGTGCGGGCAGGTCAGCGGCTTTCCGGCCTGTAAGACCGCGGGCGGGGTGCGCCGCGCCGACGTGCCCGGCCCGATGACGGCCGGGTCATCGGCCTTCACCACCGGCGGTTCGGGACCGGCGCTCCGGCTCTGTGCCGGGCGGTCGCCGCATTCGTCACCCCGTCCACTCCCGACGACTTCCGGCCCGGCCGGACCGGGGGCCGGGCGGGCCGTCGCCGCCTCCAGCCCGCCGCATCGTGGCGCTCAGGGGGTCCAGACGGCGTTGTCGTGGGCGAACAGGATCTGCCTGGGGTCCAGGGACAGCAGGAACGACAGCCACGGCGGCTGGCTGCCCACGGCGGCGCGCCGGCCGAGCACGTCGGCGGTGAAGAGGGTGGCGTTGTCGTGGGACTGGCCGGCCACGATCACGGTGCCGTCGCGCCGGGTCACGACCACCGACTGGTGGCCCGCGGTGTGGCCGGGGGTGGGGACGATCCGGACGCCGGGCAGGATCTCGGTCTCGCCGTCCAGTTCCTCGTAGCGCGCGCCGGCGTGGTCGACCAGCTCGGGCAGCGTGAAGTCCTCGACGGTGCGCGCGACCTCCAGCTCGGCGCGCTGGGTGAAGACCGGGCGCCCGGCCAGCAACGGATTGCCCCCGCAGTGATCGAAGTGGAGGTGACAGTTCACGACGTACGCGATGTCGCCGATCCTGAAACCGGCGGCCGTGAGGGCCGCACCGAGCGCGACCCGCGACGGCCGATACCACGCGTCGACCTCGGGGTGGCTGCCCATGCCGGTGTCGATCAGGACGCGGCCGCCGGGGTGGTCGACGACATAGCCGAGGCAGGGCTCGACCCGCGGCGAGCCGGTGCCGGTCTCCTCGGCGGGCCGGATGAAATAGCCGTAGTTGACGCGGTGGACGTTGATGTCGGTCACTCAGGCATCGTGCCATCACGACGAAAGCGGCCCGCATCTTCCGATGCGGACCGCTTCACGCTGTGTAGCCCCGAAGGGATTCGAACCCTCGCTACCGCCTTGAGAGGGCGGCGTCCTAGGCCGCTAGACGACGGGGCCAGGACTTGCTTTTTTTTGCGGTTTTCAATGTTACTGCCGCTTCCGCGTCAGCGACGGGCCGAACTCTATCAGAAGTCCAGCGCCGCCATCCTTGCGGGAGCGGTAGCGCTGGGGTACCAGGACTCGAACCTAGACTAACTGAACCAGAATCAGTCGGGCTGCCAATTACCCCATACCCCATT
>NZ_CAKUCL010000421.1 GCF_934643405.1 uncultured Actinoplanes sp.
CGCCTTCCGACGCCGGAATTGTCAGGGACGCCCTGTAGCCTTCCGCGAGTGGAAATGACGCTCCAACCTTCCGCTGCGCCGCAGGTCACCACGGCGTCCGGCGCACCGCGCCCGATCCCGGCCCGGCTGGCGCTGCCGATGGCGGTCCTGGCCGGAGCGGCGTTGCTGCTGTCCCTTCCGCCGTACGACCTGTGGTGGCTCGCGCCCGCCGGGGTCGCGCTGATGTCCGCCGCCGCCCACCGCCGCCGGCTGCGCGCCGGTTTCGGCATGGGTTTCGTGGCCGGGCTGGTGCTGTTCTGGCCGCTGCTGGACTGGACCAGGCTGGCCGCGGGCTGGCTGCCCTGGGCGCTGCTGGCCACGGCCCAGGCGGCGTACCTGGGGCTGGCCGGCCTGGCCACGTCCTGGCTGTCGCCGCTGCTCGACCGGTGGCGGGTGCTGTGGCCGCCGCTGCTGGGGCTGCTCTGGGTCAGTCAGGAGGCGTTGCGTGACCGTGCCCCGTTCGGCGGTTTCCCGTGGGGACGGCTCGCGTTCAGTCAGGGTGATGCTCCGGCGCTGCGGCTTGCGGCGTACGGGGGAGCGCCCTTGGTGACCTTCGCCGTGGCCGCCGCCGGCGGCACCCTGCTCGCCCTGCTGTGGCGTCGCCGTTTCCCGGTGGCCGCGCTGGGCTTCGCCGCGCTGGCCGCGCTGCTGGTCGCCGGGCCGCTGCTGGCGCCGGTCGGTGCGGGCGGCTCGCAGACGCGGGTCGTGGCGATCGTGCAGGGCAACGTGCCGCGGCTGGGCCTGGACTTCAACGCCCAGCGCCGCGCCGTGCTGGACAACCACGTGACCGCGACCCAGCGGCTGGCCGCCGAGGTCGCCGCCGGCCGCCAGCGCAAACCGGACCTGGTGGTGTGGCCGGAGAACTCCAGCGACATCGACCCGCTGCGCAACCCCGACGCGGCGCAGGAGATCTCCGCGGCCGCCGACGCGATCGGCGCGCCCATCCTGGTCGGCGCGGTCCTGCGCACCGACACCCCGGGCGACATCAAGAACGCCGGCATCCTGTGGAACCCGCGCACCGGCCCGGACAACGCCCAGACGTACGTCAAACGCCACCCGGTCCCGTTCGCCGAGTACATGCCGCTGCGGTCGGTCGCCCGGCTCGTCTCCGACAAGGTGGACCTGGTGAGGAACATGCTCTCCGGCGACCACCCGGGGGTCATCCGCACCGGTCCGCTCACCCTGGGCGACGTCATCTGCTTCGAGGTGGCGTACGACGGGATCGTCCGTGACACCGTGACCGGCGGCGCGCAGGTGCTGGCCGTGCAGACCAACAACGCGACGTTCGACGTGGCCGAGGCGAAGCAGCAGCTGGCCATGGTGCGGCTGCGGGCGGTCGAGCACGGGCGCGACGCGCTGATGGTCTCCACCGTCGGCGTCTCCGGATACGTGGGTACCGCGGGGGATGTGCACCAGCGGAGCGGCTTCAACGTCCCCGCGACGATGGTGCGTGATATGCGCATCGGGGGACCGACTACGCTGGCGACGCGTTTGGGCCATGGGCCCGAGGTCGCGGCGGTCGCTTTGACGATCGTCGCGCTGGCCGGTGTGCTTCCGCTGCGTCGCCGCCGGCGCGCGTTCGGCAAAGACGGCGAAGTCAAGACGGAGGCACGGTGAGCGAGTCGGAAGGGTACCCGGGAGTCGGACGGGTCCTGGTGGTCATCCCGACCTACAACGAGGCGGACAACATCCGTCTGATCACCGACCGGGTGCGCCGGGCCGTCCCGGCCGTGGACATCCTGGTGGCCGACGACAACTCGCCCGACGGCACCGGAGCGATCGCCGACGAGCTCGCCACCGGCGACAACCACATCTTCGTGCTGCACCGGGCCGGCAAGGAGGGACTGGGCGCGGCGTACAAGGCCGGGTTCGCCTGGGCCAAGGACAAGGGCTACGACGCGGTCGTCGAGATGGACGCGGACGGCTCGCACGCCCCCGAGGAGCTGCCGAAGCTGCTGGACGCGCTGCGGGACAACGACGCGGTGCTCGGCACCCGCTACATCTCCGGCGGCAGCGTGCACAACTGGCCGCTGCACCGGCTGCTGCTCTCGCGCGGCGGCAACATCTACATCCGGATGGCGCTGGGCATGCCGTTCCGGGACGCGACCGGCGGGTACCGCGCCTACCGGATGCCGGTGCTGGACGACATCAACGTGGAGACGGTCGCCTCGACCGGCTACTCGTTCCAGGTGGAGCTGGCCTGGCGCACGTACAAGGCCGGGTTCCGGATGGCCGAGGTGCCCATCACGTTCACCGAGCGCGAACACGGCGTCAGCAAGATGAGCGGCAACATCTTCAAGGAACAGCTGCTCAGGGTCACCGTGTGGGGTGTGCAGTCGCGGGGCGAGACGGTCCTGAACCGTCTCGGGCGCAAGCCGAAGCGGGGTTCGACCTGGCCGTGACCGGGCACCACCGTGTCATGCTTGAACGGTTCGCGTTCTCGGTGATCCGGAGGTCCAGATGCGCGGTCGTGGCCTAGCCCTCCTCCCGGTGGGGTTGTTCTTGCTGGCGCTCGCCGAGATCACGGTCTTCGTGACGGTGGTGCACCTGATCGGCGGCGCGTGGGCGGTTCTGCTGCTGGCCGCGGCGAGCCTGGCCGGCATGGCGCTGCTGCGCCGCGAGGGCATCAAGGGGTGGCGGCGTTTCCAGGCCGCCGCGGCCGAGGGCCGTCCCCCGGGCCGCCAGGTGACGAACTCCCTGGTCGGTCTGCTGGGCGCGCTGCTGCTCGCCGTCCCGGGCTTCATCTCCTCGGTCGCCGGACTGCTGCTGCTCGTGCCGCCGGGCCGGCTGCTGGCCCGGCGCGGGGCCGAGCGGTTCACCGAGCGGCACGTGGACGCGGCCGTCGCGGGTGACCTGTTCGGCCCGCGCCGCGTCCGGGTCCGTCGGGGCTCGCCGGTCGACGTGGTCGACGAGCCGCCGGTGGTCCGGCAGCCCGCCGCCGCCATCGAGGGCGAGGTCATCGAGGGTGAGGTCATTCGCTGAGCCGCCCGATCCGGTCCTGACACGCGAAAGGCCGTCCCCGAGGGGACGGCCTTTCGCGTGTGGAACCCTGGTCAGCGGCCTCGGCGGGTGCGGACCTCCTGGAGCCGCTCGTTGAGGATGTCCTCCAGCTCGGCGATGGAACGCCGCTCCAGAAGCATGTCCCAGTGGGTGCGCGGAGGCTTGGCCTTCTTCTGCTCCGGCTCGCTGCCGTCCACCAGACGGGCGACGCTGCCGTCGAACTTGCACTCCCAGGT
>NZ_CAKUCL010000422.1 GCF_934643405.1 uncultured Actinoplanes sp.
CCCTGCTGGGTCTGGCCCAGCGCCGGGCCCTGCTGGGTCTGGCCGTCGCCGAGCGCCGGCTGGGTCGGCTGCTGCGTCGCGGTTCCGGTGGCGGTCCCGTCGGCCGGCTTCACGTTCGCCGCGCCCTTGTCCTCGACCGGCGCGGTGTCGGTGCCCTTGGCGTCCTGCGCCGTCACCGCCACCTTGCCGTCGGTCGGCGTGGGCACGCCGATCACCTTGCCGTCGGGCAGCCGGAACAGCGCCAGCTTGTCCGCCTTGACCATGCCGAGCCGGCGGGCCGCCGCGTCCAGGTTGCCGATGCTGGACGCCTCGACCAGCTGGTTGTCCAGGTCCTGCCGCTGGTTGTCCAGCGCGGCGTTCTGCTTCTCGAGGTCCGCGATCCGGAACGAGTTCTCGTTCGTCTTCGTGTTGATCAGCAGGATGCCGAGCACGCCGACCACCACGACCCCGAGCACGGCGGCCACGAACGGCGCCCGCGGCGCGCTGATCGGGGCCGGCGGCGCGACCCGCAGCCACGGCGTCTTGGGCGAGTCGGTCGCCGTCGACGTCTCGGCCGGGACATCCAGGTCGATCCGCAGCGCCGCGGTGCCGTCCACCGGAGCGTCCACGACCCGGTCCGCGCGGCGGCGACTGCCGGCCGGGCTGGTCGTCAGCCCACGGCCGGACGGAGCCTGACGATCCCGGGCGGCGGCCGCCGGCTGACGCCCCTTGGCCCGAAGCCCGTCCGTGTCCCGGGCCTTCGACCGCACGGCGCCGGTGTCGCGCGTGCGGGTCCCGACCCGGTCCGTGTCCCGCGGACGCGAGCTGCCCGCGGCCGACTCGCGCGGACGGCCCGTCGCCGGGGTGTCGCGCTCGTGGTCCCGTACCGAACCCCCTCGCGCCCCCTCGTCACGCCGCATCCCTGACCGTCGCGTGTCGGCCCGGCCGGGCTCGACGTCACCGGACTGCCGCGCCCCCCGGGCGGCACGTCCCTGGGCGTCCGCATCGCGGCCGCGCTGCTCCGTGGTCCGGCCCCCCGACCGCGGAGCGTGGGTGCGCTCGCTCATGCTTTCCCCTCCCCCTCTTGGTGTTCCCCCTGGCGGCGTGGGCGCCGCCGTCCCCCGTACGGTGTTGCCATGTGGGGCCGTTCGCGGGCGGCCCCGGTGTCCCGGTCGCTGAGGCGTTCCACCGCGCGCAGCTTCACCGAAGCCGCTCGCGGGTTGGCCGCGACCTCCTCCTCGCTGGGCGGTTCCGACCCCCTGGTCAGCAGCCGCAGCGTCGGGCCGGTCCCGGGCAGCTCGACCGGAAGGTCGATCGGCCCCGTGCTGCGAGCCCTCTCGGCGAAGGCGCGCTTGACGATCCGGTCCTCCAAAGATTGGTAGCTCATCACCACAAGGCGCCCTTTCGGGGCCAACGCGTCCAAAGCAGCCGGTACGGCCGACTCGATCGCGGCGAGTTCGCCATTTACCTCAATACGTAGCGCCTGAAACGTTCTTTTAGCGGGATTTCCACCCGTTCGCCGCGCGGCGGCCGGGATCGCGTCCTTGACCAGCTCGGCAAGCTTCGCCGTCGAGGTGAGCCGGGTCTTGGCGCGCTCCCGCACGATCGCCGAGACGATGCGGGAGGCGAACTTCTCTTCCCCGTACGCCCGCAGGATGCGCACCAGCTCGGCCGGCTCGTACGTGTTCACCACGTCCTCGGCCGTGATGCCGGTGCTCTGGTCCATCCGCATGTCCAGCGGAGCGTCCTGCGCGTACGCGAAACCGCGGTCCGCCTCGTCGAGTTGCAGCGACGAGACACCGAGGTCGAACAGTCCGCTGTGGAACCGCGGGTAGTCCAGGTCGGACAGCACCTGCGGCAGCTCGTCGTAGACCGCGTGGATCAGATGCGTGCGGGCGACGAACGGCGCCAGCCGGCGTCGGGAGTAGGCGAGCGCCTCCTGGTCCCGGTCGAGTCCGATGAGGACGACGTCCGGGTACCGCTGCAGGACCGCCTCGGCGTGGCCACCGAGACCGAGCGTGAAGTCGACGTGGATGGCACCCGGCATCTGCAGGGCGGGGGCGAGCAGCTCGAGGCAGCGCTCGAGCAGCACCGGCACATGCGCGCCGCGCGGCTCACCCATTACGACCCCCATCGCCCACCCCGACCGACTCGTCTTGCCGGACCCTCCCGTACCGGACCCTCCTGGTGCCCGGGCCCGAACGTCCTCCGTACCGCCAGATCCCCATCCGCTCGTGCCCGTTTCGCATCGGGCGCGCCCTGGGCCGGACACGCGCCTGGCGCCGGGGAAGAGGCGCCAGGAGCGGGAGCGGCTGGAGATCTCGCAGTACGGCGGCAGTGACGTCCGGGCCTCGCGAGGCGGGCCAAGCCGATGCCGGCCTAGAGTCCGCCGGGCAGCACCCCCTCCTCGATGTCGGCGAACTCGTCTTCGCTCGCCGCGAGGTAGTCGTCCCAGGCCTGCTTGTCCCAGATCTCGACCCGGGTGCTCGCCCCGATCACCACGAGGTCACGGTCGAGTGCCGCGTACTCCCGGAGATGCGCCGGGATCGTCACCCGCCCCTGCTTGTCCGGAACCTCGTCGTGCGCACTGGCGAAGAACACTCGCCCATACGCCCGCGCGGCCTTGTTGGTGACCGGCGCCTCGCGCAGCTGGCCGGCGATGCGCTGGAACTCCGGCATCGGGAACACGTAAAGACAGCGCTCCTGCCCTTTTGTGATCACGACACCTCCCGCCAGCTCATCCCGGAACTTCGCCGGAAGGATCAGCCGTCCCTTGTCGTCGAGGCGCGGGGTATGGGTGCCGAGGAACATCGGCGTCCACCCCCCTGCCCTTGGCGGTTCGCGGACCGCCTGTCAACTCGGGCCGGCAGGCCCCCCAGGTCGGTTCCCCCTCGGCCCTGCCACTGCGCTCCACTCTACTCCACTTCCCTCCACCCGCAACCTGAATGGAAGCACTCGCGAACCGTTTTCGCACCCAAAACCCCAGCTCAACGCGTTGCGGCCGGAGTGGAGCGCATGACCATGATCATCCCCGTCCGGTTTCCGACATCTTCAACCCTCAACTTCTGAAACGGGCCGAAACACGCCCAAACAGGACGCCAGCACATCGTGTCAAGTCCCGCCGGGGAGGAAAGTGGAGCGCCCGGGGCGGAGGCGTTCGGGCTGACATCCACGGACGCGAGCGCGCTGACCGGAACCCATCATCAACGCCTCACGGGGCCGAGCGCGCGCCTTATATATAGGTGCGCGGCTCCGCCCGGACGACCACAGGCCCCGCGGCGTCGGGGGGGGGG
>NZ_CAKUCL010000423.1 GCF_934643405.1 uncultured Actinoplanes sp.
GATCGTGTCGCGCCGGCAGGCATCGACCGTCTCTACTGGGGCCCGACGCGTTTGAACTGTTCGACGCGGCCGGACGGAGCGCACCCGGGGGCTGGTAGCGCGCTTCGCAAATCCGTGGTTAACCTTCCACATCCACCGCGTGGAAGGGACGATCCGGACGCGTACGGGACGCAAGGGTCAGGAACGGGGGAACGATGCGGCATCGGGGTGAAGGGCACTCCCCCGGCCGCCGCACGCCCGGCATCCGCGGGGCCGCCGGATGAGCTTCGAGGACGACGAGTACTGGGAAGAGGAGTACGACCAGTACTCGCTGATGCCGAACACGGCGGTCGTGCAGGAGCGTCACTACGCCAAGCGCACCGAACCCGACCCGGTCATCCCGACCCGCCGCCGCGGCTCCGGTGAGCCGGTGGACGAGCTGGCCGAACGCCGCCAGCGACGGGCCGCGGGCCACGCCGGGGCGCCGTTCGACTCGGAGCGGCCCAGCTGGCTGGACGACCCGGACTTCGTCCCGATCGACACGTCGCGCCCCAACCTGGCCGGCGACGAGTTCGAGGACGTCGACTTCAACCGCCCCGAGCTGGGCGCGGACTTCGACGCGCCGGACTACCCGATCGGCTCGGTGCCGCGCGGCGACTACGCGGACGACATCGACGAGCCGTACGACCACCGTGAGGGTGGCGGCGGCGCGAAGGTCGTCGGGTCGAGCGGGTCGTGGGAGGGCCAGGAGCGGCCGCGCGGGCGGTGGGGGCGCCGGAAGGACCGGAAGAAGGTGGTGCCGGGCCCGGTCGAGGAGACGGCGCAGATGCCGGACCCCTACCGGGAGGCGCGCCGGGACGGCGAGCGGTGGGTCGCGCGCGCGGGCGAGCCGGTGGACGGGTACGAGCGGCGGCTCGACGGCGGCGAGGCGCGGCGGCCGGTCGACGGCGAGGCGCGGCGGCCGGTCGACAGTGGGGCGCGGCGGCCGGTGGACGGTGACCTGCGGCGGCCGGTGGACGGTGACCTGCCACGGTCGGTGGACGGTGACCTGCGGCGGCCCGTCGAGGGTGACCCGCGGCGGGGTCGCGACGGGGCGTCGCCGCGGTCGCGGCCTCGGGACGACGATCCGCGGTTCGAGGGCGGCCCGCGGCGCGGTCCGAGGGACGACGAGGGCTGGGACGACGCGTCGGACCGGCGTCCGCCCGGCGGCGCCGGCCGGCGCGACGACACCCGCCCCGCGGGTGACGATGACCGTGGCTTCCGCCCGGTGCCGCGGCGCGGTGCGCGCACCGAGGAGTACGGCCCGGACGACCTCGTCGGCGTGGACGAGCCGCGTGACCGGCCGGCCGCCTCGGACGACGGCCCGCGGGTCATCCGCAAGACCACCCCGCCGGCCAAGCCGCGGGTCATCGGCAAGGAGGCGCCACCCGCGCCGCCGCGCGTGATCAAGAAGGCCGAGCCGGTCGCGCCGCCCAAGGTCGTCGGAAGCTCCGCACCCACGCCACCGGCCCGGGTGGTCACCCCACCGCCCGCGGCGGCGCAGGCACCGGCCGCGTCCACAGAGGCGCGGCCCGCCGTCCCCCCGCACACCGGCCAGGCGCGGGTGGTCCCGCGAAGCGGTCCGCAGCCGCCGCAGGGCGGACAGCACGGGCACGGTTCCCCGCCGGGGCCGGCCATTCCGTCGGGCGGGTACGCGGCGCAGGGCGAAGGGCAGCCCGGCACGTCTCCGCAGAGTGGTCCACCTCCGCATGAGGGGACCGCTCCCACCCACGGCGTCTATCCGGCGCAAGGAATCCAAGCGCCCCAACGTGGACATCTCCCGCAAAGCGGGCAGGATTCGTCGAGCGGACACCGCCCACCGAGCTCTCCGGCCGCGCACGCCGGGCAGGTCCCGGCCGGGTACGGCATCCCGCAGCAACAAGGCATGCCGCACGGAGGCCAGTTCCCCCAGACCGGGCAGATGCCGCCGCCCGGACACCCGCAGCCCGTACGGCCACCGCAGGCGCCCCCCGGCGCGCAGGCTCCGCAGGCCGGCTTCTCGGCCCCGCCGGCAGCGCAGGGCCCGTGGACCGGACATCCGGCACCCGTCCCGGACGCCGCCGCTGGTCCGCAGACCGGACCGGCACCGCAGGGCGGAAACCCGGCGCCGCAAGGTGGGCACTCTCCGCAGACCCGGCAGGCGACCTACGGCGCGCCGAGCGGTCACCCCGCACCGGCCGTGCAAGGCCAGCCGGGCGGCGATCCGGCCGACACCGCGTCGCGGCTGGGGATGCCGTATCCGGACGCGCCGCGGTCGCGGCGCAGCCCGCGGACCGCCCACGTCGTCCTGTCCGAGTCGGACGGACCGTGGTCGATGGTCCCGGACGAGGCTCCGCCCGCGGCTCTGCCGTCGAGCGGCCTCGGTCGTCCGGTCTCGCCCGGGGCTCCCCGGCCGGTCGCACAACCCGCGGCGACGCAGGCACCGGTTCCGCCGGCGGCGGTTCAGGGAGCCGCGCCGGTGCCGCCGAGCGTTCCCGCCCAGCAGGCACCAATGGCGCCCGCGCCCGCCGCCGACGATCAGGGCCTGCGGGCACCGGCGCCACCCACGCCCGCCGTCGACGACCGAGCCCTGCGGCCACCGGTGCCGTCCGCGTCCGCCGCCGACGACCAGAGCCTGCGGCGACCCGTGCCACCCACGGCTGCCGCCGCCGACCAGGGCCTGCGGGCACCCGTGCCACCCACGCCTACCGCCGACCTCCAGGGCCTGCGGGCACCGGGCTCGGCGCCGGAGAAAGGCGCTGTCGGGCCGGTGGGCGGTCCCGGCGCCGGGCACCCGGCTCCCGGAGAGGTCGCTCCGACGCCGAGCGGCCGGCCCGCCGCCGGGCCGGTTGCTCCAAGCCAGGTCCGGCCGGAGATCCCGCCGCAGGCCCTGCCCGCGGACGGGACGCCACCCGCGGCCTGGCCCCGGCCGACGACACTGGCGTCGGCACCGGTCAGCGCGCCTTCGGCCAGGCCGGTCTCGGCGATGCCCGGCCCGGTCCCCTCACCCGCCACCCCCGGACAGGGCCCGCACCGCGCGAACCAACCAGGGCCGGGGTCGGCCCAGCACCCAGCCGCGGCTTCCGGGACCGATCCACGGGCGCCGCATCCCGCACCGACCCGGCAGGCCCCCGCTCCGGCGCAACAGGGCCTCGCGCAGCGTCCCCCGTTCCCGCAGCAGGTGGACCCGCGCGTGGCCGGCCCGGTGCCACCCGCGACCGCGCAGCGTCCCCCGTCCCACCAGCAACAGGACCCGCGCG
>NZ_CAKUCL010000424.1 GCF_934643405.1 uncultured Actinoplanes sp.
CTCCAGAACCTTCTTGGCGCGCGGCGTGAACGGGATGTGCCCGCTCGGTGCCTGCTGACCCTGGCCGATGATCTCCTCGACCTGCTGCCGCACTCCCTCCAGGGAGATGCCGAGGCTCTCCAGAGCCTTGGCGGCGACGCCCTCACCCTCATGGATCAGGCCGAGCAGGATGTGCTCTGTCCCGATGTAGTTGTGGTTGAGCATCCGGGCCTCTTCCTGGGCCAGGACGACAACCCGTCGCGCTCGGTCGGTGAACCGCTCGAACATGCCCTCGTGCTCCTCACGTGCCGTGCGCCAATGGACTGGCGGGGCCAGCGCACGGGCATCGGTGATACCCGTGCTGTAACTCTATCGCCGCCCGGTGACTCCGCTGGGTCCTCGTGGTCCCCCGAACGCCTCCGCAACGTTGATTTAGCCAACTTCGCACGCTCAACGGCTGTTCCCCCACCCAAAGGTGTACGCGGACAGCGAAATCGCCGTGACGTGCGTCCACAGGCTGTGGACAACTCCGTCCACACCTGTGGATAACTCTACTGAGCCAACCCGAAGATCAGGTCAAAAGCCAGGGGCCCGTCGCGCGTACGCGACGGACCCCTGCTCACGGCGGCCATGCAGCCCGCGAGCGCCGCCGGTGAGTGGAGGCTCCGGGCGCATCGGCTGCGGGGTTTGCAGTCGGTGCGCCCGGCGCGTCCTCTCACCGGTTACCAGGCGCGAGCCGCGGAGCGAAGCGAAGCCAGCAAGCTCAGCCCCGGCCGGGACCCTTGGCATGGAACTCGTCGACGATCTCCTGCGGGATGCGGCCCCGGTCGGAGATGTCCTTGCCGGCCTTCTTGGCCCACTCCCGGATCGCCTTGTTCTGCTCCCGGTCGGCCGTCGCGCCGCCACGGCCGCGAGCGGCCCGGCCGCCGACGACCACGCCGCCGCGGGCAAGCTTCGATCCGGCCGCGACGTACGGGTCGAAGAGCTCCCGCAATTTGGCGGCGTTCTTCTCCGAGAGGTCGATCTCGTACTGAATGCCGTCGAGCGCGAACTTCACGGTCTCGTCCGCGTCACCCCCGTCGATGTCATCGACGAGCTTGTGAATGATCTGCTTGGCCACGCGCCGCAATCCTCCCGAACACAGGTTTTCCCCCGATGCAACGCACAGACAATAACGCCAGGGCGCAGTCGTCCGTCAATGGCGGGGGGATAACGTTACTCGGGCCGGACCAACGGGAAGAGGATCGTTTCGCGAATGCCGAGGCCGGTGAGCGCCATCAACAGCCGGTCGATTCCCATTCCCATGCCACCGGTCGGCGGCATTCCGTACTCCATGGCACGCAGGAAATCCTCGTCCAGCTGCATCGCCTCGGGATCGCCGCCGGCCGCGAGCAACGACTGCGCGAGCAGTCGTTCGCGCTGCACCACCGGGTCCACCAACTCGGAATACGCGGTGCCGAGTTCGACACCCATCACGTACAGGTCCCACTTCTCGGTGAGGCCCGGCGTTTCGCGATGCGCGCGGGTCAGCGGCGCGGTCTCTTCGGGATAATCCCGCACAAAAGTGGGCGACTGGAGGGTGTGCTGCACGAGGTGCTCGAACAGCTCCTCGGCCAGCTTGCCGGGGCCCCACTTCGGATCCACGGAAAGGTCGTGCTTTTCCGCGTACCGCTGCAACTGCGCGCGATCCGTGGCGACCGTGACTTCTTCACCCAGTGCAGCCGAGAGAGAACCGAACAGCGTCACCGACGGCCAGTCGCCGGAGAGATCCAACTCGGTGCCGTCGTAGTGCGTCACGATGTGTGATCCGGCGACCGCGAACGCGGCCTCCTGAATCCACTCCTGGACCTGCCGCTGCATCACGTTGTAGTCCGCGTACGCCTGGTAGGCCTCGAGCATCGCAAACTCCGGTGAGTGCGACGAGTCGATGCCCTCATTGCGGAAGTTCCGGTTGATCTCGAAGACGCGGTCGATGCCGCCGACGACCGCCCGCTTCAAAAACAGTTCCGGCGCGATCCGGAGATAAAGATCCGTATCGAGCGCGTTGCTGTGCGTCACAAAGGGACGGGCCGTCGCACCGCCATGCAGCAACTGCAACATTGGCGTTTCCACCTCGGTGAAATTGCGCCGGAACAGCGACTCGCGAAGGCTGCGGACAACGGTGGCCCGGGTGCGGACCACATCACGTGCCTGCGGCCGGACGATCAGATCGACGTACCGCTGGCGGACGCGGGTCTCCTCGGACAGCGGCTTGTGCGCGACCGGCAGCGGGCGCAGCGCCTTCGCGCTCATCGCCCAGGAGCCGGCCAGCACGGACAGCTCGCCCCGGCGGCTGGTGATCACCTCGCCGGTGATCCCGACCAGGTCGCCCAGGTCGACCAGGTGCTTCCAGTCGGCCAGGGCCTGCTCGCCGACCTTGTCCAGCGACAGCATGGCCTGCAGCTCGGTGCCGTCGCCGTCGCGCAGCGTGGCGAAGCACAGCTTTCCACCGTTCCGGATGAAGATCACCCGGCCGGTGATCGAGACCTGGTCGCCGGTCGCCGTGTCGGTCGGCAGCTCGGCGTACTTCTCCCGGATCTGCTTGAGCGTCGCGGTCCGCGGAACGGTCACCGGATAGGGATCGGTCCCCTCGGCAAGCATCCGGTCCCGCTTCGACCGGCGGACCCGCATCTGCTCGGGAAGGTCCTCGGCGGGATCGGTTGCGGGCACATTCTGCTCGGTCACGTCATGACTCTCTGTGATCGGGATGAAAAGGCTGGTGCAAAGCGTACTGAGTGTCTCCGCGGCGGAAAACCGAGATAGAGACGGCGACCGGTCACACGTTCCGCTCGTAGACCATCCGCAGCCCGATCAGGGTGATCATCGGCTCGTACGCGGTGATGGTCCGGCATTCGTCCTTGACCAGCGGGGCCAGGCCGCCCGTGGCGATCACCGCCGACACCGGCCCGATCTCCTCGATCATCCGCTCGACGATCCGGTCGACCTGGCCGGCGAACCCGAAGTACATGCCGGACTGCAGGCACTCCACGGTGTTCTTGCCGATCACCGAGCGTGGCCTGGCCGGCTCCACCTTGCGCAACTGGGCGGCCCGGGCGGCGAGCGCGTCGAACGAGATCTCGATGCCCGGCGCGAACGCGCCGCCGAGGAACTCGCCCTTCGCGCTGATCACGTCGAAGTTGGTGGTGGTGCCGAAGTCGACCACGATCGACGGACCGCCGTAGAGAGCGTGCGCGGCT
>NZ_CAKUCL010000425.1 GCF_934643405.1 uncultured Actinoplanes sp.
CACCGAACCCGGCCGCGGGTATGCGCCGCTCGCACCCTGCGGCTGACCGTAGGGCGGCTGCTGCCCATAGGGAGCGGGCTGTCCATAGGGGCCCTGCTGCGCCGCTCGCGAGGGCAGCTGGCCATACGCGGCGGGCTGCTGGCCGTAGGGAGCGGCGGGCTGCTGGCCGTAGGGAGTGGAGGGCTGCCCGTACGGACTCGGAGGCTGCTGACCATAAGGAGCGGCCTGCTGGCCCTGAGCCGGCGCCGCGGGCTGCTGCGAACCGGCCTGCGGACCGCCCGGCTGCTGACCCGCGGGCGCCGCACTTGCCGGATAGTGCGGATAACCGCGGGCCGGACCCGGCGGCGCGGTGTCCGGGTTGGTCGGTCCGCCCGGTGCGCCGCTCGACTCGGCCTGCTGGGTCGCCGCCGCGTTCGCCGCCACCGCCGCCGCGTGCAGATCCTGGATCTTCGATTTCTGGTCGCCCTGGTCACGGCCCGGGCCGCGGGTGGGCAGCCTCAGGTCGCCGCGGGACAGCTGGGCCACGAACCAGGCCGGCAGGTATCCCTCGATCGGCAGTCCAGGGTTGACGGCCAGCCACCACTCGAGGTTGGGCCAGGTGTTGGCCAGCTCGGCATACGCCACGCGACGGGCCGAACCCGTGTAATCGGCGAGGCACGCCTGAAGTGCGGCCGACGAGGTGAAGGCCAGCACGTGGGTGCGTCCACCCGTGCTCCACGTTCCCCAGCCGAGCGGCGCGCGACCGGCCAGCGCGTCGGCGGAGACAGGCAACAACAGGTCAACGCCGGAGAGAATGCGGAAGTAGGACTCCTGGTCGTCGGTGCGCAACGCATCGCGCATCGCGACCTCGGCGTCCGTAGCCGGCTCCCACTCGGACACGTCCACCTCTCCCCACCGCGCGACGAGGCCATCTCAACGCGTACAACCTACAAGGTCAGGCGGCGATCACAATGGGCGGCGGCACGCTGACTCTCATGTCCGTCGAACGGCACCGTCGGCGCCGGCCCGGAAGCGATCCGGCACGCCCGATCCGGTTGCTTGACGCGATCAATCAACCACCGATCGTAGCCGTACCACTCCGACGGACCAGTACGCTATCGGGGGACACCAGGCCCCGCAAGAACGGACCAAACGGAAACGGCCGGCGCCGGCCCGCCAGGGACCGATCCGGCCGTTGACCGCGTGACGGCGCTCGTCACTGGAAGCGCGACGTCGCCTGCTTCTCGGTGGCGATGTAGTCCTCGGTCGACTGATCCACCGCGCTCTTGATGTTCTGCAGGATGCTCTGCAGATCGTTCGAGGCGGCCCGCCACTTCGCCTGACGAGCCGAATACGCCTCCCGGGCCTCGCCGGCCCAGGTCGCGACCAGCGGGCCGGCGTCGCGCTCGAGCTGGTCGAGCTGGGACTGCAGCGTGTTCACTGCCTTCTGGATGTCGGCGCTCGCCTGCTGGAGGGCACCGAAGTTGACGAGCAGCATTCCGTCGTTGGCCATGGGTTCTCCTCCTCCGTCAGAGCGGCAGCGTGAAGTTGCCGCCGGTGCCGGAGACCCGGCTGGCAGCCTCGGTGTCGGTCGTGTCGTAGCCGGCGCCGGACTGGCGAATCGAACCGGCGGTCTCGGACAGCGCCTGGTTCAGCTTCCTCAGGTCGGCGGCATACTGCTGCTTGACCTGCTCGAACGCGGTCGCGCCGAGGCCTTTCCAACTGGTGCTCAGCACGGAGAGCTCGGACATGAGTGTGCTCAGCATGTTCTGCAGCGAGTCGTTGACCTGATCGAACTTCGCGGCGGTACTCGCCATCACCGCGGATTCAGCCTGCGTCTGGGCCACCCCGGACGTCACCCCGCTTCTCACTCGGTTCGTCGCGCGCCAAGATCCTTTGTGGAGGGGCCGCGGGTGCGACCCTCAACGCATCGACGTCGGCCATCACGTTAAACCTCCGACTCAACCGGACTGTGATCGACCGATCACTCATCTTTATGTCGCTGACCGTAGCGGTGACGCACAAGCCGGGGAAGTCGCGGATCGTCACCTGTGGATAACTCGACGGGCGTGCCGGGCCTACGATGGTGCCCGGCACGAGGCCAAATGCGATCGAGGGGAGGTGCGTGGTGACGGCTCCGGCGACCAGTGATCGCGACCATCGCGAGCTCAGCGGTCCGGTCCGCCCACTACCCAAGGTCAACATTCGCCCGGTCCGGCGTGGACGGTTGTTCGGCGTACGGGTCGGGCAGCTCGTCGCCACCCAGCTCGCCGCCGTGGCTCTTCTGATCGGCGCGATCAACGGGACGGCCGGCCTCGCCGGCGGCGCCGTGGTGGCCCTTGTCGTGCTCGCGCTGACCTGGCTGCGGCTGCGCGGTCGCTGGGCCTTCGAGTGGATCGGCGTGGCGACGCGCTTCGGCGCCCGCCGGCACACCGCCCCGGCGCCGGGCGCGCTCCTGGAGTTCGTCGCGCCCGGTGCGCGGGTCCGGCAGGCGGAGCTGGCCGGCGAACCGGCCGCGGTGATCACCGACGGCGCGGGCCTGACCGCGGTGCTCGAACTGGGCGACCCCGCCGGCCTGCTCGCCGAGGAGTCGCCCGGGCTGCCCTCGCCGACGTCGCTGCTGCCCTCGCCCGACGTCGAGCTGCCGCCGGTGCTGATCCAGCTGCTGCTCACCGGCGTGCCCTCCCCCGCGGTCCGGGCCGGCGCGGGTCTCCCGGCGAACTCGTACCGCCGGCTCACCGAGGGCCGCCTGCTCGGGCACAGCCGGGCGCTGCTCGCCGTGCGGGTGCTGCGCGCCGAGGGCTGGTCCGACGAGGAGCTGCACCGATCGCTGTCCGGGCTGGTGCGCAAGCTGATACGCCGCCTGTCCGACATGCCGGCCCGCCCCCTCGGCGAGGCGGCCGCGACCCGGGCGATCACCGAGGCGGCCCACCACGACGGCGCGGGACCGATCCGGGAGACCTGGTCCGGCCTCCACATGGGCGGGCTGAGCCAGCGGACGTACCGGCTACGCCACCGGCTGCCGCTGGATCGGGTGCTCGCTCTGCCGGCCACGGCGACCACCGTTTCGCTGACCGCCGGACCACAGCCGCCGCGCGGACCGGCGCCCACCGACCTGACCGTCCGGCTCGCCGCGCCCGACCCGGCAACACTCGGCGCGGCCGGTCGGGCGCTGCGCGAGCTGGTCGCGGCCGAGCGCGCCACGGTCCGCCGGCTCGACGGCGAACACCTGCCC
>NZ_CAKUCL010000426.1 GCF_934643405.1 uncultured Actinoplanes sp.
ACCATCCCGTCCAGCTACGAACAGACCGCCCAGTGGGCCAACGAGTTCTCCGACACCGTCGTGAAAACAGTCCTGTCCAAGACCAAGGGCGTCCCCACCGGCTGCACCCAGTAGCCCAGCGAGGAGCGCGTTGCCGCGTTGATGAGTTCCGGCTCGGCTTTGTCGTCGGCGCAGCCGCCGCCGAGGCCGACCCGGAACTCATCAACTTTCAGCGGCGCACGCGCGATCGAGCGCGACAACTCAGCACAGACCGCTCAGTGGGCCAACGAGTTCTCCGACACCGTCGTGAAAACAGTCCTGTCGAAAACCAAGGGCGTCCCCACCGGCTGCACCCAGTAGCCCTGCGAGGAGCGCGTTGCCGCGCGATCGAGCGCGACAACTCAGCACAGACCGCCCAGTGGGCCAACGAGTTCTCCGACACCGTCGTGAAAACAGTCCTGTCCAAGACCAAGGGCGTCCCCACCGGCTGCACCCAGTAGCCCAGCGAGGAGCGCGTTGCCGCGTTGATGAGTTCCGGCTCGGCTTTGTCGTCGGCGCAGCCGCCGCCGAGGCCGACCCGGAACTCATCAACTTTCAGCGGCGCACGCGCGATCGAGCGCGACAACTCAGCACAGACCGCTCAGTGGGCCAACGAGTTCTCCGACACCGTCGTGAAAACAGTCCTGTCGAAAACCAAGGGCGTCCCCACCGGCTGCACCCAGTAGCCCAGCGAGGAGCGCGTTGCCGCGCGATCGAGCGAATTAATGGAGCCCGGTGCCTCGGCGCAGGGCGGTCCGGATCAGGCGGTCCACCACCTTCGGGTACTCCAGGCCGGTCGCCGCCCACATCAGCGGGAACATCGACGTCGGCGTCATGCCCGGCATCGTGTTGATCTCGTTGAGGTAGACGCGGTTGTCCTCGGTGACGAAGAAGTCGACCCGGGCCAGGCCGGCGCAGTCCAGCGCGGTGAACGTACGCCGTGCGTAGTCCTGGATCTCGCGGGTCACCTCGGCGGGCAGGTCGGCCGGCAGGCTGTACCGGCCGCCGTCGAGGTACTTCGTCTCGAAGTCGTACCAGTCGCTCTCGCCCACGTGGATCTCGGCCAGCAGCGAGGCCTCCGGCGTGCCACCGGCCTCGCCCTCCAGCACGCCGCACTCGATCTCACGGCCGACCACCGCGGCCTCGACGAGCACCTTCGGGTCGATCAGCCGGGCCGCGGCCACCGCATCGTCGAGCTGGGCCCAGTCGGTGACCTTGGTGATGCCGAGCGAGGAACCGGCCCGCGACGGCTTCACGAAGACCGGCAGGCCCAGACGGTCCTTGTCGGCCTCGGACAGCTCGACCCCGGCGCGGAGAACGGCGTACGGACCGACCGGGATGCCCTCGACGGCCGCGAGTTTCTTGGTGAACTCCTTGTCCATCGCCGCCGCAGAGGCGAAGACGTTCGCGCCCACGTACGGGATGCCGGCCATCTCGAGCAGACCCTGGATGGTGCCGTCCTCGCCGTACGCGCCGTGCAGCACCGGGAAGACCACGTCGACGCCGGCCAGCGAGGAGACACCCTCGGCCGGGTCCCGCACGATCAGCTCGGTCGCCGTCGGGTCGGCCGCGAGCACGACCGCGTCGCCGCTGGCCGCGGTGATCTCGGGCAGCTTGCGCTCGTGGATCGCCAGCGTCGCCGGATCTTCCCCGGCGAGCACCCACCGGCCCTCGCGCGTGATGCCGACCGGGACCACCTCGTACTGGTCCGGGTCGAGGGCGCGCAGCACGCTGCCGGCGCTCACCACGGATATGGCGTGCTCGGTGCTGCGGCCGCCGAACACGATGGCAACGCGGGTTTTCCGAGGGGTCGTCACTTTCTTGGGCCTCTCGCTAGCGGGCATGCCGGGCAAGACCCTACTCTGCGTTAGCCATATGCGGGATGACCCGGCCGCCGCCACGGTACAAGGGGACAGCGAGTAGATGAGACCTGCACTCCACGTGATTGCCGGGCCTGGTCCCGGTCAGCTGGCGACCATCGCGCACCCGCGCGCGGACGCCTGGCCGGTCGAGAACCTGGCCGCGCTGGCCCGCAGCGGCGTGCAGGTGCTGGTTTCCGCGCTGACGACGTCGGAGCTGCAGAGACTCGGTTTCGGCGGTACGGCGCAGGCCGCGGCCTCGGTGGGCGTGGAGTTCATCCCGTTCCCCGTCGCCGACGGCGGCATCCCCCGCGAGGAGGCGGCCAAGGTCATCGCGCTGTCCGGGCGGCTCGCCGCGCACGTCCGCGCCGGGCGCTTCGTGGTGACCCAGTGCTTCGGCGGGATCGGCCGGTCGACGCTGCTGGCCTGCACGACCCTGGTCCTGCTCGGGATCGCCCCCGGCGATGCCCTGCGGCGGGTGTCCGGGGGCTCCGAGATGCCGGTCACGCGGGATTGGCTGTTCGAGTTCGCCGCGGCGCACCCGGCCCGCCAGCCGGTGGCCGCCGGTCCGGCCCACCCGGGCGGCAACTGACCGGCCGCACGCGCGGCGGGCCGCCACCAGAGGGACGCGCGGCGGGCCGGCACCAGCCGGACGCGGTGGGCCGGCACCAGCCGCACGCTGACGTTGAGGCCGCCGAAGTGGACGATCGCGGCGACGGCGATCAGCTCGGCGGCCACGACGATGCCGGAGAGGATCAGGTTGGTCGGGCGGGGCGTCTTACCCCTGGTCCTTGTTGGTCCGGTGCGGCAGGCGCAGGGCGGCGACCACGGCCGCGCCGCTGAACGCGGCGATCGCCATGAGAATCCAGCCGCGCCGGGCCTGCGCGAGGCCTGCGGCCACGCGTCGGGCTGTCGCGCCCGGGACTGGCCGGCGCGGCCGAGAGCCTCACCGATGCCGAACGGGCCCTGGCGCTGGCCGAGCAGCGCGAGGCGGTCGTCCACTTCGAGCAGGACTGGCTGTTGGCCACCCTCTTGCCGCAGGCCATCCGGCTCGCGCCGCTGATCGGCGCCCGCGGCGCCGGGAACCACGCCCATCTGGCCGAGGCCGTCCACGGGTGCGCCGGACATCAGTTCTCGATCACCGCCGGCGCCACGGCTCTGCATGTGCATGCGAACACGCTCAAGTACCGGCTGACGAGGTGGCAGCAGATCACCGGCTGGGATCCGCGCACCCTGGACGGCCTGATGCGCTCGCTGCCGACCGGTCCGACGGTCGTCAGGCGGCGAACGACTGGGGCAGCACGCCGTCGTCCCAGAGGCGATCCAGGTGGGC
>NZ_CAKUCL010000427.1 GCF_934643405.1 uncultured Actinoplanes sp.
GGTCACCACGGCGACCACGCCCGGCGCGACGTGGAAGGTGCCGCCGCCGAGCCATCCCGCCGGCCGCAACGGCACCGTCCGCAGCCGGTCGGTCAGCGCGGCGACCTCGCCCCGCCCGACGTGCGCGGACGCCCGGAACGGGCCGGCGAGCGCCGCCTCGGCCAGGCAGAACTGCAGCAGGAAACCGCTCATCGGCTCCGGCTCGGCCGGGTGGTGGTCGTCGAGATAGCCGACGGCCGGGTCCGGCCGGTCCGGGTCCATGATCCAGTGGAAGCAGCCCTGGTTCTCCGCTCCGAAGACGATCCAGTCGTCCGGGCCCTCCGCATACAGCTCCTCGGAGGTGAAGATCCGGTTCTGGCCGCCCAGCAGCCCCGGGCGGCCGGCGACCGCCCGGTATAACGCGCGCAACGCGAGAGGCTCCCGCGGGTCGGAGCGCACCGCACCGCGCGGCCCGGCCGGAACGTCGGCATACCAGCCGGCGAGGAACGCCTCCATCGCCGCGACCCGGTCGTGCGAGGCGAGAGCCAGCCAGCGCAGATCGGTCCAGCCGGCGGCGTACTCGTCCGGATTTCTCGTCGTGACCACCCGCGGCCGACCTCCCCCGTCCGGCCGGGAGAGTACCCGGCGGGCGCCGTGGCGGTCAGCAGGGGTGGATCAGGGCCCGGGCGGCGTCCGTGGCGCGGGCGGCCACGTCGTCGACCGAGCGGGCGCCGTGGTCGAAGAAGCCGTCGGTGAACAGTGAGGTGTAGCCGTGCGCGACCGCGACGATCAACTCGACCAGATGCATCGACTCCGCGAACGACGAGCAGCCGGCGGCCAGCTCCATCAGGGTCGTGATCAACGCCCGGGTCTGCTCGCGGCGGGCGTCGTCCGGGATCTCGTACAGTTCGGCGGCGAAGATCACCGGGAAGCCCGCGCCGGTGCGCAGGACGTAGCGCACGTAGGCGCCGGCGACCGCGGCCAGCCGGGACCGCGGGTCCGGAGCCGCCGCGTCGGCGGCCGCGATGACCTCCGTACGCAACTCCTGCGCGGCAGCGCCCGAGACCGCGCTCAGCAGGTGGCCGCGATCGGGGAAGTGACGGTACGGCGCGGCGGCGCTCACCTTCGCCCGGCGCGCCACCGCGGCCACCGAGAAGCCCTGCAGCCCGTGCGCGGCGAGCTGCTCGAAGCTCGCCCGGATCAGCGCGGCGCGCAGGTCGCCGTGGTGATAACCCATTCCGCCTCTCCCCTTGCATGAATGTAAGACCCCTCTTACATTAGCCGATGACAACCTCATGGATTGTGGGAGACAGAGTGACCATCCGGCTCGGGTACCAGATTCCCAACTTCACCTATCCCGGCATCGGGGTCGAGAGCCTGTTCGACACCGTGGCCGCGCAGGCCCGCGAGGCCGAATCGGCCGGCTTCGACACCGTGCTGGTGATGGACCACTTCTATCAACTGCCCGGCATCGGCACGCCCGACGAGGCCATGCTGGAGGCGTACACGACGCTCGGCGCGCTCGCCTCGGCCACCTCGACGATCCAGCTGTCCACATTGGTCACCGGCAACACCTACCGCAACCCCGCGCTGCTGGCCAAGACCGTGACCACCCTCGACGTGGTCTCCAAGGGCCGGGCCGTGCTCGGCATCGGCGCCGGCTGGTTCGAGCGCGAGCATCACGACTACGGCTTCGAGTTCGGCACCTTCGGTCAGCGCTTCGAGCGGCTCGAGGAGGCGCTCACGATCATCGCGCCGATGCTGCGGGGCGAGCCGGCGTCACTCGACGGCAAGTGGTACACCGCGCGCGACGCCATGAACAACCCGCGGCTGCGGCCGGCCATCCCGATCATGCTGGGTGGCAGCGGCGAGCAGAAGACGTTCCGCCTGGCGGCCCGCTTCGCCGACCACATGAACATCATCTGCGACGTCACCGAACTGCCCCGCAAGGTCGCCGTGCTGCGGCAGCGGTGCGAGGAGATCGGCCGCGACCCGGCCACCATGGCCACCAGCTTCCTGGCGATGGGCCTGGTCGGCGCGACCGAGCAGGAGGCCAAGGAACTCGGCGAGACCATCCCCGAGGACCGGCGCAACCGCGCCTTCATCGGCACGCCCGAGCAGGTCGCCGAGCAGCTGCACGAGAGGGTCCTCGGTGCCGGCATCGACGGCATCACGATCAACCTGATACGCAACGGCCACCGCCCGGGCGTGGTCGGCCAGGTCGGCGCGGCCCTCAAGCCGCTGGTGTCCGCCTAGCAGGCGATGTCGCACAGAATGGCCCGTTCCAGCCCGGGCCGGCTGGTGGACTACCGCGCATGACGATTCTGCGTTCCTCGGTCGGCGCCCTGTGCGCCGTGTTCCTCGCCGCGACACCGGCGGCGGCCGCCCCGCCGGCCGGCGAGCTCCAGCTGCGATACGAGGGTGAGCTCGCCGGCCCGGCCCGCGTCGCGGACAGCAGCGGCAACGGGCTGGACGGCGACATCGTCACCGGCGGCGGTGGCGCGGTGACCTCGGTGACCGAGCCCGGCGGCAATCGGATCCTGCGGTTTCCCGGTGGCAGCTGCACCACCACGGGGTGCCCGCAGGCGATCGTCCGGCCCGTCCGGACCGTCACGTTGGCGCCGGGCGAGGGACGGTTCGTGTACGGCGCGGACATCCGGCTGACCGAACCGCCGTCGCCGGACGCCGGGATGAACGTGTTCCAGTTCGGCGCGGCGGCGGCCGGGGTCAGCCAGTGGAAGCTGCAGGTCGACTACGGGCGGCCGTCGTGCCGCTGGTCGGACGGCACGAAGTTCGTGCTGCTGCCGGCCGGGGACGCGGACTTCACCTTCACGGTGGGCCGGTGGTACCGGGTGACGTGCATCCGCCTGTCGCCGGTGCAGTTCCAGATCCGGGTGGACGACCCGGTCACCGGCCGGCAGGTGCTGCCGCCCGCGCACCAGGTCAGCCGGCTGGAGGACATCCTGCCCAGCGGTGCCGTGGTCATCGGCGGCAAGCGGATCAACCCGGCCCAGAACGACGTCGACACCGACCAGTTCCACGGCGATCTGGACAACATCGAGTTCGGCCGCCGGCCCTCCTGACCTGCCTGCTCGGCGCCGTCGCCCTGCTGGGCGTGACCCGCCGCC
>NZ_CAKUCL010000428.1 GCF_934643405.1 uncultured Actinoplanes sp.
CCTTCGGCCGGAGCGAGGTGGTGGGGCGCTCCGGGCTCGGGCGGCGATCCTGCAGAAAGAGGCCGACGCGGCGGCAGTGTCGGCTTTTGGCGGGCCACGAGTGGGACGGCTGGTCATGACGTCGCTCGATGGAGTGAAACCGATGACATCGAGGCCTCTGGCGTCTCGGGTTGTGGGAACGGCGCCCCAATCGGCGGAACTGAACGATAGTTTGGTGGCCTGAACGGTGATTTGGTTTTGCGCGGCCGTCACCACCGCCCGCAGCGGAACCTCGAGCCACCCGGGTCCACCCACTCGGGCCGCGTCACCCGCCACGCGTCCGGCGATCCCGGACCGGCCCTGTGACGCCTCGCTCGACCGATCCGGGGTGTGTGCCTCCGTGCCGCGCCCGACACCCACCGTGGAAGGACCACGATCATGGCTGCCAAGCCGAAGCCGCAGACCACCGATGAAGCCCGCGAGCAGGCGCGCCGTGCGCTGCAGACCTCGATGGACACCCGTCAGTAAGGTCGCGTAAGCACTAACTCGCATTGCACTCCTTACGGCCGGGCGGGCATCATGGAAAACCATGAGCCCGCCTGCCCGGCCGTCACGCAGTTCGCGCCCGACCGCTCCCGGTTCTCCCGACCCGGCGGCGATCCGGGACGGCGCTGACGACGCCGCGCCGGCGCATCAGGCCGAGCCGGGCGCTTCCGGTCAGCAGCCGGGCGCTTCCGGCAGCCAGCCGAGCGTCTCCGGCCGGCAGCCGAGCGCTTCCGGCCGGCAGCCGGGCGCTTCCGGCCCGCAACAGAGCGCCTCCGGGCAAGAGCGGAGCACATCCGGGGCGGTGCCGCCTGACGGTGACGGGTCCGGCGATGATGGGCTCGCGCTCGGAGCGGCGCCCGGTGGCGGGAGGCCGGGCGGCAACGCCACCGCGGGGCGGATCGCCAAGCTTGCGCTGCCGGCGCTCGTGGTGCTCGCGGCCGAACCCCTCTACGTCCTGGTCGACACCGCCGTCGTCGGGCACCTCGGGCGCGTCCCCCTCGCCGCCATCGCGATCAGCGGGACCGTCATGTCGGTGGCGGCCTGGCTGGGCACCCTCATGGCCTACGGCACCACCGGGCGCGCGGCCCGCCGCTTCGGCGCGGGTGACCGGGACGCCGCCGTCGCGGAGGGTGTGCAGGCGTCCTGGCTCGCGCTGACCACGGGCGTCCTGCTCGCTGTCCTCGCCCAGCCCTTCGCGCACCCCCTCGCCCAAGCCCTGGCCGGCGACCCCGCCACCGCCGACGCGGCCGCCGGCTGGCTGCGGATCGCGGCCCTCGGCGCGCCCGGGCTCCTCCTCGCCGCGGCCGGCAACGGCTGGATGCGCGGCGTCCAGGACACCCGGCGGCCGCTGATCTTCGTGCTCGGGGCGAACGTGCTCTCCGCGGTCCTCTGCCCGCTCCTGGTCTACCCGGCCGGCTGGGGACTGCACGGCTCCGCCGTCGCCAACGTGGTCGCGCAGAGCGTGTCCGGCGGATCTTTCCTGTACGCCCTGATCCGCGAGACCCGAGCACTCAGGCCCAGCCCGCAGGTCATCGTCCAGCAGCTGCGCCTCGGCCGCGACCTGCTGATCCGCGGCGCGGCCTTCCAAGCCTGTTTCCTCTCGGCGACCGCGGTGGCCTCCCGGTTCGGCGTCGCGGCGGTCGGCGCCCACCAGATCGCTCTGCAGCTGTGGTTCTTCAGCGCGCTCGCCCTCGACGCGGTCGCCATCGCCGCGCAGTCGCTGGTCGGCGCGGCCCTCGGCGGCGGTGACGCGGAGGCCGCGAAGGACGTCGCGCGGCGGGTGACGATCTCCGGCGGGCTGGCGGGGGTGGTGTTCGCCCTGCTGGCGACGGCCGGCGCCGGAGTGATCCCGAGCTGGTTCACGCCCGACCCGCAGGTGCACGAGCAGGCGGCGATCGTCTGGCCGTGGTTCATCGGGCTGATGCCCTTCGCCGGAGTCGTGTACGCGCTCGACGGCGTACTCATCGGTGCGGGAGACGTCCGGTTCCTCCGGAACGCGACCTTGGCGGCCGGCCTGGCCGGCTTCCTGCCGATGATCTGGCTCGCGTACTTCCTGGAACTTGGCCTCGGCGGCGTCTGGGCCGGGCTGGGCCTGTTCATCGCCCTCCGGTTCGTGACGATCGTCTGGCGGTGGCGCGGCGGACGCTGGGCCGTGCTCGGGGCGGTCCGCGCCGAACCCTAAGGTGGGCGGGTGAGTGCGGACGGACTGATCGTGGTGGACAAGCCGGCGGGGATGACCTCCCATGACGTGGTCGCGCGGATCCGGCGGCTGGCGAAGACCCGGCGGGTCGGCCACGGCGGCACGCTCGACCCGATGGCCACCGGCGTGCTGATCATCGGGGTCAACAGGGCGACGAGGCTTCTCACGTACGTGATCGGGTCGCGCAAGAGCTACACGGCGACGATCCGGCTCGGGCAGTCGACGATCACCGACGACGCGGAGGGCGAGGTCACCGCCACGACGCCGGCGGCGCACGTCACCGACGAGGCGATCCGCGCCGGGCTGGACCGGCAGCGCGGCGAGATCGACCAGGTGCCGAGCGCGGTGAGCGCCATCAAGATCAATGGCGAGAGGGCCTACAAGCGCGTACGCGACGGCGAAAGCGTGGACATCCCCGCGCGCCGGGTGACCGTCTTCGCGCTCGACGTCCTGGACATCCGGCGTTCCGGCGAGGTCGTCGACGTGGACATCGACGTGACCTGCTCGTCCGGCACGTACATCCGGGCCATCGCCCGCGACCTCGGCACGACGCTCGGGGTGGGCGGTCACCTGACCGCGCTGCGCCGCACGGCGGTCGGCGAGATGACCCTGGCCGAGGCGGTGACGCTGGACCAGCTGGAGCAGCGCGCGCCGGACGTGGTCGGCCTGCCCATGTCGCAGGCGGCCCGGCAGGCCTTCCCGCAGCGCACGGCCACGCCGGACGAGGCGAAGGTGCTCAGCCACGGCGGCCCGCTCCCGGCGGTGGGCATCGAGGGCCCGTACGCCGTGTTCGACCCGGCGGGTGAGGTCCTGGCCATCGTCTCGGAGAAGGCCGGCCGGGCCCGCGCCGAGATCGTCCTGGCGCCGGCCTAGG
>NZ_CAKUCL010000429.1 GCF_934643405.1 uncultured Actinoplanes sp.
GGCGAGATCATCTACACGTTCGACGGCGACGCGGCCGGGCAGAAGGCGGCGCTGCGCGCCTTCGAGGAGGACCAGCGGTTCGTCGGCCGGACGTTCATCGCGGTCAGCCCGGACAACATGGACCCCTGCGAGCTGCGCCTGGCGAAGGGCGACCTGGCCGTACGGGACATGATCGCCGGACGGGAGCCGCTGGTCGACTTCGCCCTCCGCCACACGATCAGCCGCTTCGACCTGGACACGGTGGAGGGCCGCGTCGAGGCCATGCGCCGCGCCGCCCCGCTGGTCGCCAAGATCAAGGACCGGGAGAAGCGCCCGGAGTACGCCCGGAAGCTGGCGGGCGACCTCGGGATGGACATCGAGCCCGTTCAGCGCGCGGTGAACTCGGCCATGCGTGGCTCGGAATCACCGCCCGCGCCCACGTCCTCACCGTCGTCCTCGGAGGCGCCGCAACGCCTGGTCGAGCGGGAGTCGCTGAAACTGGCCCTGCAGGAGCCGGTGATGGCCGGCCCGATGTTCGACACGGTCGGGCCGGACAACTACGGCGGCGGCGTCTACCAGTCGGTGCGCGCCGCGATCCTGGCCGCCGGCGGCGCCTCGTCCGCGTCCTCCGGCGGCGTCGTCTGGATCGAGAAGGTGCGCGACGCCTGCGACGACCTGGCCGGCAAGGCGCTGGTGTCGGAGCTGGCGGTGGAGCCGCTGCGGGTGGACGGTGTGGTCGACCCGCGGTACGTCCAGGTCACCCTCGCGCGGTTGCAGGTCGGCGCGGTCACCACCCGGATCCGTGACCTGAAGTCCAAGGTCCAGCGGGTGAACCCGGTCGCCCACAAGGATGAGTACCTGGCGTTGGCCGGTGAGCTCTTCTCGTTGGAACAGCAGGCGCGGGCCCTGCGTGAACAGGCGGCAGGTGGACTGTGAGTTTCCTCAGGCGGCACCCCAAGCTCCCGGTGGACCTGCGTCCCCCGCTGGAACCGGACGAGCGCCTGCTCGCGTGGGCCGCCGTGGGGGAGAACCAGGCCCTGATCGCCACCAACCGCGGCCTGTGGCTCCCCACCGGCCGCCGCCTGGGCTGGCACGAGATCCACAAGGCGGCGTGGTCGGGCCGGGAGCTGCGCATCACGCCGGCCCAGGTGGCCGAGGAGCGCCCCGAGTACTCGGTGCTGGTGGACGGCCCGGTGGAGACCTTCCTCCTGCTGTCTCCCGGCGAACTGCCGGACCAGGTCCGGACCCGGGTGACCCGCTCGGTCGCCTACACGACCCACCACCCGATGCCCACCGGGGGCGTCCGCGTCGTGGGCCGCCGCGTCGCCGGTCGGAACGGTCTGAGCTGGGCCGTCCGCTACGACGCCGGCACCCCGGTGACACTGGACGCGGTGGTCGAGCTGACCGACGAGCTGGTATCCGCCGCCCAGAGCGCGGCCTCCCCGTCCGACTGATCACCCACCAGCATGTCAATCGGTGCAGGACGGCAAAGAACGGGTTAACTGTCGTATCCAGTGGGCATCTCGTGAGCAGGCCGTATGTGACCAGTGCCTCTCTGGAGGTTTCCCGATGAAGCTTCGCCCGCAGCGCCACGACGACACCGAGCGATCCGACAACCGGAAGGACCGTAGCAACGACTACGACCCGGAGAGGGCGGCCACCACCCGTACGGGCGAAGACGTCACCGACAGTGACCTCAAGACGGTGCCGCCGGACGCCGGGCCGGAGCACCCCGGGAAGCTGCGCTTCAAGGGGATCTTCGCGGCGGTCAAGCGCACGTTCAAGCAGTTCTCCGAGGACAACATCTCGGACTGGGCGGCCGCGCTGACCTACTACGGCGTTCTGTCGATCTTCCCGGGCGCGCTGGTGCTCGTGTCGATCCTCGGCATGCTGAGCAACAACGCCCAGAAGACCGTGCAGGACACGGTGGGCCAGATAGCGGACAACCAGCAGATCCAGAACCTGGTCAACACCGTGCTCGGCCAGGTGAAGGGCACCGGTACGGCGAGCTTCGCGGCGATCATCGGTCTGATCCTGGCGTTCTGGTCCGCGTCGGGCTACATCGCCGCCTTCATGCGCGCGTCGAACGCGGTCTACGACGTGCCGGAGGGCCGGCCGATCTGGAAGACGCTGCCGATCCGCGTCGGCGTCACCGCCGTGGTGGGCGTGATGCTGGTGGCGTCCGCGGTGATCGTGGTCTTCACCGGGCAGCTCGCCGAGGTGGTCGGCAAGAAGATCGGCCTGGGCGGCGTCGCGGTGACGGTCTGGAGCATCGCCAAGTGGCCGGTCCTGATCATCCTGGTCAGCCTGATGTTCGCGATCCTCTACTGGGCCTCGCCGAACGCCAAGACGGGCGGCTTCCGCTGGGTCAGCCCCGGCGGCATCTTCGCGGTGATCCTCTGGCTGGTCGCCTCCGCCGCCTTCGCGTTCTACCTGGCGAACTTCGCGAACTACAACAAGACGTACGGCGCACTGGGCGGCGTGATCGCCTTCCTGGTCTGGCTGTGGATCTCGAACATCGCGATCCTGCTGGGCGCGGAGCTCGACGCCGAGTTGGAGAGGGGCCGCGCGATCGCGGCCGGCCACGACCCGTCGGACGAGCCGTTCCTGGAGCTGCGCGACGACCGCAAGCTCAAGAAGGGCAGCGAGCAGGGCTTGAGCACGAACTGAGCCAAGTCGTCACGGTGAGGAGCGCGGCCCGCCCGCGCTCCTCACGCTTCTCACCGACGCACTCCCCGCCAGCACCCCGTCCCATCCACTTGTGGGGATTCCCGCCGCTCCACCAGGCGGATGTCCCCACGCGTCAGCGCCCTCAGCGTCCGTGGGGATTCCCGCCGCTCCGGCCGGCGGATGTCCCCACGCGTCGGTGCACTCAGCGTTCGTGGGGATTCCCGCCGTTCCAGCGGGCGGATGTCCCCACGCCTGGGCGCGCTCGGCGTTTGTGGGGATTCGCGCCGGTGTGGGCGGCGGATGTCCCCACGCGTCGGTGCACTCAGCGTTCGTGGGGATTCCCGCCGTTCCAGCGGGCGGATGTCCCCACG
>NZ_CAKUCL010000430.1 GCF_934643405.1 uncultured Actinoplanes sp.
GCCATCGACGAGACCATCAAGTACTTCAACGACGGCGACATTGTCGAAGGCACCGTCGTCAAGGTCGATCGGGACGAGGTCCTGCTCGACATCGGCTACAAGACCGAGGGCGTCATCCCCTCGCGCGAGTTGTCGATCAAGCATGACGTGGACCCCGCGGAAGTGGTGTCGGTCGGTGACCACATCGAAGCCCTCGTCCTCACCAAGGAGGACAAGGAAGGTCGTCTGATCCTGTCCAAGAAGCGCGCTCAGTACGAGCGTGCCTGGGGCACGATCGAGAAGATCAAGGAGGACGACGGCGTCGTCCGCGGCTCGGTCATCGAGGTCGTCAAGGGTGGTCTCATCCTCGACATCGGTCTCCGCGGCTTCCTGCCCGCCTCGCTCGTCGAGATGCGCCGCGTGCGCGACCTCCAGCCGTACGTCGGCCGGGAGCTCGAGGCGAAGATCATCGAGCTGGACAAGAACCGCAACAACGTGGTCCTGTCCCGCCGGGCGTGGCTGGAGCAGACGCAGTCCGAGGTCCGCACCGAGTTCCTCAACAAGCTGCAGAAGGGCCAGGTCCGCAAGGGCGTCGTGTCCTCGATCGTCAACTTCGGCGCGTTCGTCGACCTGGGCGGCGTGGACGGCCTGGTGCACGTCTCCGAGCTCTCCTGGAAGCACATCGACCACCCGTCCGAGGTCGTCGAGGTCGGCCAGGAGGTCGAGGTCGAGGTGCTCGACGTCGACCTGGACCGCGAGCGCGTCTCGCTGTCGCTGAAGGCGACCCAGGAAGACCCGTGGCGTCAGTTCGCCCGCACCCACGCGATCAACCAGATCGTGCCGGGCAAGGTCACCAAGCTGGTTCCGTTCGGTGCGTTCGTCCGCGTCGACGACGGCATCGAGGGCCTGGTGCACATCTCCGAGCTGGCCGAGCGGCACGTCGAGCTGCCCGAGCAGGTCGTGCAGGTGGGCTCCGACGTCCTCGTCAAGGTCATCGACATCGACCTGGAGCGCCGCCGGATCTCGCTGTCGCTCAAGCAGGCCAACGAGGGCTTCGTCGAGGGCGAGGAGCACTTCGACCCGACCCTCTACGGCATGGCCGCGACGTACGACGCCGAGGGCAACTACATCTACCCGGAGGGCTTCGACCCGGAGACGGGCGAGTGGCTCGAGGGCTTCGAGAAGCAGCGCGAGACGTGGGAGAAGCAGTACGCCGACGCCCGCGAGCGCTGGGAGGCCCACACCAAGCAGGTGCAGGCGTCCCGCGACGCCGACGCCGAGGCCGCGCTCAACCCGGCTCCGGCCGGCGGCGTGACCACCTCGACGTCCGCCAGCACGTCGACCTCGTCGACGTCGGCCGCCCCGGCCCGCGCCGAGGAGCCGGCCGGCACCCTGGCCACCGACGAGGCTCTCGCCGCGCTGCGCGAGAAGCTCGCCGGCGGCAAGAACTGATCACCCGCCGCAAGGCAGGCTGACCGGAACGACGAAGGCCGCCCCGACCGTTTGTGGTCGGGGCGGCCTTCGCCTTCTCTCTCGTTTCCCCTTCACCATGCACGCGCGGCGCGGGCGTTACCGCTGCGTGAAAATCGGCCCCACCCGCTCGTCGCGCGCCGCGTCCGGCGGCGATACTTGGCGGGTGCTGAAAGTGGGTCTCACCGGCGGGATCGGGGCAGGCAAGAGCGCGGTCGCGCGCCGGCTGGCCGCTCGAGGAGCCGTCATCATCGATGCCGACATCCTGTCCCGGGAGGTCGTCGCCCCGGGAACTCCCGGCCTCGCCGAGATCGTCGAGACCTTCGGCGCCGGCGTTCTCACCGCCGCCGGCGAACTGGACCGGCCGGCCCTGGGCGCCAAGGTCTTCGGCGACGACGAGGCCCGCCGCATGCTGGAACAGATCATCCATCCTCGGGTACGGGCGCGCACCGCCGAACTGACCCGCGAGGCTTCACCGGACGCGATCGTCGTCAACGACGTCCCGCTGCTGGTCGAGACGGGACTGGCAGCCTCGTACCATCTGGTCGTCGTCGTGGAGACCGAGCTCGAGGAACGCGTCCGCCGCCTGGTCGAGACCCGCGGCATGACCCGTGAGCAGGCCACCGCCCGGATAGCCGCGCAGGCCGACGACACGCACCGCCGCGCGGCCGCCGACGCGCTGATCGTCAACGACGGCACCCTCGACGACCTGAACCTTCAGGTGGACACCCTCTACCGAGACCGCCTGCGCCCCTTCGAGGAGCACCTGCGCCGGCGCACCGCCGCCCAGATCAACTCCCACCTGCCGGTGACCGCCCCCGACCCGTCCTGGCCGGCCGACGCGGCCCGCCTGACCGCCCGGATAGGCCACGCGCTGCGCGCCCACCCCGGCTTGGTGGCCCACCACATCGGCTCGACCGCGGTTCCCGGCCTGCCCGCCAAGAACGTCATCGACCTGATGCTGGGCGTACGAACGCTGGCCGAGGCCGACGACATCGCGCCGCTGCTGGCCGAGGCCGGCTTCCCGCGGCGCGCGGGCGAGTGGACCGACAACGCCCGCGGCATCCCCGGCGAGACCTGGCCGAAGCGCATGCACGGCAACGCCGACCCGGGCCGCCCGGCGAAGCTGCACGTGCGGGTGATCGGCTCCCCCGGCTGGCGTTTCGCACTGCTGATGCGCGACCACCTGCGCGCCGTCCCGGAGGCCCGAGACGACTACGCGGCCGCGAAGACCGACCTGGCCACCCGCCACGCCGACGACGCCTACGCGTACACCGAGGCGAAGGAGCCATGGTTCGACCGCGAGGCCCGGGCGGCAGACGACTGGGCCGAGGCGACGGGTTGGCAGCCTTCCGCGTAGGTCATTGCGCGGGCGGTTGCGCTGCCCCGGCCGTACGCGCCCGGCTGGTCGGACAACGGCTACGGCCTGCGCCGCCTGGCCCGGCCTCCCTCGGCCGTCACCGCATGCGGGTTGCCGTGTCCGGCTCTCCGGGCCGGCAGGCTGACGCCCGGACCTGAAGACCCGTTCCCCGGCCATCCA
>NZ_CAKUCL010000431.1 GCF_934643405.1 uncultured Actinoplanes sp.
CTCAAGATCGCTGATCTTGGGTAGGGTGCTGGCTGTTGAGCTGCGGTTTCGTCGTGTGAACGGCGAAAATCTGCGCACTAAGCGGCCGGTTCTAGGGGTCTGCCCATCGCTTCCCGGTTACGGCTTCAGCGACAAGCCGGCCGCGCCGGGGTGGGGGATCGAGCGGATATCCGACGCGTGGTGCGAGCTGATGGCCCGGCTCGGCTACCGGCGGTTCGGCGCCCAGGGCAGCGACTGGGGCACCAGCATCGCCACGAGCATCGGTCAACGGCAACCCGATCGGGTCGCCGGCATCCATCTCATGCCGCCGCTCGCACCGCCCGATCCGGCCACGTTGGACGACCTCACCGGTGCCGAGCGGGCGGCGCTCGCGACACTGCGGGAGGCGGACGAATGGGGCTCCGGATACTCGGCGCAGCAGTCGACCCGGCCGCAGACGGTCGGCTACGGGCTGGTCGACTCGCCGGCCGCCCTCTGCGCCTGGATCGTCGAGAAGTTCTGGTCGTGGACCGACTCCGGTGGCGACCTGCATCGGGTTATTACCCGGGATGAGCTGCTCGACTACCTGATGCTCTACTGGCTGCCCGGCACCGGTGCCTCATCCTCCCGGCTGTACTGGGAAAGCATCCGGCAGGTCAACGAATGGATCTCCGGGTCGGCCGGCGCGCCGGTGACCGTACCCACCGGGCTGTTCGGACTTCCCCAAGGAGCTGCAGCGCCCGTCTCGGCGGTGGGTGGAGCGCCGGTTCCCGAACAGCCGGTGCTGGAACGAGCCCGGCAAGGGCGGCCACTTCGCGGCGTTCGAGCAGCCGGCGTTGTTCGTCGACGAGGTCCGGTCATTCTTCCGGCTGGTCCGCTGATGGTCACCCGTACTCGGTAAGCGGCTGGCTAAAGATCAACAAGTGCCCATCGGGTGTCCGTACGTTGAAGTCGCGCATCCCGTAGGGCCGGTCAGCCAGTGGCTCGACGATGTCGGCGCCGCGGGCGCGCAGCTCGTCGTGGCAGGAATCGACGTCGTCGACGACAACCGTCACCCTGGCCGGGCCGACGCTGCTTTCGGCGTACAGGTGGAACTCGGCGGTGTCGCGGATCACGGCCGCGTAGCTAGGTGGGGTCTCCCAGGTGAATATGGTGTCGAATCCGAGCGCGTCCGTGAAGTACGACCGCGCTGCCTGCACATCTCGGCACGGCAGCACGGGAACCGCCACCCGCATGACCATTCGGTCACCTTACCTGACTTTGGCTCAAGATCGCTGATCTTGGGTAGGGTGCTGGCTGTTGAGCTGCGGTTTCGTCGTGTGAACGGCGAAAATCTGCGCAGTAAGCGGCCGGTTCTAGGCTGTCTCTCGTGGCGTATGTGCGCACGGTGAAGACGGCGTCGGGGGCCTGGGCGGTGCAGATCGTGCACTCCTCGCGTCGCGGGTCGCGGGACATCGAGCACATCGGCTCGGCGCATGACGATGCGGCGTTGGAGGCGCTCAAGGCGGTGGCGAGGCAGCGTCTGGCTGTGGGGCAGCCCGAGCTCGACTTTGGCCCGGACTTCGCGGCGTTGCAGGCCGGCAGTGGTGCTGGTGGTGGGCCGCTTGCGATCACGTCGTCGCGGATGGGGTACCTGTGGGACGCGCTCGGCCACGCCTACCAGCTGTTGGGGTTCGAGGAGGCCGCTGGTGGTGACGAGGTGTTCCGATTACTGGTGCTGGCACGGATCGTCGAGCCGACCAGCAAGCTGGACAGTCTGCGGGTGGTCGAGGAGGCAGGTTTCGACCCGCCGGCGTATGCGACCCTCAAGCGGCGTCTGCCCGCGTTCGCGAAAGAGTCCTGGCGGCAGAAGTTGGCCGCGGCGTGCGCCCGCACCGCTGATCTGGGGCCGGCGTCACTGGTTCTCTACGATGTGTCCACCTTGTACTTCGAGACCGATGCCGGGGACGGGTTCCGTGAGCCCGGGTTCTCCAAGGAACGCCGCCTGGAGCCGCAGATCACGATCGGGCTGCTCACCGACGCAAGCGGGTTTCCTTTGATGGTTAACGCGTTCGAGGGCAACCGGGGCGAGACCACTACGATGCTGCCGACCATCCGTGCATTCATGGATGCCCACCAGCTGGCTGATGTCACGGTCGTGGCCGACGCTGGCATGATCTCTGCGGCCAACCAGCAGGCCATCGAGGCCGCGGGGTTGTCGTTCATCCTCGGCGCGCGGATACCCGACGTGCCGTACGTGGTCCAGGCGTGGCGCCACGAGCACCCGGATGAGCAGATCCCCGACGGGCACATCTTCACCCAGCCCTGGCCTGCCGGCCCCAAGGACCAGCGCCGCGACCAGATCATCTACTACCAGTACCGGGCGGACCGGGCTCGGCGCACCCTGCACGGCATCGACGAACAGGTCGCCAAGGCCGAGCAGGCCGTCGCCGGCAAGACCGCGGTCAAACGCAACCGGTTCATCCAGCTCACCGGCGCCACCAAGAGTGTCAACCGGACCCTGGAAGCCAAGGCACGCGCCCTTGTCGGCCTCAAAGGCTACGTCACCAACCTCCCGGACGTCACCGCCGAGTTCGTGATCGACGCCTACCACCGACTGTTCCACATCGAGAAGTCGTTCCGAATGTCTAAACACGACCTACGTGCGCGGCCGATCTACCACCACAAGCGCGAGTCGATCGACGCCCACCTGACGGTCGTGTTCGCCGCCCTGGCCGTCAGCAGGTGGATCGAGCAGACCACCGGCTGGTCGATCAAGAAGTTCGTGCGCACCACCCGCCGCTACCGCACCATCAACATCCAGGCCGGCGAGCACACCCTCACCGCCGTCGACCCGCTACCCGACGACCTCCGCGATGCCCTCACCCGCATCCACGACCGCGGTGGGGTCCGTACCAAGATCGGTGTTTCCGGCACTTTGGTCAGTAGGTTTCGGCGGCCGGCCAGCGGTCACCAAAGGT
>NZ_CAKUCL010000432.1 GCF_934643405.1 uncultured Actinoplanes sp.
CCCGAGTCGGTGACTACCTCTACATTCTCGCCGGCGCACCAGTCGACTCGGCTACCGTCGTTCCGGTCCTCGCCCGGCTCAATCTCCACAGCTTCTTTCGCAACTAGTACTCCAGCAGGAGATCCGTTTCAGGGCTCGGTGAGGGCTTGCCTGGCGTAGTGGCTGGTCTTGGCTGCGTCTTGGTGTCGGCGTCGGAATATGGACCAGGCGATGACGTCGGCGATGCGTCGTGCGGGCTCGAGGATGAGGGCGTGGAAGAGGCGGCGGAGTTCGTTGATGGTGATGTCGATCAGGCCGGCCGGGCTTTCGGTGCTTACCGCGGTGGCGGCGGCGAGGAACGCGTGGGCGGCGATGACGAGGGTGGTCCAGCGGTGCCAGGCTTTCCAGCGGCGGTGTTGGTGCTGGTCGAGGCCGAGACCGGTTTTCGTGGCCTGGAACGATTCCTCGATGCTCCACCTCCGTCCGGCCACTGCGACGAGTTGGTGCAGGGCAACGGTTTCGGGTGACCAGCAGCGGTAGTAGGCCAGCTCGCCGGTGCTGCGATTGCGGCGGATCAGTAGCCAGTGGTGGCCTTGATGCTGGTCGGCGGCCTTCGGCAGGGTGATGAACGCCCAATCGTAGTAACGGAACCCTTTCGCCCCGGCGCCGGCAGAGAGTCGTTGCCACGCTTGTCTCGGCAGGCCCGCGGCGAGGTGGTCGGCCCGCGCGACGCCGAAGCCGGTCGGGACCCGGTGTGAACAGGCGACCGCCAGGACATAACCGAGTCGGTGGCCGCGCAACGCGGCCGCCAGATTCGGGTCACCGCCGTAGGCTTCGTCGCCGGCAACCCATCGACACGGCAGGCCACCTGCCACCGCGGCCTCGATCAATCGGCGGGCCAGCTGCGGCTTCGTCGCGAAGCCGACGGTCTCGGGAACGCCTGCCTCAGCCCGCCGTTGCGGGTCCTCGGCCCAGGACTTCGGCAGGTAGAGAGCGACGTCGAGCAGGGTGTGCCCGGCCGGGCTGGCATAGGACAGGTGGACGGCGAGCTGGCAGTTCTCGATCTTCCCGGCGGTGCCGGAGTACTGCCGTTGCACCCCGACGGTGTGGGTGCCTTTCTTCAGATCACCGGTCTCGTCGACCAGCAGCACACCGTCCGGATGACCGAGCCGGGCCGTCACGAACCTGCGGACATCGGCACGGACAGCAGCGTCGTCCCAGCTGGCCCTGCTAATCAGATCCTGCATCCCGCCCGGCCCGTCGTCACCAGCGTGTTCGGCGATCGTCCAGCAGTTCTTGACCGGCAACGGCGCCAGCAATCCCGCCACGAAATCCCGCACCCGCCGCCGCGGTTCAGGCCGGCCGAACCGTGCCTCGATCGTGTCCATCAGATCGCTGAACAGCTCAGCCCATCGCTGAGCGTCTACCCTGTAGGCGGCAGCCACCGCCGCATCTTCAGTAGTCCACACAACCGCTGAGACTCGACGGTGGCTGCTTGCTGTCCACGGACAAAACCACACCATCACCGCAGCTCAGAACGGATCTCCTGCTGGAGTATTAGGGGCGGATAATCGACATCAGCCTTCCAGAAATCGGCCGCTGCCGACGGATCGAATGTCAGCGTCCGTCAAGCGAGTCGTCATATTGCGTTCGCTGCAGACGCTGCGCCGCTGGTTCGACGGCCCGGACTGTCCGGCCCGCAGACTACGCCGGCAGATGCGCGACACGATCGGGCCGCTGCTACGCGGGCAGCGGACCCTGGCCGCGGTTGGCGGTCACGTCTCCCGGCGCGCTGAACTGCTCGACCTGGCGGCCCGTCTCGAGTCGGCTGTCGACGACCGCGCTGCTTGGCGCCTGTGGTGCGCCGCCACCGGCCTGTTCTCTATTGGGCACCTGCCCGGCGAGACGAACCCGCCAGCCGGCAGTCTCGGCGCCGTGTCGCCTTGCACATCACCCCAACCGGGAGCCGCCTGCTGGACAGCGGGCTGAGGTCGTAGACGTCGGAGTGCCGCCGCTAATAGTGATGACGGCGGTGATCATCGTCTGGCAGCGGTCTTGGCTTGCGTGCCAGCGGCGGACGGCACGTAGATGTCGCCGGTGACCGGCTTGAACAGCTGCCAGCTGGTCGCCGTCTTCGTCCGCAGCGGGCTGCCGACCACAATCCCGATGCGTCGCATTGGGGGCTTCCGTGCGAGCCTCATCGACGAATCGCGGCGGTAGAGCTGATGTCAACAAGCGGATGAGCCTCCCCGGTGAGGACCGCGAGGGCCTCGGCTACTTCTTGGATGTCGGCGCGAACATAGGTGGCGGTTACGCCGATGTCGCGGCCAGTGTTGTGGCCGGCGTAGGCGCGGGCGATCGCGTAGCCGAAGTGGCGTTCGACCCAGGTCAGGGTGGTGTGGCGTAGCCAGTGGATGCTGACCTGCTGGGTGGCGACCCACGGGAGGCGTTTGCCGAGGCGCTGCCAGAGGTAGTCGTAGCGGCGCCGGGTGATCGGCTGGCCATTTCGGTCACGCAGGATCTGGTCAATGGCCTCGTGACCGCCCCTCTCGCTGAAGTGGTCGAGCAGCGCCTGCATCAAGGTGGGCGTGATGGGCTGCCAGCGTACGGTCTCGCCCTTTTCATGCAGACGGATCAGGCTTTGCGCGGGGTCGAGGTCAGCGAGTTGGAGGGCGAGTGCTTCGCCGCGCCGGCATGCGGTTTCGATGTGCAGCCGCAGGATCAGAGCGTCGAGATGTGGGTCGTTACCGGTCGTGCTGGCGACGTTGACGATCTCGGCGAGCCGGTGGTCGGGCAGGGCGCGGCGGGTGCTGGCGAGCCGGCGTGGCTTGGCGACGCGAACGGCGGGGTTGTCGGTGGCGTTGATGAGCTGGTCGGCGACGGCTTGCTGGTAGAGCCGGCGGATCGCGGAGATGAAGTGGTCGGCTG
>NZ_CAKUCL010000433.1 GCF_934643405.1 uncultured Actinoplanes sp.
GCCGACCGAGGCCGTGTCGATTCCCAGCTCGGGTAAAGCCTGCAGGATCGGCGCACAGTGGCGGCCGCCCGGAACGAGGCCGGCAACGGCCGCTACCGGACGGATATCGAAGAGCTTGATGTTTTCCAGTGGTTCGGTCACCAGTTTTCCCTCTCTCGTGTCGCGTCATCCGGTAACGCATGGCAGCGCACTCATCTTAGCCACGATTCTGGACTTCATAGTCCCAACCGGCTGCCTATGGGCACCATCAACCGAGACGATGACCCCACCTCTCGATGGATGAGCCGACGGAGACGACTTGCCACGCGGCGGCAATCCTTTTTGCGTGGGTCGCCCGCAACATCCGGATGAGTCAGCGGAGGGCACGGTTCGTCGGGACCGATTCGGCCGCTGATACCACGATTTGTCGGGCCCGCTGCGGAGTACGCTGTCGAAGGCGGAGGTCCAGATGTCCCTCGTCACCACGGGGACGTCGCCGGCGATGGGGTGCGTCACACCGAGCTGACAAGTAATGGTTGATAACACGCTTATGCCCCGAAGGTGATATCTGCCGGTAGCGCATTTCGCATGATCCGGTAGCCGCCTTGGTGGTCGGCGGTGCGGCAGGTAGGTGAGGCGCCGACGCGCAGAAGGCTGCTGCGCTGATTTTTGCGGCGCCTCGTAAGTACCATGGAGTCATGACGACCGCTGACACGCGCAATGGCCGGCGCCTGACGGCGCGCGGTGCGAAGACAAGGGCGAGGATTGTCGCCGCAGCGGCCGATCTGATGTACGTCCGAGGAGTCGCGGCTACCACGCTCGACGACGTGCTGGCGGCGAGTGGAGTGAGCAAGTCGCAGCTGTACCACCACTTCGCCGGCAAGGAACCGCTCGTACGGGCCGTCATCGAGCACATGGGCGAGTTCGTCATCAAGCGGGAGCGCGACACCCTCGGCCACGTCTCGACGATCCGGGGCCTGCGACGCTGGCGGGACTCGTTGGTACAGGCCAACGCCCTACGGCATGGCGCCTACGGCTGCGCACTCGGTTCGCTGGCCTCCGAGGTCTCCGATCATGATGAAATCGCGCGTAAAGCCCTGTCCGAACTGTTCCTCGAATGGCAGGACCTCCTGGCAGCCGTGTTGCGCCGGCTGCAAGACCGTGGCGTCCTTCCGGCCCATGTGTCGACCGACCAGCTTGCGATCGGACTCATGGGTGCCCTCCAGGGCGGGTACCTCCTGGCCCAGACCGCGCGCGACGTGACGCCGATGGCAACATCGATCGACATGGCGCTTGCGCACATCGAGAGCCTGTCCGTTCGTTGAGGTGACGGGTGCGGCGACCCGCCCGCGCCGACCAGGAGCCTCCGGCCGGCGGGTCCGGCGCCCGAGGCGATCGCACAGCGCCGCCCCGATCATCGGTGAGCGACGACGGCCGCGGCGGTGCGGGCATCGGCGCGCGGCACCGGTACAACGCAGGCTGACCTGCTCGAGGATCGCCGGATCTTCGGCAGACTGCGTGGTGGCGCTCATTCTTCTTCCTACTCCGTCGGCGTTCGCCGCAGTAGTGCTGTCCGGCCCGTACGCGTCGTCGTGTCAGCAACCGCGCCGCGCGACCGACGGGTCCAGGGCGATCCGTCCGGGGACCGGCCGAGACGAGTGGGCCCGGGGAGTCCGAGGGATCCACCAACTCCGACGAGACGGGACTTTCTCGTCCACCATAGGACGATGCTGTGCCGGGAGGCAAGCGATACGTTCGGGCCGAGAGACGGGCTCCCAATGGTCGGACCTGCTGTTACACCTGATCACCGCCATCTTTCTCGGAGTACTCCCGGTCACCGTTGATGGACTCTAGCATCCAGTTGCGATAAGAATTCACGGAGGCTCGACGGCCGGTTGGAGAGCACAGCGGCCTGCTCGATCGCCCAGCATCGGCTGGACGTACGTGCCGCGCGGGCAAGAGACGGGTACACGGAGGTGCCGGATGAAGGCGATTGTGGTGACGGATCAGGCCGCCGGGACGGCGGGGATGACGCTGGCCGAGCGTCCCGAGCCGGTGGCCGCAGGCAATGACGTCCTTGTCGAGGTGCACGCCTCGGGATACACCCCGGGCGAGCTGACGTGGCCGGGAACGTGGACCGACCGCCTCGGCCGGGACCGCACACCCTCGATCCCCGGCCACGAGGTAGCCGGGGTGGTGAGCGCTCTCGGCTATGGCACCAGGGGGTTGTCGGTGGGTCAGCGGGTTCTTGGCCTCACCGACTGGACTCGTGACGGCACCTTGGCGGAGTTCGTGGCCGTCGAGGCGCGCAACCTCGCGCCGCTGCCGGGCGATGTCGACTTCACCGTGGGCGCGAGCCTGCCGATCGCTGGCCTGACCGCGTGGCAGGGATTGTTCGTGCACGGTCGCTTCCACCCGGGGCAGAGCGTTCTCGTGCACGGCGCGGCCGGTGGTGTCGGCTCGATGGCCACGCAGCTCGCGCGCGAGGCCGGCGCCTACGTCATCGGCACCGGTCGCGCCGCCGACCGGCAGGCCGCCGTCGATTTCGGTGCGCAGGAATTCGTCGACCTCGACAACGACGCCATGGAGGACGTCGGCGGTATCGACTTTGTTTTCGATGTGATCGGTGGCGATATCGGGAAGCGATCGGCGCGACTGGTCCGAGCGGGAGGGATGCTGGTGAGCATCGCCGGGCCGCTGGAGGCGCAGCCCGAGGACGGCCTGGCAATCGATTTCGTCGTCGAGGCCGACCGCACGCAATTGGGTCAGATCGTCGAGCGGGTGCGGGACGGACGTCTGCGTACGAACATCGGTCAGGTCGCGACCCTCGACGACGCCGTTCCCGCCTTCAACCCGACCGAGCGAGTCAAGGGAAAGACGGTCATCCGCGTTCGCCCGTAAG
>NZ_CAKUCL010000434.1 GCF_934643405.1 uncultured Actinoplanes sp.
GGCCACGGTCAGGTCTGCCGACGGTCGTTTACGGCTGGTCTGATTGCCGACGACCGGCAATCGTGTGCGCCGCTAGCCGGCGTTCGGCAGCGGTTCGGCCGGCCAGTTGAGGACCTTGGCGCCCAGGACGGCGGCCTGCAGGGTGAACCGGTGCTCCGGGTCGGCCGGGTCGTAGCCGGTCAACGTCCTGATCCGGTCCAGCCGGTACGTCACCGTGCGCACCGAGACGTGCAGCCGCTTCGCCGACTCGGTGGCCACCGCCCCGGTGGCGAAGTACGTGTTCAGCGTCTCCAGCAGCGGCTTCGCGCCGCCGCGGGCCTGGACCAGCGGGCTGAGCACCGCGGCGACGAGGTCGACGATGGCGGCCTGATCGCGCAGCAGCACGCGGTAGACGAGCAGGTCGTGGGCGTTGATCACCGGCTTGTCGGGGAACAACCGCACGGCCATGTTCAGCGCCTCGCGGGCCTCCTCGTACGAGCGGGCGATGCCGTAGAGACCGGGATGGGATTGCCCCACGGCGACCCGCCACGGGCGGCCCTGCCGCAGGCGGTTGAGCTCCCCGTGCATCAACCCGCCGAGATCGCTGCCCGGATGGCCGGTCGCGGCGGCGTGGCCGGCCGCGGGCGCGAGCACCACGAGCAGCCCCTCCTTGGTGGCGACCAGGACGTCGCGGTCGCCCAGCCGGTCGAACACGACCGCTTCCAGCGCGGTGATCGCCGCATCGGTGTCGGGCAGCCGGCGGCTCGGCGCGGCCAGCGCGACCTGGTGCACGCGGGCGAGGTCCAGCCCGAACGGCTCCGCCCGCCCGACGAGCGTGGTCAGGTCGGAGTCGCCGCGCAGCAGGTCGTCGATCAGTTCCCGGCGCAGCGCCTCCTCGCGCCGGACCAGATCGCGGCGGGCCAGGGCGTACCCGTCGGCGAGGGTGGCCACGGCGTCGTCGATGACGTGGAGCACCGCCGTGGCGGCGGCGCGCACCGCCTCACGGTCGCGCGACCGCAGCACCATCGGCAGGTCCTGCCACAGCAGGCGTGCCGCGGACAGATACAGCTGCACCACCCGTCCGGCCGAGATGCCCTGCTCGGCCGCCTCGCGACCGAGCCGGCCCACCGCCTCCAGCTCGGCTCGTCTGGGGCGGCGGCCGCTCACCGCGGCGTCGGCCAGGAGGGTGAGGTAGTCGCCGAGGAGCTGCACCGGCACGCCGCCGGCGTCCCGGGCGGCGGCGGTGGCCACCTCCGTCAGCCAGGCCTCATGGGTGGACGGCGCGGATGGGTCGGTCACGTCCGGCTCACCTCCATCACACCGGCGGGCGACCGTACGGCGTTCCTCGCGCGCGAGGTGCTGGCGGTCCGCCGGCTATGGGCAGCCTAGACGCGTTGCCTCAGTGTCGCGGCAGGGCGCCGGCAGCGTCGATACGCGCGCTGCCGGCGCCCCCGCGTCACACGGTCATCGTTGCAGGGTCAGCACCCCCGGCCGGTAGGGCAGCAGGCCGTAGTCGCCGCCGGAGTTGGGGGCTCGTCCCTGGTAGAGCAGCTGCAGATTGCAGGGGTCGATGGTCTTGGTCTGGTCCGGGTTGCTGCGCACCAGGTCGCCGTGGCTGATGTCGTTGGTCCAGGTGGCGCCGCTGTTGGCCTTGCCCGCGAACGGGTTGCTCTCACTGGCCGCCTGCGGTGTCCACGAACCGCCCAGGCTGCTGGACGTGAACGAGCGGAAGTAGCGTCCCTGGCTGCCGATCGCCTCGACGATCATCAGGTACTGGTTCTGACCCTGCACCTTGTACACCTCGACCGCCTCGAACAGGTTGTTCGTCGAGTCGCTCATGATCGTCGTGTACGACGACCCGAAGCTGCCCGGGAAGTTCCCGATCGGCATGCTGGCCCGGTAGATCTTGCCGTTGTCCCCGGCGAAGAACAGGTACATGGTGGTGGCGTCACCGATCAGCGTCTGGTCGATCGGGCCGGTGCCCGACCCGGAGATGCTCCCGGTGAACAGCGTCTGCGCCGACGACCAGCCGTTCGGGTTGGTCGGGTCGCTGGAGGTCTTGTAGCTGAACGCGGTCGGACCCCATTGGTAGGCCAGCACCCAGATGTTCTTCGGGGCGAAGTAGAACAGCGTCGGCGCCACCGTGCCCTGACTCATCGCATTCTGGCTGGCCGAGCCCATGTCGGACCAGTTCGTGAAGAGGCCGAAGTTCATCGAGCCCCAGGTGGATCCGGTGTCGTGGGTCGTCGCGTAGACGAGGTGCCGGCCGTTGTAGACGACGTTGGTGAAGTCCTTGAGCGAGACCCATCCCGACCTCGGGTTCGCCAGCGGCCCCGTCGACGTCCAGCGGTACGTCGAGGGAAGACCGCACGTGCCCGTCGGCGGTGTCGTCGGGGTCGAGCCGCCGACCGGCACGAGCTGCCACTGCTGGTTGGCGCCGTTCCAGTCGGCGTACTGCACGATGTTGCCGCCGTCGGCGGTGGAGGCGCCCTGGACCTCCACGACCTTGCCGCTGTTGCGGTTGATCAGCTGGATGTAGCCGTCGATGTCCTGGATGCTGAACTGCTGGTTGGTGCCGTTGTTGTCGGTCCACTGGACGATGGCGCCGCCGTCGGCGGTGGACTTGTTGTAGACGTCGAGGACCTTGCCGGACAGCCGCGATTTGAGCCGGTAGTAGCCGCCGCCGGAGTCGACGAACTGCCACTGCTGCTGGTTCTGATCGTTCCGTGCCCACTGGGTGATCCGGGCGCCGTCGTTGGTGGCCAGGTTGTAGACGTCGAGCGCCTTGCCGCTGTTGCGGTTGACCA
>NZ_CAKUCL010000435.1 GCF_934643405.1 uncultured Actinoplanes sp.
CGGTTGCCATTCCGTCAAGAGTTCAAGCAGGGTCGAATGCGTGGCAGCCGGACGTTCGTTCACGTCAGCATGGTCCGCTGCCCTCTGGTGGCGAAGACGGCGGCCTCTCAAGCCGCCATGGTGCGCGCAGGCCGGGCGGTGAGTCGTCGTGCTGCGTGCCCTTGATCCTCGGCCTGGTGACCGCAGCTTGCTGGGACAGGGCACCATAGTTGCCGTGATCGATGCGGGACGAACTATGCTCCCTGCTACGTCATGGACGACGTCACGGCATGGAGGGCGCACGATGGGCGACACCTTGGACGCGGACCTGGTCGCGAAACTCAACCCGACCGTTCCGCACAGCGCCCGATGGTGGAATTACCTGCTGGGCGGCAAGGACAATTTCGCCGCCGACCGAGCCGTGGCCGACGCGGTGGTGGCTCAGATGCCGGAGATCCGCGAGTTCGCGCGGGCGGGTCGTGGGTTCCTCGACCGGGCCGTGACCTACCTGGCCGGCGAGGCGGGGATCCGGCAGTTCCTCGATCTGGGGACTGGGCTGCCGACGGCAGGCAACACGCACGAGGTAGCCCAACATGTCGCGCCCGCGTCGAAGATCGTGTATGTGGACAACGACCCGCTGGTGCTGTCCCATGCCCGGGCGCTGCTGACCAGCAACCCCGCGGGTAAGACCGATTACATCAATGCTGACGTGCGCGAACCGGACAAGATCCTTCGCCTGGCCGCGGCAACGTTGGACTTCTCGCAGCCGATTGCAGTGCTCATGGTGGGCATCCTGGGCCACATCCGCGACGACAACCAGCCCAGTCCGGCGCAGATCGTGGCGACGTTCGTTGATGCCGTGACGGCTGGTAGCTACCTGGCGATCAACGACAGCGTCATCACCGCGAAGACCGCCGAGGCGATCGAGGCGGCCCGTCAAGCCGGCGGCGACTACAACCTGCGCACCGTCGAGAAGATCACGGCCTTCTTCGCCGGCCTCGACGTGGTCGAACCCGGTGTCGTGTCCACCCCGTTGTGGCGGCCGAGGCCGGGCGACGAGCCCAAGGAACTCGACGTGTACTGCGGGCTGGCAAGAAAGCCGTGATGCAGCCGGTCGTGAGGTAGCCGAACGACCGGGCCGGACAGACCCATCCCGTCGTTCCTTACAGCTCAGCTCGATGGCCGGGTAACACTCGCCGTCGACCCGCTGCTGCCGCCCACGCATAGACCACCACCAGCCCAGCTGGATGGCATCCGATCACCGCCGGTTATCCAGGCGATCTGTCCGCCGATTGTCGTGGTTTTGCAGTAGCGCGATGCCCTCTGCCCATTCGATGCGATGTTTCTTGGCTTGGTGCAGACCCCGAGCCGCGTCGATCGGCCGGCCCAGCAGGCCGCACGCCGCGACGTCGGGATCAGCACCTCGATCGAGCAGGTGCTGCAGGACGCGGCGGTGCCCGGTCGGCGATGGTGCCGTACCGGTGGCTGCCGCATACCACAGCGCGGTGCGTCCGCTGCTGTCCACCGCGTTGATCGGACAGCCAGCCGCGACGAGCATATCGATGATCTCCAGCCGAATGTTGGCAGCGCCGACTCTGCCGTGGGCCACCTCATGCAGCGGCGTGGTTTTGAAGGTCGAAAGCACCGCGGCGTTTGCGCCGGCGGCCAGCAGCACTGCGACGACTTCGGACGCCGCCATCCCGGCCGCGATGTGCAGCGGTGTGTAGCTGCGGTAGTTGCCGGCGTCCACGACTGCGCCGGCGGCTACCAGCCGAGCGACCTCCTGCCCATGGCCTGCCCTGGCGGCAGCGTGCAGCGGCCCTTCTCGCAGCGCGTCCACGCCTGCACACTAGCTTGATCGCTGACCGCGTCGCGCCTGCTAGGTGTGATGTCCGGCGAGGTTGTTCAACCGCGTGATGGGTGCGAGCCTGCCGATCGCGGTGTGGGGCCTGTGGTGGTTGTAGTCGTGCAGGAATGCGGGTAGTGCGGCGCGGCGGGCTTTTTCCGAGGAGTAAAACTTGGCGAAGGCCCAGCCGTCGGCCAGAGTGCGGTGGAATCGTTCGATTTTGCCGTTGGTTTGTGGCCGGTAGGGGCGGGTTTTCTTGGCGGTGATGCCGAGTTCGGTGCAGGTGGCGGCCCAGAGCCGGGATTTGTAGGCTGATCCGTTGTCTGAGAGCACTCGGTGGATGGTGACGCCACGTTGGTTGAACCAGGCGGTCGCGCGGCGTAGTACGGCGGTGGCGGTCACGGCGGTCTCGTCGTCGTGGATTTCGGCGTAGGCGACGCGGGAGTGGTCGTCGATGACGGTGTGCACGAATGCGGTGCCGATGGCGGGTTCGTAGTCGCCGCGGCGTCGGCCGGTGCGTCGGGCGGTGGCTTGGCGGTTGCGGTCGCCTGCTGGGCGGCCGAGGTAGCGCCAGCCGCCGCCGTCGGGCACGTTGCCGAGTTTCTTGACGTCGACGTGCAGCAGGTCGCCCGGGCGTTGGTGTTCGTAGCGGCGAACCGGCTCGCCGGTGGCTCGGTCGAGGTGGGAGAGCCGGTTCGCACGGTGGCGGGTCAGCACGGCGTGCACGGTGGAGGCGGCCACCCCGAGCTGGTCGGCGATCGGGACCGGCCCGAGGCGGCGTTTGCGGCGCAGGTGCAGGATCTTGCGGACCGTCGGCGCCGGGGTATGGTTCGGCTGCCGGTGCGGTCGTGATGAGCGGTCGTGCATGCCGGCTTCGCCTTCGGCTCGGTAGCGGTCAGCCCACTTCTTCGCGGTGCGCCA
>NZ_CAKUCL010000436.1 GCF_934643405.1 uncultured Actinoplanes sp.
CGATGATCAGCGTCCGCTCGAACTGGCCCATGTTCTCGGTGTTGATCCGGAAGTAGGCCTGCAGCGGGATCTCCACGTGCACGCCCTTCGGCACGTAGATGAAGGAGCCACCCGACCACACCGAGGTGTTCAGCGCGGCGAACTTGTTGTCGCCCACCGGGATGACCGTGCCGAAGTACTCCTTGAAGATGTCCTCGTGCTCCTTGAGCGCCGTGTCGGTGTCGAGGAAGACGACGCCCTGCTCCTCGAGGTCCTCACGGATCTTGTGGTAGACCACCTCGGACTCGTACTGCGCGGCGACGCCGGCGACCAGGCGCTGCTTCTCCGCCTCGGGGATGCCGAGCTTGTCGTACGTGGCCTTGATGTCCTCGGGCAGGTCGTCCCAGCTGGCCGCCTGCTTCTCGGTGGACCGCACGAAGTACTTGATGTTCTGGAAGTCGATCCCGGTCAGGTCGGCGCCCCAGGACGGCATCGGCTTGCGGTCGAACAGCCGCAGGCCCTTGAGCCGCAGGTTGAGCATCCACTCGGGTTCGTTCTTCTTCGCGGAGATGTCACGCACCACGGCCTCGGACAGACCGCGCTGAGCCGCGGCGCCCGCGACGTCGGCGTCGGCCCAGCCGTACTCGTACTTGCCCAGGGCGGCGAGGTGCTCTTCCTGGCTGACGATCTGGTCGGTCATGTACCTGTCCTAACCGTGGTTGACCGTGGTTGCGGCGTTTGCTCGCGCCGGCCCCGGGATGTGCGTGGTGCACACCCCGTCGCCGTGCGCGATGGTGGCGAGGCGCTGCACGTGGGTGCCGATGAGCCGGGAGATGACCTCGGTCTCGGCGTCGCACAGCTGGGGGAACTCGGCAGCCACGTGGGCCACCGGACAGTGGTGCTGGCACAGCTGGCCGCCGGACGCGATCGTGGTCGCGTTGGCAGCGTAGCCCTCCGCGGTCAGCGCCTCGGCGAGCGCCTCCGCCCGCGCGATGGGGTCGTCGCCGGCCTCGCACAGCGCGGCGCGGCAACGCTCCTCGAGCGCCTTGACCTGCGACGCGGCGAACGCGCCGACCGCCTCGTCGCCGTGGTGATCGGCGATCCAGCGCAGCGCCGCCGTGGCGATGCCGTCGTAGAAGTGCGGGAACGTCTCCCGGGCGGCGGCCGTCAGCGTGAAGGTCTTCGCCGGTCGCCCACGCCCCCGCGGACCCTGCCGCCGCACCTCACGGGTCTCGACGAGACGGTCGGCGAGCATCGCGTCCAGGTGCTTGCGGATGGCGGCCGGGCTGAGCCCGAGCTGGGCGCCGAGTTCGGCGGCGGTGGCCGAGCCACGCTCCAGCAGCAGCTGGGCGACCCGGTCACGGGTGCGGCCGTCCGACGCACCGGCGGACGCCGGCACTCCGGTACGGATCAGCACCTCGTTTTTCACTACGGCAACGTTACGTATTTCCTCCGGAGGCCGCAAACCCACCCCCCGGTGATCCGGACCACCGGCGCCCCGCACCACCGCAGTTCATGATCGATCCGCTGCGTACGATACCGAGGGTGAAGTCCTCCGTGCTGCGCCCCTTGGCCCTGGCGTCCCTGATCGCCAACGTCGGCCTGGTCGTCACCGGTGCCGCCGTCCGTCTCACCGGGTCCGGTCTGGGCTGCCCGACATGGCCGAGGTGCACCGACGGTTCGTACACGACGACCGCCGAGATGGGCGTGCACGGCGTCATCGAGTTCGGCAACCGGATGCTCACCTTCGTCCTCGGCTTCATCGCGCTGGCCTGCGTGGTGGTGGCCTTCCTGAACCGGCCGCGGCGCCGCTCGACGCTGTGGCTCAGCGTGGCGGTCCTGCTCTACATCCCGCTCCAGGGCGTGCTCGGCGGGATCACGGTCCTCACGGACCTCAACCCGTGGGTGGTCGGGCTTCACTTCCTCGCCTCCATCGTGCTGATTGCTTTCACGTACGCGTTGTGGAGGCGAGCCGGCGAGACGGATGACCCGCCGCAGCCCGTCGTGCCCGGCCCGTTGCGGGCCTTGGCGCGGCTGACCGCCGTGGCCAGCGCGGCCGTGATCTGCGTCGGCGTCGTGGTGACCGGCAGCGGCCCGCACGCCGGCGACCAGCAGGCCAAGCGCACCGGCCTCGATCCGGCGGCCGTCTCCCAGGCGCACGCCGACCTGGTCTTCCTGCTGGTCGGCCTGACCGTGGCGCTGTGTTTCGCGCTACGTGCCGTGGGCGCGCCGCCGGCGGCGTTCCGGGCGGCGGTGGTCCTGCTGGCGGTGGAGCTGGCGCAGGGGCTGATCGGCTTCGTCCAGTACTTCACCCACCTGCCGGTCCTGCTGGTCGGCGCCCACATGCTCGGCGCGGGCCTGGTGTGGGTGGCCACACTGAGCATGCTGTGGTCGATGCGCTCGAGGCCGGCGCTGGTGCCGGTCGGGGCGTCCGCCTTCCCGGCCACGAGCGGCGCGCCGGAGCCCGTGCCCTTCCCGCACTGACCGTCCCGGCCGTGGCGCCCGGTTGCCGGCTGGCTTGGGCGCCGCGCTTGCCACTCCCACACCCGCCGTCCCACCGCACCGCTCGACGATTTACGGCCCGGCCGACGTCACCGCACATCCGTTGTCCCCGCGACGATTCCCGGGCGCCCTGGCGACGCCATCTTTCGCACCTGCCGTCCCACCGCACCGCGCGATAACTCCCACCCGGGTGACGCCATCTCTCACACCGCCGCCCGGCGCGACGCCTCCCGCCCAGGCGACGCCACCTCTCCACGCC
>NZ_CAKUCL010000437.1 GCF_934643405.1 uncultured Actinoplanes sp.
CTCGACGGCCGGGGCGAGCCACTTGAGCACCTCGTCCAGCGAGAGCGGCGCCGGCCGGTCGACCCGGTCGGTCGCGCCCACGAAGCCGGTGACCCCGGGCGTGTTGCGCACGCAGGAGTACGACTCGGGGGTCAGATCCATCCGGACCAGGATGTAGCCCGGGAAGACCTTGTTCTGCACCTGGACGCGCTTGCCGCTCTTGACCTCGACCTCTTCGCGGGTCGGCACCTCGACCTGGAAGATGAAGTCCTCCATGTCGAGGCTGGTGATGCGGGTCTCGAGGTTGGTCTTGACCTTGTTCTCGTAACCGGCGTAGGAGTGCACGACGTACCAGTCGCCCGGCGCGTAACGCAGCTTCTGCCGCAGCTCCTGCACCGGGTCGAAGTCGTCGTCGGCCTCCGGCGCGACGATCGGCTCGGAGACGGCGGCGGTCTCCTCCGGAGCGTCCGCCTCCTCCTCGTCGGGGGCGGCGGTCTCCTCGGCAGCGGCCGTCTCCTGCGAAGCGGCCTCGACCGACTCGTCGTTGTCCGCCGTGGCCACCGACGACTGCTCGTCGACGGGCTGCGCGGTCTCGTCGTCGTACTCAGGCACGCTCTCGCTCACTTCCAGCTATGTCTTTGGCAACACGGGTCGCCGGCGATCAGGAGTCGCCGCCGCCGAACGCCCAGAGGATGGCCTTGCCGAAGCCGAGGTCCAGCAGGCCCACGATGGCGGTCATGACCGAGACGAACACGATCACGATCGTCGTGTAGGTCAGCAGCTCCTTGCGCGTCGGCCAGATGACCTTACGCAGCTCTCCGACGACCTCACGGAAGAAACCACCGATGCGGCCGAAGAGGCCCGCGCGGCGGGCATCCTTCTTCGCCTTGGGGCTGTCGGAGTCCTTGGTGCGCTCGCGCACGGCGACACCGCCGCGGCTTACCGGCTCGTCGTCGGCGTCGTCCGCCTGGTCCTCGGCGACGGCGTCATCGAACACCTCGTCGTCGGCCGGGTCGCCGGCGTCACCGGGTCGGTTCCTCTCGGCCATGGCGCCCTACTTCCGTCATCGGTGGGTGATGGTCCCCCGTCGGCGCTCGATCCGGCGCGGGGGTCGTGCAGTCCGCGCACCGGGCGGGCACGTAAGGAGGGTTTGCGCAGGGGTGACAGGACTTGAACCTGCAGCCTGCGGTTTTGGAGACCGCTGCTCTGCCAATTGAGCTACACCCCTGTGCGGAGCCGATCGTCCCCGCCCACGGCCCGCATGGCGCAGGCGTGCTCGGGGGGTCACTTGCCCCACGGCGGACCAGTGTACGGGTTCACCGGGCGATAGCCCAACCCGCCCTACCGCTTCCTGATGACCGCTTGTGCCAGCGAGAGGACTTTCTCGCCGTTGCACGTGGCCGTCAGGGCCAGCCTGGTGTGTCCCTCGTCGGTCGTGCCCTTCGCCGTGCCGGTGACGACGACCTCGGTGCCCTCGTCGGTGTCCGGCACCGGGACCGGGCGGGCGAACCGCACGCTGAACTCGACGACCGCGTCCGGCGCGCCGGCCCAGGCGGTCACGGCGCGGCCGACCAGGGCCATGGTGAACATGCCGTGGGCGATCACGCCGGGCAGGCCGACGCTGGTGGCGAACCGCTCGCTCCAGTGGATGGGGTTGAAGTCGCCGGAGGCGCCCGCGTAGCGGACCAGGTCGGCCCGGGTGACGCGGAACGTCTGCGGCGCGAAGGCGTCGGTCACTGCTCCTCCCCTCGCTGCACGAGCTTGGACCACACCGTGACGACGGGCTCGCCGGACTCGGTGGTGACCTCGGTGCGGGTGGTCAGGAAGTCGTGGCCGCCCCGGCTGGTGATCTCGTCCACCGAGTTCACGCAGATCAGCGTGTCGCCGGCGACGACCGGACGGGTGTAGACGAACTTCTGGTCGCCGTGGACCACGCGGCTGTAGTCGACGCCCAGCTCCGGGTCGTCGACGATCTGCCGGCTCGTGGTCATCGTGATCACGACGGGGAAGGTCGGCGGCGCCACCACGTCGGCGTAGCCGAGCGCGCGAGCGGCCTCGGGGTCGTGATACTCCGCGTCGGTGGCCCCGATGGCGCGGGCGAACTCACGGATCTTCTCGCGACCGACCTGGTACGGCTCGGTGGGCGGCCAGGTGCGGCCGACGAAGGACTGGTCCAGGGGCATCCCCACAAACTACTCTGCGCCGCCCGGACGGATCCGGACGGCGCAGAGTGAAGATCTTGGGGCTCGGGTGCGGGACCTTATCGGGTCTCGCGGTGCAGGGTGTGCCGGCCGTCCCGCGGGCAGAACTTCTTCAGCTCGATGCGGTCGGGGTCGTTACGCCGGTTCTTACGGGTGATGTAGTTCCGCTCCTTGCACTCCGTGCACGCCAGGGTGATCTTCGGACGTACGTCGGTCGCCTTGGCCACGACGGATGCCTTCCTGCTAACGGGGTTACCTAACGACCAGCCAGCGTATCCGCACTGGAGGCCGACATGCAAAGTGGGACCCCGGGCCGGGATCCCTTTCACAAGTAGCGAGGGCCGGACTTGAACCGGCGACACAGCGATTATGAGCCGCTTGCTCTGCCAACTGAGCTACCCCGCCGAGCCAGGCTCACGTCCAACACCAGCGGCGGGAACGAACCCGGAAGAGCCCCCTTACGGAATCGAACCGTAGACCTTCTCCTTACCATGGAGACGCTCTGCCGACTGAGCTAAGGGGGCTTGCGCGCGATCTCTCGCTTG
>NZ_CAKUCL010000438.1 GCF_934643405.1 uncultured Actinoplanes sp.
TCGGCGCCCAGCATGATCACGACCCGGTCGAAGCCGCGCTTGCGCTTGTCCAGGTAGTAGGCGCAGTCGGCGGCGAAATACGTCCAGTCGCCGTCGGACTTGCGCAGCACCCGGTCCTTGTCGTCGCCGAACTCGGTGGTGCGCAGCCAGGTCGCGCCGTCGGCGGAGAAGATGTGCCCCTGAGCGCGCAGCGTCTCCAGCGCCTCGTCGAGCTCGCCGCGCTCGTGCAGGTCCTTCTCGTTGAAGTACGTGTCGAACCGGACGCCGAACTCGGTCAGAGACTGCTTGATCTCGGCGAACATCAGATCGACGCCGACCCGCCGGAAGGTCTCCAGCGCGCCCGGCTCGCTCAGCTCGAGGACGGCCGGCGCCTCGGCCAGCACGGCCTGGGCGATCTCCGAGATGTACGCGCCGCCGTAGCCGTCCTCGGGAGCGGGCTCACCCTTCGCGCTCGCGTACAGCGAGCGGGCGAACCGGTCGATCTGCGACCCCGCGTCGTTGAAGTAGTACTCGGTGCCGACCTCGGCGCCGGCCGCGCGCAGCAGCCGGGACAGCGCGTCACCGACCGCGGCCCACCGGACACCACCGATGTGCACGGGACCGGTGGGGTTCGCCGAGACGAACTCGAGATTGATCTTCTCGCCGGCCAGCGTGCCGGAATGTCCGTACTCCGCACCGGCCAGCACGATGTCCCGCGCCAGCACGCCGGCCGCCGCCGCGTCGAGCCGGATGTTCAGGAAGCCCGGTCCGGCGATCTCCACCGACTTGATCCCCGGCTGCCGGCTCAGCTCCTCGGCGAGCGCGGCGGCCAGCTCACGTGGCGCCACCCCGGCCTTCTTGCCCAGCTGCAGAGCGAGCGTCGACGCGTAGTCGCCGTGCTCGGGGTTGCGGGGACGCTCCATGGTCGTCGTCTCCGGGAGCGCCGACACGTCGAGCCCGCGGGTCTCGAAGACGGCACGAGCAGCTGAGAGAACGGTGGCAGCAAGGTTGGCGGGAGTCACTCAGCCATGCTACTGGGGGTAGACTTCGACGCTCGGCGGCCACCCGAGCCCCGCCCTTTCCTCTTCCCACGAATCGACGAGGCACGATGAGCATGAGCACGCCGGGTCCCGAGCGGGTCCCGTCCACGGTCAAGGTCGGTAAGACGTCCGGCCAGGGCAAGCCGCCGGCCGGCGGCAAGCCCGGGTCTCGTCCCGCCGGCAAGGGCGGCACCGGCAAGGGCGGCGCGCGCCCTGGGGGCAAAGGCCGCAAACCGGTCACTCCCGTCAAGGTCGCCGGCGGGCGCAACTGGGCCCCGATCGCCGTGGCCGGTGTCGTGGTGCTGATCGCCGTCGGCATCATCGGGTACGGCGTCTTCGGCTCGATGCGCGGGTCGCGCGGCTGGGAGGAGAAGGTCGCCGACATCAAGGGCGTGGTGAACTACCGCGCCCAGAAGAACGCGCAGATCGACGCGCGGGACCACAAGGACGGACAGCTTCAGTACGTCACCAGCCCTCCCGTCGGCGGCGCCCACAACCCGCTCTGGCAGAACTGCATGGGCGACGTCTACACCCAGCCCATCGCCAACGAGCACGCCGTGCACAGCCTCGAGCACGGCGCGGTCTGGGTGACGTACAAGCCCGGCCTGGCCGCCGACCAGGTCGCGGCGCTCCAGAAGCGGGTCGAGGGCAAGGACTACATGCTGATGTCGCCCTTCACCGGCCTCGACAAGAACGTCTCCCTGCAGGCCTGGGGATACCAGCTCAAACTCGATGACGCGAACGACAGCCGCATCGACGAGTTCATCAAGGACGCCCGGCTGAACGCCTCGATGGAGCCCGGGGCGGCCTGCTCCAGCGGCAACACGACCACGGGCCCGGTCACCGCGGCGGCTCCCGGCGCGGCCACGGGTAACTGATCCCATGACGGTCTCCACCGACCCGGGCGCGACGGCTCCGGCCGCCGCCCCGGTCAACGGCGCCACTGCGGGCCGCGGCAACCGCGGCCTGGTCTGGGTGCTGGCCGCCCTGCTCGTCGGCGCGGTCCTCGGCCTCGGCGCCGGCCTGGTCATCCCCCGTTTCACCACTCCGGGTGACACCTCGGTGGAGGCCGGCTTCCTGCGCGACATGTCGACCCACCACGCCCAGGCCGTCGAGATGTCGATGATCGCCCACGCCGGCTCGGCCAACCCCGAGATCGTCACCCTGGCCGGCGACATAGCCCTGACCCAGCACGGCCAGATCGGCTACATGCAGGCCTGGCTGCGCGACTGGCACCTGAGCCCGACCAGCTCCGAGGAGCCGATGGCCTGGATGCCCGACTCGGCCGGCTCGGTGGTCAACGGCCTGATGCCCGGCATGGCGACGCCCGCCCAGCTGGACGCCCTGCGCAAGGCCACCGGCAAGGACCTGGACATCCAGTTCCTGACCCTGATGCGCCAGCACCACCTGGGCGGCATCCACATGGCCCAGGAGGTCATCAACCTGTCGGACAACAAGGACGTGACCTGGTTGGCCGAGACCATGGTGTCGGGCCAGCAGGGCGAGCTGAACCTGATCGACGCCCTGCTCAAGAAGCTCCAGGCGCCCTGACTGCTCACCCCTCGCGCGGCGCACCGCAACCGGTTGGCGAGGCCTCCGGGGGGCCTGCTAGGCTTCTGAACCACTGAGCCCCCGTAGCTCAGGGGATAGAGCGTCGCCCTCCGGAGGCGAAAGCGCAGGTTCGAATCCTGCCGGGGGCACC
>NZ_CAKUCL010000439.1 GCF_934643405.1 uncultured Actinoplanes sp.
CCTCTTGTTCGGCTCAGCCTCTTGTTCGGCTCAGCCTCGCCAGAGGCTCAGCATCATCGCCTCGACGGCGATCTCCGGCTTCACGTTCAGGTCGATCGCGTCGCGGCAGGCCAGCACGGCCTCGAGCCGGCGCAGCGCGCTCTCCGGCGACCACTTCCCGGCGGCCGCCTGCGACTGCGCGGCGACATCGGTGTGCACGACCGGCACCGGCGCCCGCAGGCTGGTGATCAGCACGTCGCGGTAGAAGCCGGCCAGGTCGACCAGCGCCCGGTCCAGCGCGTCCCGCTTCGCCCGGGTGGCCCGCGACCGCTGCCGCTTCTCCAGGTCTTTCAGCTGGCCCGCAGCCCCGCGCATGGCACCCGCCGCACCCCGGCCGGTGCCGCCCGCTCCCAGCGCCTGCTCCAGCGCCGCCCGTTCCGCCGCGTCCATCTCGACGACCAGCTCGGCCGCCTCCGCCTCGGCCGCCTTGATCAGGGCCGCCGCCGCGTCGTAGCACGCCCCGACCCCGGTCAGCCGCCGCGGCACGGTCAGCACCGCCTCGCGTCGCCCGCGCGCCTCCGAGTCGCCGGCCAGCCGCTTCGCCCGGCCCACGTGACCCTGCGCGGCGGCCGCGGCCCACGACGCCACCTCCGGCGCGATGCCGTCGCGGCGCACGAGCACCTCGGCCACCGCGTCGGCGGGCGGTTGCCGCAGCGTCACCACGCGGCACCGGGACTTGATCGTCACCGAGATGTCGTCCGGGTGGGTGGACGGCGTACACAACAGGAAGACCGTGCGGGGTGGCGGCTCCTCGATCGCCTTGAGCAGCGCGTTTCCCGCCTGCTCGGTGAGGCGGTCGGCATCCTCGATCACCACGACCTGCCAGCGGCCGCCGGATGGCGCGCTCGCCGCCCGCAGCACCAGCGCCCGCATCTCGTTGACGCCGATCGAAAGACCCTCCGGGACCACGAACCGCACGTCCGCGTGGGTTCTGCCGAGCACCGTGTGGCAACCGTGGCACTCACCGCAGCCGACGCCGTCCCGCTCGCACTCGAGCGCCGCCGCGAACGCCCGAGCCGCCACCGAACGCCCCGAACCGGGCGGCCCGGTGAAGATCCAGGCGTGGGTCATCGCACCCGCGGCCACCTGCTCGCCGGCCACCACCCGCGCCGCCGCCGCGGCGGCCTGGCGCAACGTGGCGACGGGCTCTTCCTGGCCCACCAGATCTGCGAAGACGTCGGTCACGCACCGATGGTATTGCGCGGGTCCGACATCGTACGGCTGTGGTGCGCGAGTTATCCACAGTGGAGAACTCGCCGTAGCGCGCCCGTCACCGTTCCGGGTACGGTCTGGTCCCGGAGCGCGACGGCGCGCTGACGCGCGGTGAGGAGCGTGGCATGTCCCGTGAGATCGACGAGTCGTGGATCGGCGAGGCAATCGAGCGGTACAAGCAGTTCGAGCAGCTTCAAGAGGAGTACGACCAGACCGTCGCGTCCCATCTCGTCTCGGTGCACTCGCCGGACGACTCGATCGAGGTGATCGTGACCGCCGCCGGCGAGATCACCGACATCCGCATCCGGGGCTCCCTGCAGAACCGCAACCCGGCGGAGTTCGCGCGCGAGCTGCACGAGGTCGTCACCGGCGCGGCCGACGCGGCCCGGGGCGCGCGCGAGAAGCTCCACGGCGAGTTCTTCGGAAAGCTTCGTTCCCTGGGGAAGGACCGATGAACCACCTAGCCGACACCCTCGACCGCGCCGTCGACGCCCTGACCACCATGGAGGCCAGGCTGCCGCGGCTGACCGCCCCGGGCGACTCCCTCGCGCCCGGACTCCCCGGCCGTCTCGCCCACGCCCTGCATTCGCACTGGTCCGCCGTGCTGGCCGCCCGTTCCCGCGAGGCCGGCGCCGCTGCCGCCCGCCTCTCCGAGCTGACGGCCGCGGTCCGCACGGCTCAGGAGCACTACACGAGTACGGACGAGACCGTGGCCGCCCGCCTCCGAAGGGACCTGTGATGGACCACCTCGACGCCACCCTGACCGCCGCGGCCCCGCTGCTGACCCGGGTCGACGAGGTCCTGAACGCGACCGGCGCCCCGGCCGGCCACGCCGTCTGGTCGCAGCTGCGCCGCGTACGCCTCCTGCCCGGCGACGCCGTCGAAGCGGTGGCCGCCCTCGACCCGGTGCCCTTCTACGCGGCCGTTCCCACGATCCGTGCGAGCGCGCAGACATGCGCCGCCGTGGCCGCCGATCTGCCCCCGCCGGACACGTGGACGGGCGAGGCCGCGGACGCCTACGACGACCGGCGCGCCCGCACAGCCGCCCACCTCTCCGGCGGCGACGACAGCGTGACCGAGCGCTTGGAGGCCACCGCCGACTTGGCCCAGGCCGTGGCCGACTGGATGACCCAGACGCGGGCCGCCGTGGCCGCCGCTCTGGCCGAGGCCATGACGTCGTCGGCGGCCGCGGCGCTCACGCCCTCTGCCCGGTCCTCACCCGCAGCCCAGGCAGCCGCTGCGGCCGACGTGGCGGCCCACGTCTTGAACGCGATCGCCGAGAGCTACACGGATGCGGAGGATCTGCTACGAGCCTCATCGGACTTGACGACGGCAATCCCGATCTAGCCCGCCGATTGGGCGAGCGCACCGGGTGGCCGACCTGGACACGGCGCCCTGCACCCGCGCAGGTGTAGCGCTCACTCAGCGCCGCCACGATTGCGCGCGTCGGCTCGCGGGTCTGCGC
>NZ_CAKUCL010000440.1 GCF_934643405.1 uncultured Actinoplanes sp.
TCGTTATCGAACAGACCGCACCCGGCCACCGCCGTCGCGCCGAGCCCCGCCCCGGCCATGCCGAGCACCCGCCGGCGACTGTGTCTGAGCCCACTCATCCGCACCGGGCCAGTCAACACCATGGGCGCACGGGCGGTGACCAGCACCTGTCCACCATTCGGAGCGGCGGCGAACCGTCGATGCGTTCGGCGCGTTACGCTCTGCGTCAGCCGCGGGGCTTCACGCCCGGCGGCATAGAGTCGTTTGCAGAGAATGCTGAGGAAGGGTCGAGTTCGATGACGCAGCGTGGTCGTGCCGGTGGCCGACCTGCCCAACGCCCCGGCGCGCGCCGGCAGAGCGAGGAACCGCGGGTTCCCGCCGCTCCCCGCATCGATCTGGCGGCCGCGCGCGCCCGGGTCCGTGCCGTCATCGAACCCGTGGTGACCGACGCCGGCTACGACCTCGAGGAGATCGCCATCTCCCGGGCGGGCCGGCGGCACGTGGTGCGGGTCCTGGTGGACACCGACGGGGGCATCAACCTGGACGACGTCGCCGTCGTCTCGCGTGAGATCTCGGCCGCGCTCGACGCCGCCGAGGAGAACGGCGACGAGGTGCTCGCGGGGGAGTACCAGCTGGAGGTCGGCTCGCCGGGCGTGGACCGCCCGCTGACCGAGCCCCGGCACTGGCGGCGCAACCGCACCCGCCTGGTGGCGGTGAACGGCCTGACCGGCCGGGTGGTCGACGTCGACGACGAGGGCATCGTGCTTGACGTCGACGGCACACCCCGGTCGTTGCGATTCGCCGAGCTCGGTCCGGGGAAGGTGCAGATCGAGTTCAAGCGGATGGACGAGGCCGACTTCGGCGACGAGGACGACGACGACGACCACGAGGACCACGAAGGGGAGGGCGACCAGTGAACATCGACCTCGCGGCGCTGCGCGCCCTGGAGCGTGAACGGGAGATCCCGTTCGAGACGATCCTCGCGGCGATCGAGACCGCGCTGCTGACGGCGTATCGGCACACCGAGGGCGCGCAGAGCCACGCCCGCGTCGAGATCGACCGCAAGAGCGGCGTGGCCTCGGTGCTCGCGCAGGAGCTGGACGCCGACGGCACGGTGGTGCGCGAGTGGGACGACACTCCGCACGACTTCGGCCGGATCGCGGCGATGACCGCCAAGCAGGTCATCCTCCAGCGGCTGCGGGAGGCGACCGACGAGCAGCACTTCGGCGAGTACGCCGGGCGCGACGGCGACCTGGTTACCGGCATCGTGCAGGCGGACGCCGCCCGGGCCGAGAAGGGCATCGTCATCGTCGACCTCGGCAAGATCGAGGCGGTGCTGCCGCAGGCCGAGCAGGTGCCGGGCGAGTCCTACGAGCACGGCTCCCGGATCCGCGGCATCGTGGTGCACGTGGCCAAGGGCTTCCGCGGCCCGCAGGTCACCCTGTCGCGCTCGCACCCCGCCCTGGTCAAGAAGCTTTTCGCGCTCGAGGTGCCGGAGATCGCCGACGGCACCGTGGAGATCGCCGCGATCGCACGTGAGGCAGGTCACCGCACCAAGATCGCGGTCCATTCGACCGTGCCCGGGGTCAACGCGAAGGGCGCCTGTATCGGGCCGATGGGCCAGCGGGTGCGCGCGGTGATGAGCGAGCTGCACGGCGAGAAGATCGACATCATTGACTTCTCGGAGGATCCGGCGCAGTTCGTCGGCAATGCGCTGTCGCCGGCGAAGGCCCTGCGTGTGGAGGTCGTGGACGCGTCCACCCGGACCGCGCGGGTCACCGTCCCGGACTTCCAGCTCTCCCTGGCGATCGGCCGGGAGGGGCAGAACGCCCGCCTCGCCGCCCGGCTCACCGGGTGGCGCATCGACATCCGCCCGGACAACGAGCCGGCCGGCGTCTCGGACCGTGATGCGGCCGAGGCGGGAAGCTGACCGGATACGCGTCGCCGTCGTACGAGGAGTAGACTTTCCTGTGGTCGGCCCGGCGCGCCCCGGTTTGCGGGATGCATCTGCTTTGTGGGGTGCATCATTCCCCGTACGGATGTGCGTCGGTTGTCGCTTACGCGCGCCGGCCTCCGAGTTGATTCGGTTCATCGTGGCCGGCTCCGGGGATGATCTCCGGCTCCAGCCCGATCCGAGCCGCCGACTGCCGGGTCGGGGAGCGCATCTGCATCCTGACCCAGCCTGCTTCGCGCTGGCGGAGCGGCGTCGCGCCTTCGGGCGGGCGTTGCGATTCTCCGGTGTTGCTGACACCGGACTGCTGGCCGAGCACATCCGTACGGTCTCCATGCCGCACGGAACGACCGATGGCGTGGCTTCGGTGCCGCGTCACGACCCAGCAAGGTAGGACGACCCAGATGAGCACACGATGAAGTCCCTGAAATGAACAGGCTTCTAGTGCACGAGTGAGGTCGTTGCGGGTGCGCTCGCACGACCTCGAAGTGAGGAGTGCAGTGCCAGGAAAGGCCCGCGTACACGAGCTCGCGAAGGAGCTCGGGGTCGACAGCAAGACCGTTCTCGCCAAGCTCAAGGAGATGGGCGAGTTCGTCAAATCCGCATCCAGCACCGTCGAGGCCCCGGTGGCCCGGCGGCTCCGTGGTGCTCTCGACGCCCCGAACGGGAGCGCCGCACCGGCGGTGGCGGCACCCGCCGCCGCGCCGAGCGCCCCCAAGACCCCGACGACCGCCCGGCCCACGCCGCCGCGTCGTCCCGCCGCCCCGGCTGCGGG
>NZ_CAKUCL010000441.1 GCF_934643405.1 uncultured Actinoplanes sp.
GTCCAGCTGTCCGCGAGCGCGGCGCCGCCCGGGGCGCGGCGCAGCGCGTCCCCGTTCCCGCCGGGGTCGAGCAGCGCCAGGGCCACCCGGCGGCACGCCGCGAAGGCGCGGCGCCCGGCCAGGTCGACCGGTTCCGCGGCCCAGCCCGCGAACAGTTCCGGATCGCCCAGCGACCGGACGAGATCGATGAGGTCGGCCGCGGCCGCCACCGCCGGGACGAAATGTCCCGCCCGCCGCAGCCGCAGGTGGTCCAGCGCGGCACGGCTGTCCGCGGTGAGGAACCGGTGCGCCGGCGGCAGCGCGTCCGGGCCGCCGAGGCGTTCGACCTCGGGCCGGTAGGCGTCGATCAGCAGGTCGCCGGCCAGCCCCTCGGACCGCAGCCGCACGGTCCAGTCGTGCAGCGCCCGCAGCACCTCGCCCCACAGCCGGCTCTCGTCCCCGGCGAAGCGCAGACGCAGATGCGGCTGGGCGCCGCCGTGGCGGGTGAAGTGCCACTGCTCGGCGGCCAGTCCGCTCAGCAGCGCGGGCAGGCGGTCGCAGAGCACGGTGAGCTCCGCCGGCCGGGGCACGTGCAGCCGGGCCGACAGCCAGCGTCCGCCGGGCAGCACCTCCTGGCCGTCCACGGGCCGATGGACGACGGGAGCCGAGCGGGCCGGGGCGGCCGGGCGGGCCGTGACCAGCGGAACGACCAGCTCGACGGTGTGCGGCCCGTCGAGTCCGCGGAACCAGCCGTCCGGGAAGTCCTCGCCGCCGGGCACCTCGACCAGCGGCGGCGGCACCGGATGACGGGCGCACCGCTGCCGGAGCAGGTGCAGGTGCAGCGGATCGGTGAGGTCGAGCGGCACGCCCTGTCCGTCGACGGCGAGCACGGCGACGGCCGGTAGCCGCACCCGTTCCCGCCAGCGGGCGAACCGGTCGCGCCAGTCCGGCTCCGGCTCGGCGCGCACGGCCGGCCCGCACAGGTCCGGCGCGGGCGTCCACCGGGCCGGGCTGAGCACCGTACGGCCGAATCGGATCCGCGGCAGGAACGGCGCCCCGGCCAGCGGTCCCCAGTCCCAGCCGCTCGGCCCGTCCTGCTCGCCGGCGCCCACGACGTCGAGGAACCGGGCCGTCGCCGGGCCGGCCACGTCGCGGTTGAGCAGGTCGAACCGGATCGGCGTCACCTCCTGTCCGGTGCGCACGTCGACCAGGCGCAGCCGGTCACCGGCCGCGGTGACGCCCAGCGCGGTCATCGGGATCTCGGTGGCGCCGGGCCGGGCCGGGCCGACGCCGATCCGGATGGTGTGGTCGAGCCAGTCCGGCGCCGCGTTCAGGTTGGCCGCCTCGTCGTGGCCGGTCCGGGTCACCAGCGTGGCCCGCACCGATCCGTCCGTCCGGCCCGCCGCCCGTACGGCATCGCGGACGGCCCGTTGCTGCGCGGGCGGGAAGAGGCCGATCAGGCGGCCGAACGACGCGCCGACGCGCCGGGTGCCCAACCAGGTCCCGATGGCGAGCCGGAACCGGCCCGCGTCGAGGGCCTCGGTGGTCGCGGCCCGCAGGACGGCGTACAGCTCCAGGCCGGACGCCGGCTCGGCGTCCGGGTCCCGGCGGGACAGCCGGCGCACGGCCTCGTCGTCCAGGACGACCTCACGGGTCCCGGCCGCCACGGCGTCGTGCAGGTGGGCGGCGAGCAGACGCAGCCGCGCGGGTTCCATCACGGCCGGCTGGTCGATGATCGCGGTGCGGGTCGCCGGCTGGGCCGGTCCCAGGCCTCGCGGACCGAGCACCTCGGCCAGGGGTACCACCCGGTCCGGGCCGTAGCGGTCGAGGAAGCGGGCGTGCAGGGGGCCGGGGGAGGCGGGCGCCGACATCCGCCAGAGCGCCTCCGCCGCTCGGGCCGCCTCCTCGACGACGATCCGGGGCAGCCGGACGTCGGCGTCCAGCGCGAGGTCGACGTGCAGGGGCCGGGTGGCCGGCTGGAGGGCGCGCATCCGCCGGGCCAGCGCCTCGCCGGGGGCGTGCATCGCGCCGGCGATCTCGATCAGCTCCGGCGGCGCGGCGCCGTCCAGGCGTTCACACAGGTGGGCCAGCGGGTCGGGCGTGTCCGGCGGTGGCGTGAGGTCGCTGTGCAGGAAACCGAGCCGGACCAGGCGCGTCAGCGTCTCGGCGGGGGCCACCACGAGCAGGTGTGGGTACGGCGCCGGCGTGCCCGCGGCGGCCAGGAGGGCGACGACCGGTGCGGTGGCCGCGATCCGCGTCGTCCGGTCCCCGCCCGGCAGGACCAGCTCGTCGCCCCGGCGCACGACGGTGGGGTCGGCGACGAGCCGGGCGGTGGCCAGCAACTGCGGGTCGGCCTCCAGGCGGGCCGCGATCGGCAGCAGCCAGGTCATGTCGGGCCGCACCCGCCTGCGGTGTGCGCCCCCGACCCGGACCGCGCTGGTGTCCCCGACGGTCGCGAACGCGACGCCGGCGAGCAGCCCGCTGGGCGTCGGCCGGTGCGCCATCCGCAACGCGTAGCCGGTCAGGCCGCCGGCGAGCCGCCGCAGGTCGCCGTGCCCACTGTCGAGGAAGCGCTCCAGCGCGCGCGACAGGTCCGGGCTGGCCAGCGCCACGGCCTCTCGCAGGGCCGGTCGCGCGGCGAGCCGCCGGACGTACGCCGCGAGGTCGCCGGTGCCGGGCGGGGGCGGCGCCGACGAGCGCGGCAGCGC
>NZ_CAKUCL010000442.1 GCF_934643405.1 uncultured Actinoplanes sp.
GGGCCGTACAGGCGGCGCAGCAGCGCGTCGTCGGCGTTGCCGCGCTGGGTGCGGATGCTGACCCATCGGCTCTCGGGACGCACCGGGTGAGTGGTGCGGCGCGAGCCCCGGCGCAGCGACCAGCCCTCACGCCGTACCCGGAAGGCAAGCTCGGCGTCCTCCCGGAAGGCTCGCGGCAGACGTTCGTCGAAGCCGCCGCAGCGCGTCAGCGCGTCGCGGCGGTAGGCCATGTCGGCGGTGATCCAGGCGCCGTCGGTCAGCGCGGCGGTGACCCGCTCCCAGTCGGTGGGCCGGCGGTTGACCGGCAGCGGCACCCGCAGGATGCCCTGGATGCCACCGACGCCGGCGGACGCGGCGCCCACGTCCTCGGCGAGCCGGCGCAGCCAGTCGTCGTCCGGGATGACGTCGTCGTCCAGGAACGCGATCCAGTCGTGCTTCGCCGCCCGCCAGCCCACGTTGCGGGCGGCCGCCGGACCGCGCGCCGGGCCGGGCACGACGGCCACACCGTCCGGCACCGGCAGCGGAGCCGACTGGTCCGCGCGGTCGTCGACGACCACGATCTCCAGCGGCGGCTCGGGCGTGCCCAGGACGGTCAGCAGGGTGAGAAGGCTCGGGCGGCCTACGGTGGGAACGACGACGCTGACGGCAGGGGCGGTCACGCGCCGAACGCTTTCGTCCGGTGCACCGCGAACGGGCCCAGGGCCAGCAGGTCCACCGGCGCCGAACCGAACAGTTCCATCGCCTCCCGGGGCGTGTCCACCATCGGGCGGCCGGCCGTGTTCAGCGACGTGTTGACCACCACGGGCAGGCCGGTGAGCCGCTCGAACTCGGCGAGCATCTCGGCCACCAGCGGCTCGGTCTCGCTGTGGACGGTCTGCACGCGGGCGGTTCCGTCCACGTGGGTGACCGCCGGGATGCGGGCGCGCCAGCCGGGTTTCACCTGGTGCACGAAGAGCATGTACGGGCTGGGGAACACTCCTTCGAAGATCTCGTCGAACCGTTCCGCGCGCACCATCGGCGCGATCGGACGGAACTGCTCGCGGCCCTTCACGTTGTTCATCCGGGTCTGGGTGTCCGCGTCGCCCGGGTGGGCGAGCAGCGAGCGGTGGCCGAGCGCACGCGGCCCGTACTCGCTGCGCCCCTGGTACCAGGCCACGATGCCGTTGCCGGCCAGCACCCGCGCGGCCTCGGCGGCGATCGAAGCGGGCCGCGTGTAGGGCAGCGCGGCCCGCCGCAGCTCCGCCTCGAGCTCCTCGTCGGACCAGCCGCGACCCAGCGCCGCGGTGGTGAAGGGCGCGACCGGTTCGCCGGCGACCGCGAGCGCGGCGCCCAGCGCGGTGCCCGAGTCGCCGGCCGCGGGCTGCACCCAGACCCGCTCGAACGGTCCTTCGGCGGCGATCCGGGCGTTCGCGACGCAGTTCAGCGCGGTGCCGCCGGCCATGGTGAGGGTGGTCAGGCCGCCCGCCGCCTCGTAGGTCCACCGGGCCAGGTCGAGCATCACCTCCTCGAGCCGCACCTGCACGCTGGCCGCGAGATCGGCGTGCGCCTCGGTCATCTCGCCGTCGGCCGCGCGCCTCTTGGCCAGGGCGTCCCAGTCGATGCGGTCCACGGTGAAGCCGCCGTCCGGGGTGGCGCGCACCAGCTCGCGGAACAGGCCGAGGAACCTCGGCCGGCCGTACGACGCGAGCGCCATCACCTTGTACTCGTCGCTGGAGTGCAGAAATCCCAGGTGGCGGGTCAGGTCCTCGTACAGCAGGCCGAGCGAGTGCGGCAGGTTCTGGCACCGGAAGGTTTCCAGGTGCCCGCCGCGGTACGCGCCCGCCAGGTGGCTCGCCACCTCGCCGCGCCCGTCGAGTACCAGCACCGCGCTGTCCTCGCCGACCGACAACCCGGCCGACGCGGCGTGCGCCACGTGGTGCGGCACGAATCTCACCTGCTCCGGGTCGAGCCCGGGCAGCGCGGCGGCGAGGAACTGCGGCGCACGACGTGCGTAGTCCACCCGCAGATGGTCGGAGGGATCGTCGAGCCCCAGCTCAGCGGCGTCGCGGCTGAGCCCGGGGTCGAAGGAGTAGGCGACCGCGTCCAGGTCGCCGGGCTGCAACCCGCCGGCCGAGAGGCACCAGGCGGCGGCCAGTTCGGGCAGTTCCCACGCCGCGAACGGCACCGGCCGCTTGCCGTGCTTGCGGCGGCTGAAGCGCTCCTCCTCGGCAGCGGCGACGACGTGACCGTCGACGATCAGTGCGGCGGCCGGATCGTGGAAGATCGCGTTGATTCCCAGCACTCGCATGATGCGCCGGTTACCCCTCGATCACCGACTTACTCGCATGATCATCGACTTCTCCGAAAATTCTTCTCCGGCGTCCTAGCTGCACTGATCGAATCTCCTATCCGGAGATTCGACAGACGTTTAAGATCCTTGGCGCAGGGCAAGGGCGCGGCATGCGCGAAGTACAGCAATTCATCTCCGGCGCCTGGACCCGTGCCAATTCGGAACGAGAACTGACCGTTTTGAACCCTTCCGACGGCACACCGGTGACGGTGGTGCGCAACTCGGGCGAGGCGGACGTGACCTACGCGGTGGAGGCCGCCCGGGGCGCCGCGGCCGGGTGGGCCGGCACCGCGCCCGCGGCCCGCGCAGCGGCCCTGCAC
>NZ_CAKUCL010000443.1 GCF_934643405.1 uncultured Actinoplanes sp.
ACACAAAGCCGACCGGGGTAAAACTTCTTGGCACTGGCTTTACAAGCACCCTGTTGAGTTCTCAAAGAACAACCACACACCGAGACTCGATCCCCTGAAGGGTCCCGCTCTCGGGGCAACCGCTCAAACTTACCCGGTCGGTTTCGCCAGTTCAAGATCCTAGATCTTGCCGGCACCGCCCGATTGTTGGCCCCACACGTCGCGCCCGCCGTTGAGCGGGTCCGTCGTAGGGATGGCCTTGCAGACCGGCCGACGATCGCTTGAGCGATCCGTCCGCCCGGCTCCTGCCCGGCTGTCATACTCTACCCGGTCGGTCTCGCTGGCGCAATCCCCGGTTTCCCGTTGATTCCTGCCGCACCGCCCGGCGCGTCAACAAGCATAGCGCCTGTCTCCGCGGCCCTCCGAACCCCCTCCGGCTCGTCACTTTCGTGCCGTTCCGTCCGGGTTTCCCTCGGGCAGGGAGAAAGTTACGCGACCGGTGACCGCTGATGCAAATCGGCCCCCCGGTCCCGGCCGCATGAGGGACACCGCAGCCGGCTCACGCCGTGACAGAGTGAGGTCATGGGTTCTTCCCGGACGCAGGCGGCGGACGTGCTGCTCGACATGGTGCTGCCCCTCGGGCAGCTGGTGATCGGCACGCTTGTGCTGGTCACGCTCGTGGTGTCGGTGAATCGCCTGCTCCGCCGAGGCCCCTCCCGGATGGGCGGCGCCCTGCTGCTCACCGGCAGCGCGGTGATCGGCCTGGCCGTCGTGGGCTACCTCGTGCAGCTTCTGTGATCCGGCATACAGGCCTCTGACCACACGGTTGCAGGCGACTACAGACGCCGGTTCGCCAGGCTGGGCAACTCGGCTCGGATCTGCTCGAGACGCGAAAGATCGAGATCCGCGGTCACGATTCCCACGGTGTCGGGCGCCTGCGCCACCACCGTCCCCCAGGGGTCGACGATCATGCTGCGCCCGAAACACGTACGGCCGGGCTCGTGATTTCCGATTTGCCCTGCCGCCACCACGTAGCACTGGTTCTCGATGGCGCGCGCCCGCAGCAGCACCTCCCAGTGATCCCGCCCGGTGTGCATCATGAACGCGGCCGGCACCACCAGCACGCGAGCCGACCCCTCCACGGCCAGCCGCCGGTAGAGCTCCGGGAAGCGCAGGTCATAGCAGATGGACAACCCGGTCGGCACACCGTCGATCTCCGCGACCACGGGAGACGACCCGGGCGCGACCGTCTTCGACTCCTGGTACGAGACCCGCCCCGGAATCTCCACGTCGTACAGATGGATCTTGCGGTACGTCGTCACGAGCGACCCGGACGGATCGAAAACGAGCGTGGTGTTGTACGTCCGCGACTCGTCCGGCCCGCTCTCGTGGAACGACCCGGCATGCACCCAGATCCCGAGTTCCCGAGCCGCCGACCCGAAGAACTGCGCGAACTCCCCGTCGACGCCCTCCGGCTTCGGCGCATTCTTGGCGGGCCCCAGATAATCCACATACTCCGGCAGCACGGCCAGCGACGCCCCCGCACCGGCCGCACGTTCGAGCAGTTCACGGGCCACGCGCAGGTTCTCGTCCCGATCCTCGCGCGAATTCAGCTGACACACCGCAACACGCATGCCCGCAGCTTAAGGCCGTCAATTCCACCAAGCCAGGCGAGAAATTCTTTTACGTACGGTCGTCCGACCACCACCCGGCCAGCAGTCAGACCTGAGTGCAACACCGGCCCGTGCGCCCGTTCCGGCCGGTGTGGTGGGTCACCCGAGCGCCATCCGCTCCCGCGAGGGCACAGGCTCGGCCGCCACCCGGCCGCCCGTTCCGCGTCTGCTCACCGGGCCGCGCGACCGATGATGCGCCGAAGAAACTTCCGATGCCCCGGTGCCATGCGTTCCCAGACCCGCCGCCCCAACGCCCGATCAAACCTAACAACCATGGCGTGAACAACGGTCCCAGCACCGAGAGGGCCGCCCGCGCCCTCACCGAAAGCGCCGCCCGCGCCGCCTCGGTGCGGAACAGCCACGCCACCGCCGTCAGCAACCGCCACGCCGTCGGCGTCCGGGATGATCACGATCCGGGCGGTCAGGCCGATCGAGGCGCGGATGCCGAGGACCAAGGCGTCCGGGGTGCTGTGCAGGATGCGCCAGCCGAGAATCTGGGCGGTCCACGGCGGGGACAGGTGGACGGTGAGGGCGGTCCAGACGGCCAGCATGGTGAGGCGGTCCGAGGGGGAGGCACCCAGCAGGATGCGGCGCGACCACTCCTCCGGGGTGCGAGCTGCCGGGGCGTCGAACGCGAACGCCTCCGCGTAGTCGTATCGGTCGAGGCCGGCCAACGCACGCACGCGGGCCGGCGGTTCGACGCTACGCACCCGATCAGAGCCAGTCATCGGACATCCCCCCGGTCGGCGTCAGCGCGAAACGTGGTCGCTCGGGCCACCCGACCAGCGATCCGAGTCGGTCTTGCCCTGAACCGGCCGGGCGGCACCGGAGGGCGCGAGTGGCTACGGCCTCGGTGTGAGCACCCGGGTTCACGCTGGTGCTTTTGGCCGGCCCCGTCGCCCGTACGTGATGAGCCGGGACGGGCCGCCGGATTGCCGGGGAAAGCGAAACGCCGCCATCGCTGAG
>NZ_CAKUCL010000444.1 GCF_934643405.1 uncultured Actinoplanes sp.
GGGCTGGGGCTGGCGATCGTGCGGGCGATCGTGACGGCGCACGGAGGGACCGTCGAGGCCTCGGCGTCGCCGCTGGGCGACACGATCGGCAGCACCGCCTCGGCCTCGCCACCGGCGCCGCTTTCCGGGCCCGCCGCGGCCGACCCAGGGCCCGCTATTTCCGGATTTTTCTCCTTGGTCGGGCGGCCATCGATGATCGCGCGGCGAACGCCGGCGTCCTGCGGCCGCTCCACAAGGGGCCGTCGGCTGTCCGCACCGGCCGGCGGAGGGCTCAGCGGCACCACCGGCGCCGGAATCCGCCGTCCGCCCTTCGGCCACGCCGGGTGGGGGCCGTGATTGGCCGGGGGGTGATTGGCCGGCCCATATCCGTCCTCGACGGCCGGCCAGGGCTTCCCACCGGCAGCCCGGTCGTCGCCGGACCGGGCCCGCGCGCCGTTCTCATCCGCGGGCCAGGCAGACCGGCCCTGCGTGTTGTCATCCGCACCGGCCCACGTCGTCCGGCCTCCCGGCCGGCCATCCGCCCGGTCGGCCATAACCGGCCGCCCACCCAAGCGGCCGTCCTCGCCGCCCGACTTCACCGGCCGCGCGCCCAAGCTATCCTCGGCGCGCCGCAGCGGCCTCGGCCTGGCCGGGTTGTCGTCGCCGGGCCATGCGGGGCGGGGCTTCCTCGCCGGGCCCGCACTGTCGTCCATGGACTGTCGCGCCGGGCGGACCTCCGGCAGCAGGACCGTCGGTTCGGTGATCGCGGATCGTTCGTCCGCGGACACGTCCTGCTGCACCCCGAACCTCCCCCCGTCGCGCCGTCCCGCCCGCACCAGGCGGTGCGTACACGTGACCAACGCGCGGACGGCGGCGAGCGTCACGGGATCGGGAGACGGACAAAACCGCCCAAACGATCTATCCGTTCCGTCCCCGCCGGATCAACCGCCGTGGTATTTGTTCTGCGCCCACTCCACGCCCTCGAGCACGACCGCCTCCACCACGTCGGCCGCCCGGTCGACCAGGAAGTCCAGCTCCTTGCGCTCCGCACCGGAGAAATCGGACAGCACGTAGTCCGCCGGATCCTGCCGTCCCGGCGGCCGTCCGATCCCGAACCGCACCCGCGCATAGTCCTTGTCCGACAACGACTTCGACATGGAGCGCAATCCGTTGTGGCCGCCCTCACCGCCACCACGTTTCGCCCGGATCTGCCCGAAAGGCACATCCAACTCATCATGCACGGCGATCACGTTCGCCACGGGCACCTTGAAGAACTGGGACAACGAAGCCACCGGCGCGCCCGACAGGTTCATGTACGTCAGCGGCTTCACCAGCACCAGCTTCGGCCCGCCGAACCCGAGCCGGCCCTCTGCCACCTCGGCGTGCGCCCGCTTCGACCGGCCGAACTTCGCCCCCACCCGGGACGCCAGCAGATCGGCCACCATGAAACCCACGTTGTGCCGGTTGCCGGCGTACTCCTTGCCCGGGTTCCCCAGGCCGACGACCAGCCACGGCGCTTCGTCGCTCACTCCGCCTCCAGAAAAAGCCGCACATGCACATCAGGGAAAGTGCCGACCGGCACTTTCCCTGATCCCTGCTCGATCCGCCGTGCGGAGTCTTACTCCTCGGACGCGCCCTCGGCGGTCTCGCCCTCGGCAGCCTCACCCTCCGCGGTCTCGCCACCCTCGAGCTGCTCGGCGGTCTGCGCCTGCGAGATGATCGCGAGAACGAAGTCCGGGTCGACGGCCAGCGCCGTACCCTGCGGCAGCTTCACGTCGCCGGCGGTGACCTGCGAACCGGCCTCGAGGCCCTCGATCGAAACGTCGAGACCGCTGGGCAGGTGCATCGCCTCGGCGACCACGGCCAGCGTCGTCGACTCGCTGACCACGAGCGTGTTCCGGGCGGCCTCGCCGATCAGGTTGACCGGCACGTCCACCTGGACCTGCTCGCCGCGCTTCACGATCAGCAGGTCCACGTGCTCGTAGGTGTCCTTGATCGGGTCGCGCTGGATCGCCTTCGGCAGCGCGAGCGTCGCGCCCGAGTTACCGGCGATGTCGATGGTGAAAACCTGGTTGAGGCCGCCGTGCCGGATCGCGGCCGCGAACTCACGGGCCGGCAGCGCGATGTGCTGCGGCTTCTCGCCGTGCCCGTAAAGCACGGCGGGCACCAAACCGGCCCGGCGCGTGCGGCGGGCACCACCCTTGCCGAACTCGGTGCGGGGCTCGGCGCTGATCTTTACCTCGGACACGGGGTAACTCCTGAAACTCTTGGATCGGGCTGCGTCTACAAAGCGGCGGGTTGCGGCGGTGCTAAAGCCAGCGGAGCCGGCAGTTGGCGGTGAGCCGCCGGCGGTGCTGGAAGGCAGTCGTCGGCGCTGCCGGGCAAGAGGGCGCGCTGGGCACAGGCCCGGAGCACCGCGTCGATCACGGTGCCCCCGAGCGGCTGCGAACCTTCAGCAGACCGCGGGGCACCCTCGCCGTGGCAACCGCACTAGTTTACCTGCTGCTCGGGCGCACGCCTCATCGGGGCCGGTCCTGCGATGCGCACCACGCAAAGGTTCACCCCTGCGATGCAACTTGCACGCGAGGACTGCCCCATCCGTACCGAATGCCAGGTTTTGAATCCCGGATGGACTAGCT
>NZ_CAKUCL010000445.1 GCF_934643405.1 uncultured Actinoplanes sp.
CTTACAAGCGAGGGGTCGCAGGTTCGAAACCTGCCGCGCCCACCGACCTGACCAGCGAGGAGCGGGCCACCGCAAACCCGGCGACCCGCTCCCGTCTCAGTTCGTCTTCCAGCAGTCCCGCGACCTGCTCGGTGATGCCGGCCGTCAGCTCTGGCACAAGGTGTTGATACCGGGTCGTCATGCCACCTGGGGTCAACGCACGACTTCCATGACGGCTTGCGGTGCGTAGACCAAGGGCCACAAGGATGGCCGCCGCCGTGCGGCGAGCGGCGTGGAGGTGAGCGGTCCCGTACGCGGCCTTCCGGAACAGCTCTTTCCAAGCGCCGCCATCCGCACGGGGATCGATAGGTCGGGATCGCGGGGTGGGACCGCCTGGCCTTACCGCCGGAGAGCGCGGCGGTGTTCCCGGTCCGCTGACAACGGCGGCGGCCCTGTCACTGACCGTCCTGGCCACCGCGCCCGTCACTGCCGGCCGGGTCCGCGCGCTGCCGGCGCTGTCTCCACGCGCCGAAGAGTGAGGTCGAAGCGATCGCCGCGGCGCCGATCATTTCGGCGCCCTGGCCGGTGATGGCCAGTACACCCACGGTGCCAAGGATGGCGACCAGTGCGGCCAGGTCGTACATCTGATTGTTGTTCATGCCCTGTCTCTCGGTCGGTTGTCTTGCTGCCGTGACAGGTAATAGCCTTCAAGAGCCGCGCACACTTGGCAAGAATTGTTCGAGACAACTAGCATTTTAGTGAGACAAACTTCTGAGACAAGGAGGTCGAATGCCAGGTGCTCCAGGGCGGCGGCGACAGGGGCCTGTGGGCGAGACCGAGGAGATCAACCGGCTCGCCGAGTTCCTTCAGAAGTGCTTGAGCGACGCGGGTCTCTCTGTGCGGGCGCTGCGTGAGCGGCTGACCCCGGAGCACTTCACCCACAAACGCGGGGTGCCCAGCCACCCGGTGCTGCAACGTCGGCTGAATGGCGAGAACCTCGTCCCGGAAACCGATCTCATCAAGGCTATCGTCTCGATCACCACTCCTGCCGCTCGCCGTGAACGGGTGCTCGCCCAAGCCGAGAAGCTACAGCGTGAGGCGAGTAGCGCCGCGACCCCCGCTGATCGCCGCCAGGACGAGGCGGCCCGCCTCCGCCGGGAGCTCAGCCGGGTGAAGGTTCAGATGGAGGGCATCAAGGATGATCTCCTGATAGAGACGCGACTGCGTGCGGAAGCCCAGCAGCAGCTGATCGAGCAGGCCCGGCAACAGGACACGCTCCAGGTGGACCTGGCTGAGCTGGCTCGGCTGCGCGAGGCGGTGCGCCGGGCGGAACAGGAGCGCGACGAGGCCCTTCACCAGCTGGCCGAGGCGCGTCGTCGGCGGGAGTCCGCCGAGCACGGCCCGCGGGCCGAGCGGCCAGCGGATCGACCGGAGCCGGTCGATGCGGACCTGGCCGAGGTCAAGAAACCCGTCCGACAAGGCGGCCCGGATTCAGAGCTCGAAGCGCTGGCCGAGGCTTTGCTCCGGCTGGACCCAGACGGATCGCGGTTCGCCGCGGTCCTGCGGCGGTCGCTGGACCAGATGTACGACGGCCAGCACACCGGGCGGTTCTCCTGGGAACAGATGACCAGAAGCGAGAAGACCACGCTGGGTGCTCGGATCGAGCTGGAGCTCATGCGGGAGTTCTCCCTTATTGGCGGCGGCAAGTCGGATCTGGAACTGGCCGGCATCGCCTTCGACGTCAAGTTCTCCCGCCGGCCCGACTGGATGTTCTCCCGGCGCGACTCGGGTCTCTGCCTCCTCGTGACCGGCGACGACATTGAGTCGCGAGTCTCGGTGGCACTCGTCCGGGTGACCGACGACATCCTCCGCGCCGGTGGTAACCGAGATGGAAAGGCGGGTCTGTCGGCCGCCGGGCGCGCCGCGCTGCACTGGTTGCACCGAGATGTTCCGGTGCCGGAGAACACCCTGCTCCACCTGCCTGCGCACGACCGTGAGGCGATATTCGGCATTGCGGCGGGCCAGCGCCGGCTCAACGAGTTCTTCCGCCGGGTGCCGGGGCGGCCCATCAGCAGAACTGTCGTGGAAACCCTGGTGACGCAGGCGAACGTCGCCAAACGGGTGCGGGATGCGCGCAGCATGCTCCGGCGTGAAGGTTATGTCGTGCTCGGCGCGACTTCCGCGATACATCGCCGGGTCGCCGCCGATCTCGGTCTTCCCCTTGGAGGGCCGGAATCGTTTACGAGCGTGCGCGTCGTACCCGCGAAGGACGGTGATCCCGAGCCGGTCACGGTGATTGGTGAGCGCCGGTGGCGGCTGGCACGTGCCGACGACCCACCGGTCGAAGCCCCTGACATCCCTTTGTGGCGGCTACCGGAATAGGGCAAACCACCCACCCAAACGTTCCATCGGCGCTGGTGATGGATCTCCCGACGGTGTGCGGGAGTCCGGATCGCTCTCCCCATCGATGAGGTTGACGGTCACCGTGTAACGGCCGGCGGGTGCCGCTACGTGGAGGACGTCTTCATCCGGGTTTGCCGACACGTCCTCCAACCCGCTCAGGTGGAGCACCCCGGCTGAGGTGACGAGGTAGGGATCCGAGGTGACGAGCA
>NZ_CAKUCL010000446.1 GCF_934643405.1 uncultured Actinoplanes sp.
GACCGACGCCCAGCGCCCCGGCCCGACGCCCAGCGCCCCGGCCCCGCTCGGCCCCCAGCACCCCGGCCCAGCGCCCAGCGCCCCGGACCGACGCCCAGCACCCCGGCCTCGCTCCGCCCCCAGCATCCGGCCCCCGCGGCTCGATCAGCCCAGCCCCGCCCGGCGCCGAGGCGAGCCCGGCCGGTCAGCCCAGCTTCGCCCACTCCCGGTCGATGACGTGGATGCTGGTCGCCGTCGCCGGCTTGCCCTTGCGCGCCACCGCGAGCGTCACCACGCTGCGCGTGCTGGAGGTCCGCCAGCACAGCATGGTGTTCGCCATCGCCCGGGCCGCCGCGTTCTCGCTGAACCGGATCTTCTGGGTGCAGTAGATTCCGTTCCCGACCGCGCGGCCCTTGTCGGCGGCCAGAATCCGGGGACTCTGGCCGGTGAGGTCGCCCCGCGCCGTACTGACCCGGATCACCTCGCCCGACGCTTCCTCCGTCACCGTCGACACGACGGCCGTGCTGTTCTCCTGCGCGGTCAGTGGCCGCTGCAACGGAACGCCGGCCTTGGCCGCCTTCGCTCGCGCCTCGTCGATCTCCTGACGAACCTTCTTCGCATCGGCGTGCGCCGCCTTTGACGTGACGGTCGGCGACGCCGCCGGCGCAGCGGTCGTGACGGTCACGGACGGCGACGCTGAGGCGGATCCGGACGGTGACGGATCTGTCGGCGGCGCGGGAGCGGAGAAGGCCGGCGAGGACGGCGCGGGGATCGGCGCCAGAGCACCTGCGTCCCGGGTCTCCGTGCTGCCGCCGGTGCCGGACGCGATCAGATATCCGCCGGCGCCGAGCACCACTGCCAGCCCCGCCGCTCCGATCGCGATCTGCCTGCCGGTCGGCCGATGCCGTGCGGGCGTGGAGGGGGCGTCGTCATGAGAGGTCATGTCCTGGTTTCCCTCGGGTCTCGACATGGGCCCGCGGAGGTCGAACCACGCGAGCCCCGGACACCTATCGTCCCAACGCAACGGACACAGCGGGCCGAAACCACCAAAACCGGCGTGCCGGAAGGGTTCCCGCCCCTCACCGAGCGCGGCGACGCCCAGCGGGGCGCCGGCGCCCTGGGCGGAGGGAGACGAAGGGCGCGATCAGCCGAGGCGGCGCCAGGCGCGATCGATGGCAGCGGCACGCTGGGCGGAGGGGGACGAAGGGCGCGATCAGCCGAGACGGCGCCAGGCACGATCGATGGCAGCGGCACTCAGGGCGGCCGCGGGACGTCCGGTGCGGCTGGTGGCCACCGAGACCACGCTCTTGCCGGCGTCCGCGCGCCAGCACAACATCATTCCGGGCCGGACCTGCACGACCTTGTCGACCAGCAGGTTCTGGGTGCAGCGGGCGCCGTTGATCGGCCGTCCGTTGTCCGCGGCCCACAGGATTCCGCGGGCGGTGAGGTCGTAGCGGGCGGAGACGACGCGGATCGCGCTGCCGTCGGGCGCCGACTCCTTGGCGACGACGATCGCCTGCTCGGCCGCGACCAGGGTGTCCGACGGGATCACCCGAGGCACCTGCAAAAGGCGGCTGACCTGGGCGGCTGCCACGGCCTCGTCGGCCGGTCCGGCTGCGGTGGGGGTCGGCGAGGGAAGGGCCGATTGCGGTACGCCGGAGAGCCGCGCGACGGTCCGCCGAACGCTGGGTGACGGGGACCCGGAAGTCGGCCGAACGCTGGGTGACGGCGATCCGGCGGACTTCGACGGTTTCGGTGACGGTGACACGGTGGACGGCGCGTGACGGGACGGCGCCACCACGGGGCTGAGCGCACCGGCTTCCCCGATCACCGCGACGTCGCGGGCGGCTCCCCACGCGTACACACCGTAGGCGCCGCCGCCCAGCACTGCGGCCAGCCCGGCCACCGCCACCAGCGCCTTCTTGCGGCGCTGCACCCGGCGGCGCTGGGAGACGTAGACGCCGTCGTCGTCGACCATGCTCATCTGCGAAAGTCCCTCGTTCCGGTCTTCGGGCCCATGATTCCAGCTGAGGGGACATATCGCCGCAAAACGGCGGAGTACCCGACACGCCACCGGGCTGCTCCCGGTCGCTCCCCATCGCCCGCCAAGGTCCGCCGAATCGTCAGGCCGACCAGGGGAGGCATGATGAGGAAGAAGTTCCGGCTGTTCGGCGCGAGCGCCGCGGCGACCGGCGTCATGGTCGGCGCCGCGGTGCTCACGCTGCCGCAGGCAACGGCCACCGCGCAGAGCGACATCGGATTCGCACACACCACGCAGAGCAACAGGCCCGGCAGCACGCTGAGCGGCACCGGCACGCCGGCCGCCATTTCCCCGTACGGCGTGGGCACCGCCGCCACCGGTGGGCGCCCCGGAGCGGGAGGCACGCCGGACGGCGGCACCGGCACGGGACAGAGCGCGGGCGTGACCGTCGAGCTTGCCAGCAGGGCGGGTGCCGGGCGGAGCGTCGGGCAGGCCGCGGGCACGGCCGCCGGGCGGAGCGTCGGGCACGGTGCCGGGCGCGGGCGGAGCGTCGGGCACGGTGCCGGG
>NZ_CAKUCL010000447.1 GCF_934643405.1 uncultured Actinoplanes sp.
ATGCGTACGTCTCGACAGTCCGATGACCGCTGGAATCGCGGTCAGATCGTCGCGCACCACAACGGCGTCAGCGGTTTCGAGCGTGAGGTCCGCACCGGCGCCACCCATCGCGATGCCCGCATGCGCCGCGGCCAGAGCCGGCGCATCGTTCACCCCGTCACCGACGACCGCAACACGACGGCCACCGCTCTGCAATGCCCGGACCTCGGTCACCTTGTCCTCGGGCAGAAGCCCGGCCCGTACATCGCGAATCCCCACCACAGCCGCCAGCCGCTGTGCCGCAGCTCGGTTGTCACCGGTCAGCAGCACCGGAGCGCGACCGGTGAGCGCAGAAAGTTGCTGCACGGCCCCGACCGATTCGCGGCGCACCTCATCCGAGATTCCCAACATCCCGGCGGGTCGACCGTCGACCGTCACCACCACCGCCGTATATCCGGCGGTTTGCAGCTCAGTGACCACCTCGTCGGTGGCGGGTGCCAGACCCGACGCGCTGCCGTTCAACAAGTAGGCCGGCGCACCGACTTCCACCACCTGCCCGCCGACGCGGGCGCGGATGCCACGGCCCGGCAAGGACGTAAAATCCTGGGCAAACCGGATCGGGAGTTCACGATCTGTCGCTGCTCTGACAATGGCCGCCCCGAGCGGATGTTCGCTGGGATGCTCGGCAGCCGCGGCGAACGCGAGCAGTTCGCTCTCGGTCCAGGGCGCGCTGTCGAACGTCACAATCCGAGCCAGCTCGGGGGTTCCCTTCGTCAGGGTTCCGGTCTTGTCGAACGCCACCTGGTCGGTGGTTCTCAGCTGCTCCATCACGACGGCGGACTTGACCAGCACGCCATGGCGACCGGCATTGGCGATCGCGGCCAGCAGTGGCGGCATGGTGGCCAGCACCACCGCGCAGGGCGAAGCAACAATCATGAAGGTCATCGCCCGCAGCAGGGTCTCGGTCAACGGCCGGCCGAACGCGAGGGGGATGAAAAACAAGGCGAGAGTCGCGACGACGACACCGATGGAGTAGCGCTGTTCAACCTTTTCGATGAACAGCTGAGTGCGAGCCTTTGTCTTGGCGGCCTGCTCGACGAGCGACGCAATGCGTGCCACGACCGAGTCGCCGGCCATCCGGTCGACGCGGATCCGCAGCGCGCCCGTTCCGTTCACGGTACCGGCGAACACCTCATCGCCGGTGGACTTGTTCGCCGGCAGTGCCTCACCAGTGATGGTCGCCTGGTCGACCTCACTGGCACCATCGACGACGCGGCCGTCGGCGCCGATGCGCTCTCCCGGGCGGACCAGAATGACGTCGCCGACGGCAAGGTCGGCAACCGGCACCGTCGATTCACCATCGGCGTCGATCTTCGTGGCGGTCTCCGGGGCAAAATCGAGCAGCCCTCGCACTGAATCCTCGGTGCGGGCGGTGGCCAGGGCCTCGAGGGCGCCGGACGTAGCGAAGATGACGATCAGCAGACCACCATCCATCATCTGCCCGATTACCGCTGCGCCGATTGCCGCCACGATCATCAGCAGGTCGACGTCGAGGGTCTTCTCCCGTAGCGCCTTCAGCCCGGCAAGTGCCGGCTCCCAGCCGCCTGTCAGGTAACAGGCAGCGAACAACGGACCCCACAGGTATGCAGGGGCACCGGTCAGCTGGGCGAGCAGTCCGAGAAGAAACAGCACAAGGGATGCGGCTGCCCAGCGCATCTCCGGGAGTTCGAACAGCCGGGTACGCCGTATTCGCCGCGGCGTTGCTGAACGTGGCTCCGTGCAGGTTTCCAAGCTGGTCGGGGTGCTCAACGCACTCCCCTCTCGTCTTGATGTCGTCGAGGCAACACCAGACTACAAGAACATATGAAGAGGTTTTCATGCGACTGCCACGCTACGATGCGTGTCATGGGTCATGGGGTTAACGCGCGTGTCTCGACTGCTGAGAGCCTCGATATGGAATCGGCGGAGAAGGTCGCCTCGACGCTGCAAGCGCTCGCCACGCCTAGCCGGCTGTTGATCCTCGCCACCCTGCGCCGTGGCCCCTGCTCGGTTGGCGACCTCGCCGCCGAAGTGAAGATGGAACAATCCGCGGTTTCGCATCAGTTACGGCTCTTGCGCAACCTCGGCCTGGTCACCGGCACTCGCCGGGGCAAGAACATCGTGTACGCCCTGTTCGACAACCACGTTGCCCAACTGCTCGACGAAGCGATTTACCACATCGAACACCTGCGCTTGGGCAAACAGGACGACATCGCCGATTGAGGCCCACCGCCCCCAATCGCGGTCCAGCGCAGCTTCGCGACAAAGAAGGGACGTCGCGGTGCCGTCGTCAGCCAGATCGCCCAGCTACGCCGACCCAGTTCAGAACGCCTGACGATCGGACCGGCTTGATCGGGTCAAGGTCTGACGCGGCATTGCCCGGAGCTCGACTATCGACGTTCGCGCTCCGCCAGCGGCTGACCGACCTGTGCTCGCCGGTCAGGCCGGCGCGCCCATGCGATGGTGTCCTAG
>NZ_CAKUCL010000448.1 GCF_934643405.1 uncultured Actinoplanes sp.
AACCGGCCGCGTTCGCCGGCCGCGGAGGGGACAGGTGACCATGGCCGATTCGAGGAGGGAGGGCGGCGCGGCGGGAACCTACGGGGTTGCGCCGCCCGTCACCGCCGCGCAGTACCGATCGCTGATGTCGATGTTCCCCAGTGGTGTGGCGATCGTGACGACGTCCGATCCCGACGGGCGGCCGTGGGGGATGACCTGCTCGTCGGCGTGCAGCGTCGCGGTGAAGCCGCCGACCCTGGCGACTGCATGTTGTCACCGTGCTCGTCCCCAGGTCTGTGGTGAAGGAACTGGTCTCAACCACCGAGTCTGGCGCGTCGCAATGGGGGAGCTGTCACGCATAGGGCGGCGCCGGCCCATGCGAGCGCGGCGAACGCGATCACCGCCGCGGTGGTGCCGGTGTGATCGGCGACCACGCCCAGTGCGGCGATCGACAGCGGCGTGATACCGAGATTGACGAGCATGGTGACGCTGCTGACCCGGCCGCGGAACTCGTCCGGTACCCCGGATTGGGTCAGCGCGGTGGTCATGATGCCGAGCGGCCCGCTGACCATTCCGATCAGCGCCGCGGCGGCCACCGCCACCGGGAAACGGTCGACCGCGGCGAGCAGGCCCAGGCCGGCGCCCTCGAGCAGGCAGGCCAGCGCGATCCACCAGCCGATGCCCCGGTCGACCCGGGTGCGCAGCATGGCGAGGGCACCCAGCGCCGCACCGATGCCGAAACCGGCCAGCAGGGTACCGATGCCGCCGGCACCCCAGCCACGGTCCTGCGACAGCAGCGCGAGACCCACGTTCATCGGGCCGACGAAGGCCAGGTTGACCAGGAGCGTGACGGTGAGGACCGCGCGCAGGACCGGGTGCAACGCCAGATATCGCAGGCCGTCTGTGAGGGAGGCGAAATAGCTGGGCCGGGTGTCGCCGGTCGCCGGTGCGGCGAGTTCGCGGGGGCGCAGAGTCCGCAGGACCAGCGCGGACACCACGAAGGTGAGGGCGTTGACCAGGCAGGCCAGCCACAGGTTGCCGACCGCGACGACCAGGCCGCCGAGTGGTGATCCCAGCGTCAGGGCGATGCGCAGGGTGAGTTCGCGCAGTGCACCGCCGCTGGCTAGTTGTTGCCGGTGCAGCAGCCGCGGCCGCAGCGACCCGGACGCCGGCATGAAGATCGCATCGGCCGCTCCGAAGATCAAGCTGATCACTACCAGCAGCTGCACGCTGCTGTGGTGTACGGCGACGGCCGCGGCGGTGACCATGACCAGTGCCCGCATCACGTCACTGCCGACCATCAGCTTCCGCGCGTCGTACCGGTCCGCGAGCGGGCCGCCGAGAAGCATCAGGACCAGCCGTGGCAGCGCCGATACGGTGAGGATCAGGCCGGCCACCGCCGGGGACGCCACCTGCACGGCGGCCCACGACAGTGCCACGAACCAGACCTGGTCACCGACCACCGATGCCGCCTCGCCGAGCACGAACCGGCGGTAGGCGGGTTCCCGATAGGCGGGACGCACACGTTCCTGCTCGGACGTCGCTGTGTGCTCTGACGGCATCAACACTCCTTTATGGGCGCTCATTCGCAGATGCCCCTGCGCCTGGTGTGGCACACCTTCAACCTGGAGGACGACGGCGAACCTTCCCGTGCTGCTGCCGCCGTCGCGGAAACGGGCGTGGAAGCCACCCGGGACCACAACCTCGTCGTCGCGGTGTACGACGGTGTCCAGGACATGGCTGCTCGACAACAGTGGCCGCCGGTTCACCAGGAAATCCTCGATCGCGGCTCGCCGGATCAGGCGTCTGAAGCCGGGCCGGAGGTAGACGGCGTGTTAGGGGATGGCCACGACGGGGCGGGTCGAGGACGTCGTGCCGGTCATTCTGGGGAGCGGCTTGTCGTTAGGCTCGCTGGCCATGGGAATCCTCACCTTCAGCCTCAATCTCACCTTGGACGGTTGCATCGACCACCGGGAGGGGATCGCCGATGACGAGACGCACGCCTTGTTCACCCGGTTCATGGACGCGTCCGGGGCAATGCTGTGGGGTCGCGTGACCTACGAGATGATGGAGGGGTACTGGCCGGCCGTTGCCCGCGGGGACGAGGAGGCGCCGCCGGTCTTGCGCGAGTGGGCGGTCAAGCTGGACGCCAAACCCAAGTACGTGGTGTCCTCGACGCGCACCGACTTCTCGTGGGCCAACAGCCACCACATCGCCGGTGATCTGCGCGAGGGGGTGCAGAGGCTCAAGGACGCGACCCCGGCCGGGGTTCTGCTCGGCAGTGGCAAGCTCGCGACCGAGCTCGACCGGCTGGACCTGATCGACGAGTACAGGCTGCTCGTCCATCCCCGGATCGCCGGCCACGGCCCGACGCTGTACCAGGGCGGGCTGCCCGGCACGCGCCGGCTCGAGCTGGTCTCGGCGGAGCCGCTCCGCAACGGCGCGGTGGCCATGCACTACCGCCGCGCGCGCTGAACCACAGGAGTCCATCGCACCGGCAGCGTGGC
>NZ_CAKUCL010000449.1 GCF_934643405.1 uncultured Actinoplanes sp.
CGACGCCGTCGCGTACTGCTCGATCTGGCGGAGGCGCAGGCCGCGCTCGGCCGGCACGACCAGGCGGGGGAGGACATCGACCGTGTCACCGTGATGGATTTTTCCGGTCCCGGGTGCCGGCGCCGAGGTCGCGGACATGATCGCTGCTCTGTCCACGCCCTCGTCCGCCGATTGAACCGCTGTCCGACCTGCCGGCACCTGCGGCAAGCACCGCGCTCATCCGTTGTGAAGCAGGCATGTGGACGCTGCACCGCCACGATGCCCGGCCGGCTGGCGCTCCGCGAAGTGATCTAGGCTGGCCTCATGTCTTCGAAGCCGATGCCCGACGCGGTCGTCCAGCTCCTCCGGCAGCCCAACCCCGCCGTGATGGCCACGGTGGCCGCCGACGGCCGTCCGGTGTCCGTCGCCACCTGGTACCTGCTGGAGGACGACGGCCGCATCCTGCTCGGCCTCGATGCCACCAGAGCCCGGCTCAAGCACATCCGCACCGATCCCCGCATCTCGCTGACCGTGCTGGCCGGCGACGACTGGTACACCCACGTCAGCGTCCAGGGCCGGGTCGTGTCGATCGTCGACGACGAGGGCCTGCGCGACATTGACCGCCTGTCCACGCACTACACCGGCAAGGCGTACTCGAACCGCACCAGCCCGCGGGTCAGCTGCCAGGTCGAGATCGAGCGCTGGCACGCCTGGGGCAGCCTGCGCGACGCGTGACGGGTCAGCCGCCGGTGATCGACCAGTGCCACGGCTCGGACGGCAGATTGACGAAGCCGTACCGGCCGGCGTTGGCGGCCAGCCACTTGTAGGCCGGGCTGGTACGGCTGCCGATGGTTCGCCCGCCGGTGGACAGGTCGACCGCCAGGCCCAGCTCGTGCAGCGACCGGCCGGGGATGGCGGTCGGCACCCGGCACGACGAGGCGGGCGCGGTCCAGACGTCCCGGCAGCCGTTCGCGGTGCGCAGCGCGATCTGCTGCGCCCGGGTGCGGAACCCGCCGCCCGACAGCTGGATCCCGGCCTTCGCCGCGTCGTCGATCATGCGCTGGAACGGATACGCCACGACCCTGTTGACCGTGATCCCGTAGACCTTGGTCGTGTCGGCCGGCTGGAACGACGCCCGGCTCTGCGTGACGACATCCTGGCTGAGGGCGGAAGCGCGCGCGGCCACCGACGACTCGAGCGCGGGCATGGCGGCGATCTTCTGCTGCGTGTCGGCGACCGCCTGGTTCGCGGCGACGATCGCGGTCGTTGCCGAGGCGACTCTGGCCGCTGCCGCCGTCCGGGCCGATCGTGCTGCCACCAGCGCGGTCCACGCCGTACGCAAACCGGTTTCCCTGGTCTTGACCGCGGCGTTGGCCGAGTCCAGCGCCGTCCTCGCCGCGGCGACCTTGGCCTTGCTGACCGGCTTCGCCCTCCGCGCCACGCTCAGGGCCCTCTTCGCCGACGTGGCCGCCGCCCTGGCCGCCGCGAGGCTGCTCTTGGCCGCCTCGTCTGTCGCGGTCGCCCGGGCCAGCGCCACGCCGGTCGCCGTCTGCGCCATCTGCGCCTTGACCAGGTCGGCGTTGCGCGCCGGCACGGCCGCCCTCAGCCCGGGCAGCGACGCCGCGAGCTTCACCGACGCGGCGTTCAGCGCCAGCTTGCGCTTCATCAGCTGCGCCCAGGTCACCCCGGCCGCGGGCGCGCTCGTGGTGGGGGTGGTCGCGCCCTGTGCGGGCACCGCGGAGCCGGTGATGGCCAGCAGCACCGCCACCGCAAGGATCGTTTTCTTCACAGCGCCACGGCCTCCCCAGGTCGACGCGAGCCGCGACGGTCCGCGAGCCCGAGTGCCCGATCGGTGGCGCGGACCACTGCCTGAGGAAACTGGTCGGGCGCGCCGGGTGCGGCTCGGTTGCCGTTCAGCCGCCGGGGGTTCCGGTGCCGTCGCCCGCCGGGCCGGGCATCCGGGTCTGCCGCTGGACCCAGAGGGCGGCTTGCGTACGGTCGGTGACGCCGAGTTGCTGGTAGATGCTCGTCAGATGGGCCTTCACCGTGCGTTCGGTGATGCCCAGCCTGCGCGCGATCGACTTGTTCGGCAGACCCTCGCCGACGAGCTCCAGCACCTCCCGTTCCCGGTCGCTGAGCGCCGGTCCCGGGCGGGGCGCCCGGCGGCCGGTCAGCAGCGCCCGGGCCGCCTTGGGGTCCAGCGGCGAGCCGCCCGCCACCACGTCGCGGATGCCCGCCAGGATCGTCTCCGGCTCGGCGTGCTTGAGCAGATACCCCTCGGCGCCGGCCTGCAGGGCGTCGAGGATCTGGTTGTGGTCGCTGAACGAGGTCAGCACCAGGATGTGCAGGTCCGGCTGAGTGGCCAGGATGCGGGCGATCGTGTGGACGCCGTCGAGGTTCGGCATCGACAGGTCCATCAGCACCACGTCCGGCCGCAGCTCGGCGGCCATCCCGACGGCGATC
>NZ_CAKUCL010000450.1 GCF_934643405.1 uncultured Actinoplanes sp.
CGCAGGGACGCGGCGCTGGCGCGGAGCGGGCGCCGGGGCGCAGGCGCGGGACGCGGGACGCGGAGACCCGAAGGCCAGGGGGACGGACGGCGCTGGGGCGCCGGGGCGCGGGGCGGTCCCGGACCCGGAAGGCCGAGGGCGAGGCGCGACAGACGCTTGCGCAGAAGGCGCGGGCGCCAAAGGCGCGGGCGCCGCGAAAGGCGGAAGGGCGCGAAAGGCCGCAGGGCGCGAAAAGCTCGGGGCGAGGAGGGCACTGGGCCTGCCGGTGGGGCTCGGGGCGCGGACAGCCGAGGGCGCGGGAGGCGCGGGGCCCGAAAGGCGCGGGAGCGCGGAAGGTGCGGGAGCGCGGAAGGCGCGGGAGCGCGGAAGGCGCGGGAGCGCGGAAGGCGCGGGAGCGCGGAAGGCGCGGGAGCGCAGATTGCGCGGGAGCGCAGATTGCGCGGGTATGGAAGGAGAGGGCGGAAGGCGCGGGGCCGGGCGCCGACGGACACGGGCGGCCGGCGCTGAGTGCGGGGCGGCGCGGGGTGGAGGGGGCGCCTGACCCCGGACGGCGGCCTCCTCGAGGGGGCGCCGTCCGGGGAGGCGCGGCCGGGGTCAGGCGGCGGAGCGGCCTCGGCGGCGGCCCCGGCGGGCGCGGACGTAGTCGTCGACCACGTAGCGGCCCAGCTCTTCGGCGTCGGGGCTGAAAACCCTGCCTCCGTTCCGCTCGGCCACCGCGGCCACGAAACGCTGCAGGCCCGGGTCGTCACCGAGCATGAAGACGTTCAACGTGGCGCCGTAGCGGGTCAGGTGGTCGACCTCGTGGATGGTCGCCCGGACGGTCTCCGGCAGGGGCGGCCACCAGAACATGGCCTCGCCGTCCTCGTCCAGGTGGGCCGTCGGCTCGCCGTCGGTGACCACCAGCACCACCGGCTCGGAGCCGGGGTGGCGGCGCAGGTGGCGGCCGGCCAGTTTCAGGGCGTGCTGCAGGTTCGTGCCCTTCTCCATGGTCGGCTCGATGGCGGCCAGGTCGCCCTGCGACAGCGCCGCCGCGTGCAGGCCGAAGCCGATGATCTGCAGCGAGTCCTGCGGGAACTGGGTGGCGACCAGGTGGGACAGCGCCAACGCGGTCTGTTTCATCGGGCCCCAGCGGCCGTCGGCGTACATGGAATAGGAGAGGTCGACGCAGAGCGCGACCGCCGCGGAGGCCCGGCGTTCCGTCTCCGCCACCTCGAAGTCCTCCGGCAGCAGCCGCACCGGCACCTGACCGGCGCCGCGGCGGCGCACCGCGTTGCCGATCGTGCGGACCACGTCGAGCGGCTGCTCGTCGCCGAACTCCCAGCGCCGCGACGAGCCGATCAGGTCGCCGGCGGCGCCCGCGTCGCGCAGGTCGTGCTGGCCCTGCCGCTTGCCGGACAGGTCGTCGAAGACCCGCGCCAGCGCGGTGCGGCCGAGCCGGCGCAGCGCCTTGGGCGACAGCGTCAGACCCTCGTCGTCGCGGGTGACCCAGCCCTGGCGGCGCAGTTCCTGCTCCAGGTCGCGCAGGCGCCGCAGGTCGTCGGCGGCGGACCGGCCGAGCTGGCGTTCCACCATCTCGACGTCGACGTCGTCGAGGGTGGCGCCGGGATGGTCCTGGCCGAGCTGGTCGAGCAGCTCGTCCAGCTCGCTGATCTCGCCCAGCGCCGAGGCCGCGTCGCCGTAGCCGAGGTCCTCAGGTCCGCGCATCCGCTCGCCGCGTCCCCAGTTGAGCTGGGGGCGCAGCGCCTGCAGGTTCGCGGTGAGCTCGCCGAGCTGACCGCGCAGCGGACCGTCGCCCAGGGCCTGGTCCATCAGCCGCGACAGCTCCTCCTGCTGCTGCGGGCTCAGCGAGCGCATCAGCCGCTCGGCCGCCGCGGCCCGCCGGGCCAGCGAGTCGATGAGCTCCTCGATGTTCTGCGGGTTCTCCGGGAAGAACTGCCCGTGCTTGTCCATGAACTGCTGGAAGGCGTCCGCGGTGTCCTCGCCGCGGGCGTGGGCGGCCAGCAGGTCGTTGAGGTCGGACACCATCTCGGAGACGCCGGAGAAGTCGCCGTTCTCCAGGGCCTGCTTCATGCCCGCGAAGCGCTGCTCGACCACCTCGCGGCGCAACCCGTCGAGGATCTGCTGGTAGATCTGCCGCGCCTCGCCGGAGGCCCAGTCGTACGACGACAGCTCCTCGACGGCCCGGGAGGTGGACCGGGGCAGGTTGTCCAGGACCGCCTCGTTGAACCGGGCCTCGTCGTCGTCGCGGCGGGTCAGCTCGTCGCGTTCGGCCGCGAGGGCCTGGTCGAGCAGCTGCTGCGCCCGGGTGACCGCGCCGTCCAGGTTGCCCCGGCGCAGCGCCTGCTTGCGCAGCCGGCGGGCCCGGTCGCGCAGCTCGTCGAGGCCGCGGCCCTCGCG
>NZ_CAKUCL010000451.1 GCF_934643405.1 uncultured Actinoplanes sp.
AGCTATGGGCAAGAAGGTAACCGTCGTAGGCGCCGGTTTCTACGGGTCGACGACCGCGCAGCGTCTGGCCGAGTACGACATCTTCGACACCGTGGTGCTCACCGACATCATCGAGGGCAAGCCCGCCGGCCTCGCGCTCGACCTGAACCAGTCGCGTCCGATCGAGGGTTTCGAGACCAAGGTGGTCGGCGTGACCACCGGTCCCAACGGCGAGGGTTACGAGGCCATCGAGGGCTCGGACGTCGTCGTGGTGACCGCCGGCCTGCCGCGTAAGCCGGGCATGAGCCGCATGGACCTGCTCGAGGTCAACGCGAAGATCGTGCGTCAGGTCGCCGAGAACATCGCCAAGTACGCGCCGAACGCCGTCGTGATCGTGGTGTCGAACCCGGTCGACGAGATGACCGCGCTCGCGCAGATCGCCACCCAGTTCCCGAAGAACCGGGTCTTCGGCCAGGCCGGTGTGCTCGACACGGCCCGCTTCACCAACTCCATCGCGGAGACGCTGGCGGTGCCGGTCAAGAGCGTAAAGGCGCTGACCCTGGGCTCGCACGGCGACACCATGGTGCCGGTGCCGTCGCGGTGCACGGTGGACGGCAAGCCGCTGTCCGACCTGCTGCCGGCCGAGAAGATCGAGGAGCTGGTGGTCCGCACCCGCAACGGTGGCGCCGAGGTCGTCGCGTTGCTGAAGACGGGTTCGGCGTACTACGCACCGTCGGCGGCCGCCGCTCGCATGGCGAAGGCCGTGGTCGAGGACTCCGGCGACGTGCTGCCGGTGTGCGCCTGGGTGGACGGCGAGTACGGCATCTCCGGCGTCTACCTGGGTGTCGAGGCCGAGATCGGTGCCCAGGGCATCAAGCGGGTCGTCGAGGACAAGCTGACCGACACCGAGATCGCCGGGCTCAAGGAGGCCGCCGAGGCGGTGCGCGCCAAGCAGGCCGACGTCGCCAACCTCTGATGTGCTCAGAGTGCCGGGACCGAGTGGTCCCGGCACTCTCCGGTGTGGACGAACGGTCACCTCAGCCGTAGAAGTGGTGCGGCCACCGGTGGCGGGCGAGAACGGTAAGTTGATCTTCAGTGAGTGTTCGCCCGTCGCTCACGACCACGTTCCGATCGACGTTGCGGACCGAACGCATCCCCGCCACGACGGTGGAGACCGCGGGGTGGCTCAGGACGAACCGCAACGCGTACTCGGGCAATTCGTCAACGGTGATACCGAGGTCCGCGGTGATCGCGGCGACCCGGGCCTCCACCTGGGCCGGCCGGTCGTCGCGGAAGTAGTAGTTGCGGAAGTCCCCCTCGGGGAAGGTCACGCCCGGTCTGATCCGGCCGGTGAGCGCGCCCTCGTCGAACGGCACACGCGCGACGACGCCGACCCCGTGTTCCCGGCACGCCGGCAGCAACTCGTCCAGTGGTGCCTGCTCGAAGATGTTGAAGCCGACCTGGATGACGTCCACGAGCCCGCTGCGCACGATCGCCGTCGCGGTTTCCGGTTGGTTGTCGTTGACGGAGACGCCGAACAGGCGGATCTTGCCCTCCTTCTTCAGCGCGTCGACCGTGTCCAGCCACTGCCCACGGCCCAGCCAGTCGTCGTGCCAGATGTGGAGCTGGTACAGGTCGAAATGGTCCAGGCCGCTGGCACTCAGACTCGACTCCAGGGCGGCGCGGATGTGCGCACCGGAGAAGTCCTCGTCGGGATCCGAGCCGCCACGGGCAGGGCCCAGGGTTTTGGCCGCGGACACTTTCGTGGCGACGAACACCTCGTCGCCGGCCCGCTCCCGGACGACCCGGCCGATCAGCCGCTCGCTGTCGCCGTACATCCGGGCGGTGTCGATGAAATTCACGCCGAGGTCGATGGCGCGGTGCAGGGCCCGTACGGACTCGTCGTCCGACGACCCACGCCAGCTGAAGAGTGCGGTGGATCCACCGATGCCCCATGCGCCGTATCCGATCTCGGACACGGACAACCCGCTGGAACCCAATTCGCGATGGCGCACGAGTTTCCCTTTCCTCATCGCCGGTCGTCCTCCGGCCGTGTCCCGGGCCGCTTCGGAGAATCCCGCCCCGGGGCTACCTGTCAGCGCGAAGGTTAATGGGGCCGCTCGTCGTTCGACGATGACATGAAGATCACCAAACTCCGATTCGCGCCGATCCCGGCGGGGCCGGAGTCGATCTTCAATCCCCGGGCAGTACGCTCGTACTGCTAAGCATGGTTTTCGGAGAGGAGCGCCGGCCGATGGCGAAAATCAAGGTCACGAACCCGGTCGTGGAGCTCGACGGCGACGAGATGACCCGGATCATCTGGAAGCAGATCCGGGAGCAGTTGATCCTGCCCTACCTCGACGTCCCCCTCGAGTACTACGACCTGTCGATCCAGCACCGCGACGA
>NZ_CAKUCL010000452.1 GCF_934643405.1 uncultured Actinoplanes sp.
GATCCGGACCGTCGCGCCTGGCACCTGGCCCGCGCCGCCGAGGCGCCGGACGAGACGGTGGCGGCCGAACTGGAACGGTCGGCGGACCGGGCGCAGTCGCGTGGCGGGCTGGCCGCGGCCGCCGCGTTCCTGGCCCGCGCGGCCGAGCTGACGCCCGAACCGGTGACGCGGGTGCGCCGGGCGGTGGACGCGGCGTTCGCCGCGGTGCCGGCCGGTGCCTTCGACGAGGCCCGCAAACTGCTGGTCATCGCGCTGGCCGGCCCGGCCGACCGGCTCCAGCGGGCCCGGATCGACCAGGTGCGGGCCCAGCTGGCGTTCGCGTCGCAGCGCGGCAACGAGGCGACCGCGCTGCTGCTGCAGGCGGCGCGGAACCTGGAGCCGGTCGATCTGCGGCTCGCCCGCCGCACCTACCTGGACGCGGTCTCGGCCGCCCAGTTCGCCGGCCGGCTGCACCGTGGCGTGGGCATCACCGAGGTGGCCCGGGCGGCGCGCGCCGCACCGCGCCCGGCGTCGCTGACCCCCGGCGACCGGATGCTGGACGCGTTCGCCGCGCTCGCCGCCGACCAGCGGACGGCGATCCCGCTGTGCCGCGACGCGGTGCGGGTGCTGCGCGAGGAGCAGACCTGGACCCGGGAGCGGCTGCGCTGGCTGTGGCAGGGCTTCGTGCTGGCCCTGGAGACGTGGGACGACGACGGCGCGTACGTGCTGTCCCGGCAGCACCTGCGGCTGGCCCGCGAGATGGGGGCGCTCAGCGAACTGCCGCTGGCGCTGGACTCCCGTACGCACGTGCTGGTCTTCTGCGGCGAGATCGCGGACGCCACGGCCGCCGTCTCGGAGGCCCGCGCGGTGCACGAGGCGACCGGGGTCGGCCAGGCGCCGTACGGCGAACTGATCCTCGACGCGTGGCTGGGCCGCGAACGGCTCACCCGCTCGCTGATCGAGTCCACGCAGCGCGCGGCGCGAGCGCGGGGCGAGGGTGTGGGGGTCGCGATGACCGAGTACGCGGACGCCGTACTGGGAAATGGTCTGGGCCGTTCCGGCGAGGCCCTGGCCGCGGCGCGCCGGGCGTGCGCGGACCCGCAGGAGGTGGTGGCGCACAACCGGGGCCTGACCGAGCTGCTGGAGGCGTCGGCGCGCAGCGGCCGGCCGGACCGGGAGGCTCACGCGCGGTTGTCGGCCCGGGCGCGGGCGTGCGGGACGGAGTGGGCGCTGGGGGTGGCGGCCTGCGCCGGCGCCCTGGTGAGCGAGGACCCCGAGGAACAGTTCCGCGAGGCGATCGCCCACCTGGGCCGGACCCGCATCAGGGCGGAACTGGCCCGGACCCACCTGCTGTACGGCGAATGGCTGCGGGCGGCGGGCCGCCGCGACGACGCCCGGTCCTCCCTGACGATCGCGTACGAGATGTTCGCCGGCTGGGGCATGGCGGGTTTCGCCGCGCGGGCGCGCCAGGGTTTGCTGGCCTTGAGCGCCACGGTCCCGGACGGCCACGCGTCCGGCGCGGGCGATCTGACGGCGCAGGAGGCGCAGATAGCCCGGTTGGCCCGCGAGGGCATGTCGAACCCGGAGATCGGGGCGCAGTTGTTCCTCAGCGCCCGGACGGTGGAGTGGCACTTGCACAAGGTCTTCACGAAGCTGGGCATAGCGTCCCGGCGGCAGCTGCGGGACGCCCTTCCCCATTGACGGGCGGCGGCGAAACACTGCGGCTCATCCAGCGCGACCCCGCCCAGCCCACGGCGCCGCACACCCCGACTCACCCGCCCGGCTCTTGCCATCCCATCACGGCGCACACCCCGACTCACCCGCCCGGCTCTTGCCAGCCCATCACGGCGCACACCCCGACTCACCCGCCCGGCCCCCGCCAGCCCACCACCCAGCAACACCCCGGACTCACCCGCCAGCACCTCTCCTTGCCCAGCGCCACACCGTCTGGCCGGATGCAACCCCGACACCCTCTCCCTCACTTGCGCGTCATCGCGGCGGCACGTGACCGTCTTGCCGCTTTCGCCGCATTGACGCATTTCGCCTTGACCCTAGCCGACCATCGCCCAACTTCTGTCCTCTCGCGATTTCCACGCCTCACCCTAATTTCCACGCCTCACCCGTCCGCGATCTTTTCGGGCCAACCGTTCGGACTGTGAGCCTTCCACAGGCGCCCTCCAATCTTTTTCGAAATCGCATGATCGAAAATTAGCGAGGGCCGCGGGAACTTGGGAAGATTAAGGCATGCGGCAGCTACAATTCTTCACCCAAGCGGAAGTGGCGAAAATGCGTGATCGCACAGCATCACGCAACCATTCGCCTGCCGGTGATGAATTCCGCCGCGTGCATGAGCGCCATCGCGCCTGGGGTC
>NZ_CAKUCL010000453.1 GCF_934643405.1 uncultured Actinoplanes sp.
GCCGAGTTCCCCGAGGTCACCACGGAATACCAGCACGTCGACGCGGCCAGCATGTTCCTGGTCAGCAACCCGCAGCGGTACGACGTGATCGTGACCGACAACCTCTTCGGTGACATCCTCACCGACATCGCCGCTACCGTCACCGGCGGCATCGGCATGGCCGCCAGCGGCTCCGTCAACCCGGAGCGCGCGTACCCGTCGACCTTCGAGCCGGTGCACGGCTCCGCGCCGGACATCGCCGGCCAGGGCATCGCCGACCCGGCCGCGGCCATCCTCTCCGCCGCGCTCCTGCTCGAGCACCTCGGCCACCACGACGAGGCCGGGCGAGTAACCCAGGCGGTCGCGGCCGAGGTCGCGTCCCGCACGCCGGGCGCCTCGCTGCGGACCGCCGAAGCCGGCGACCGGGTCGCCGCCGCACTCTGACCCGAGATCGTCGGTGACCGCCCGGCAAGCCCCGGCTTGCCGCGTCGCATAGTCCCTTACTGCGGCTCCGCTCACCCGCGACCGTTGTCTTAACGGGCGTTCGGGGTAAATTCATGGGACCCGACGGGTGCCCATGTCCTTGATCTTTTCTGGTCTTTTCTGTGAGAAAGCAGGTCAGCTTGTCATGAGTGGTGGTGACAGCCTCGATTTCGAGATCCGTCCGAACCCGGCACCCGTGGGCGAAAGCGAGCGTTCGGCGCTGCTCACCAACCCCGGGTTCGGTCGCATCTTCACCGACCACATGGCCACCGTGCGCTACGCCGACGGCAAGGGGTGGTACGACGCACGCGTCGAGGCACGACAGCCGATCATGCTGGACCCCGCTTCCGCGGTGCTGCACTACGCCCAGGAGATCTTCGAGGGCCTGAAGGCGTACCGGATGGCCGACGGCGGCGTCGCGATGTTCCGGCCGGAAGCCAACGCGGCCCGGTTCGTCCAGTCCGCGCAGCGCATGGCCATGCCGGCGATGCCACCCGAGATTTTCCTGCAGTCGCTGCGCGAGATCATCCGGATCGACGAGCCGTGGATCCCGGACGGCGACGAGGGCAGCCTGTACCTGCGGCCCTTCGCGTACGCCAGTGAGGTCTTCCTCGGCGTGCGCCCGGCCCTGGAGTACATGTACCTGGTGATCGCCTCACCGGTGGGCCCGTATTTCGCCCGCGGCGTCAAGCCGGTCTCGGTCTGGGTCACGCCGGAATACACGCGGGCCGCGCCGGGCGGCACCGGGGCGGCCAAGTGCGGCGGCAACTACGCGGCCGGCCTCTCCGCCCAGGCCGAGGCGATCGAGCACGGCTGCGACCAGGTGGTCTACCTGGACGCGGTCGAGCGCAGGTACGTCGACGAGCTGGGCGGCATGAACGTCTTCCTGGTGCTGGACGACGGCAGCCTGGTCACGCCCCCGCTGAGCGGCACGATCCTGCCCGGCATCACCCGCGAGTCCATCATCAAGCTGGCCGAGCGGGACGGCCGCACCGTGGTCGAGCGGCCGATCAGCATGGACGAGTGGCGCAAGGGCGCCGAGTCGGGCCGGGTGCGCGAGGCGTTCGCGTGCGGCACGGCCGCGGTGATGACCCCGATCGGCACGGTCAAGAGCCCCGACTTCGAGTTCACCGTGGCCGACGGCGGTTCCGGCGAGGTCACCATGGGCTTGCGCAAGACGCTGGTCGACATCCAGAGGGGCCGCGCCGCCGACGAGTTCGGCTGGATCCACCGAGTCATCTAGCCCCGGGACCGCCGCGGCGGCCGGTGCCGCCGCCGGCCCTGCCGTGTTCCCCGAGCCGGGGCGACCCGGAGCCGGCGTCTGGGGGCGTCGTCGTGGCAGGCGGCCGCATTCCCCACGCCTGCGGCCGGGTGCGGGTGCCGTCGTTGTGAGTGGCCGCATCCCATGGGGGCGGCCGGGTTTGGGATGGGCGCCGCCGGGATTCCCCCACGCCGAGGTGACTCATCAAGAATCAGAGGCCGGGGAGAGGCGCCCGTGTCGACGGCGGAACGAAGCGCTCGCCCGGAATCCGACGACTACCAGCCAGACGCCTGACGTCCACCTATCAAGATTCATTCCACACTCGCCGGCTACGCGAGAAATCCTGGCGCGGCGAGTTCTGATGGGGTGCGCCGGCGAGCGCCCAACTCCCCACGATTCCATGGGTCTGGGTGGTGGCGGGCGCGAAACGCGGCACCGTGCGGGGGCGTGGGAGGCGCGGCGAGGCGCGGGGATGGGGGGTGCCGGGCGGGATCGCACGGGGGCGCGTGGGAGGCGCCGCGCGGCGCGGGAACGTGGGGGCCGGGCGGGATCGTGGGAGGCGCGGCGAAGGCGCGGGAACGTGCGGGCCGGGTGGGATCGTGCAGGGGCGC
>NZ_CAKUCL010000454.1 GCF_934643405.1 uncultured Actinoplanes sp.
GGGCCAGGTCGAGCGCGGCCTGCGGGCCCAGCGGCGGCACCTCGAACCAGCCGGTGGCCGCGTCCCGCAACGCGGCGACGGTGGCGGCGGGCAGCCGGTGCGGGGTGCGCAGCGCCGCCAGGACCCGGCAGTGCCGGGCGAGGTGGGTCAGCGCGGCCAGGGTGGCCGGGTCGGCGTACTGCAGGTCGTCGAGGACCAGCAGCCCGCCGCGCACCCGGGAGCGGACGGCCTCGGCGAGCAGGTGGATGTCGTGCGCGGGCAGCCGGGCCCGCACCGCCCGGGACAACGCCAGCGCGGGCACGGTCCGCAGCATGGCCAGCCCGCCGCCGGCGTGCACCGGGCCGGGGACGGCCGCGGTGATCTGCCGCAGCAGGGTGCTGCGGCCGGCGCCGGGCGCTCCGGTGAGCACGACAAGGCCGGGACGATGCAGCAGGGCGGCGGCTGGCTGCGTGACGTCGCCCACTCGGTCCCTCCCGTCGCGGTGCTGGCACGAACACGGGATCCCGTGCGCGGCCCTGGTCCGTAGGCTGTGCTGCGGCAGGTGCCCCGCGCCCTGCCCCGGATCAGGGAGGTTTCGTGGCAGCGGCCGCCGTCCGCACATTCTCACCGACTCACACCCCGGCTGACGAGTCGAGGTGACCGGGCCGCTGAGCGCCGGCGTCGCGACGCTGTGCGACGAGATCGCCGGGCAGGTCGGTGACCAGGCCGGTGGCCAGGTCAGACAGATCGGCACCCGTCTGTCCGAGCCGTTGCGGGTGGCGATCGCCGGCCGGTTGAAAGCCGGAAAGTCGACACTCGTCAACGCCCTGATCGGGCGCCGGGTGGCGCCCACCGCGGTGGGTGAGTGCACGCGGGTGGTCACCCGTTTCCGGTACGGGACAGCCGACCGTGTCGACGTGGTGTGCCGCGACGGGATGCGCCGCAGCCTGCCGCTGGACGACGACGGCATGATCCCGCAGCGTCTGGGTGTGCCCGCCGGCCGGGTGGCGTACGTCGACGTGACGGTGACCAGTGAGAAGCTGCGGGACCTGACCGTGGTGGACACCCCGGGGCTGGCGTCGGCGGACACCCGGGTCAGCGCGCGGGCGCAGGACGCCGTCGGGGTGCCGGCCGCGCCGTTCGACGACGGCATCGACGCCGATTCCGCCTCGGAGGTCGCGGCCGCCGAGGCCGTGGTGTACGTGTTCACCCAGGCGGTGCGGGCCGACGACGTACGGGCTCTGGAGGCTTTCCGGGATTCCTCGGCGCGGCTGGCGTCGAGCCCGATCAACGCGCTCGGGGTGTTCGGCAAGGCCGACACCCTGGTGGCCGGCGCCGGTGATCCGTGGCCGGTGGCCGGTCCGCTGGCCGAGCAGCAGGCGGCGCTGCTGGCCCGCACGGTCTGCGACGTCGTGCCCGTGGTCGGGTTGATCGCCGAGACCGCCGAGGCGGGCCGGTTGACCGCCGCCGACCGTGACGCCCTGCGGGAACTGTCGCGGCTGCCGGCCGATCAGGTGCGGCTGCTGCTCGCCTCGGCCGACCTGTTCCGCAGCCGGCCCGCGCCGGTGGACGCGGCCCGGCGGGAACGGCTGCTGACGCTGCTCGACCTGTACGGCATCGGGTTCGCCGTGGCGCAGCTGGCCGCCGACCCGGCGCTGGGCACCGGGGAACTGGTCCGCCGGCTCGGCGCCGCGTCCGGGTTCCCGCGGCTGCGCACCACCTTGGCGCAGTCGTTCCGGTGGCGTTCCGACGCGATCAAGGCCGGGTGGGCGTTGTCGCGGCTGGAGCGGCTGGCCGGGCACAGCCGCGACGACCGTGACCGGCGGGTGCTGCGCGACGCCGTCGAGCGGCTGTTGCGCGATCCCGCCTACCACCGGCTGCGGCTGCTCGACGCGGCGCAGCGGGTCGCGACCGGCGCGGTGCCGCTGCCGGTGGACTGGGAGCGGGAACTGACCCGCCTGGCCACCTCCGAGGACCCGCGCTGGATCCTGCAGCTGCCCGCCGCGGGCGGCGACGAGCTGTACCGGGCGGCGGTCGCGGCCGCCAACCGGTGGCGGGTGTACGCGGTCGCCGGGGCCGGGCCCGCGCAGTCACGGGTCGCGCAGGTCGCGCACCGCGGCTTCCATCTGCTCGCGCAGCGGGTGCGCGGATGACCGACCTGACCCCGGTGCTGGACGCGGCGGTGCGCGACACCCTGGCGTACGTGCGCCGGCAGGATCCCGACGCCGGCGCCGAGCTCGCCGAGCTGCGCCGCCGGCAGCTGGTCCGGCCGTCGGTCGTGGTGGTCGGCGAGACCAAACGCGGCAAGAG
>NZ_CAKUCL010000455.1 GCF_934643405.1 uncultured Actinoplanes sp.
CGAGCATGCCATGGGGGTACGACAGTTTTTCGCCCCTGACCACGGCACTCATGCTGCGTTCCATGGGCATGCCCTTCTGGCCCTCGCCCGCGGCGCCGTCGTCCGGTGCGGGCGCTGCCGCTCGGTGCTGGCGGTCATGCCGCGTTCCATGGGCATGCCCTTCTGACCCTCGCCCGCGGCGCCGTCGCCCGGTGCGGGCGCTGCCGCTCGGTGCAGGCGGTCATGCTGTGGCGGTGACCTGAGCCGGCGCCGTCTCGGGGCGACGTCGTGGCCACCTTCCGAAGCGGCGGTGGCGGCCCTCGGATACAGCACGAGCGCGGCGGTACGCGTCAGCCTCAGCCAGCATCTCGTTGATCCGCTGGTTGTTGATGTCGAGGCGGCTCTGCGCATCTGCGTACGGGAACATGGTTTTCTCCTCGCTTCGAAGGTCTTGCTTTCTCTTCCTCGACTCTTCGCGCGAAGGCAGGGCCCGGTCATGGGGAGACTTCCTCATCTTGGGGCGCCTCAGGCTCCTTACCCGCACTCCGGCGGGTGCCCGGGCCGCGTAAGGAGGCTCAGCCCCACTACACTTTCGAGTTATGGCAAAACCCCAGGAGAAGGTGTCGTTCGGCACGCGCCTGAAGCAGATCGGTCAGGTGATCGCGTTCACGGCGAAGGGGGACAAATGGTTCGTCCCACTTCTGATCGCCGCGGTGTTGATCCCGCTGGCGCTCACCGTGCTGGTCGTGCTCCTGGGCTGGGGCCTGGTCTGGATCCCGGTCGGCATCATGCTGGCCCTGCTCGCGGCCGTGATCGTGCTGAACCTGCGGTCCAACGCGGCGATGATGAACGCCGCCGAGGACCAGCCCGGCGCCGCCGCCTCACTTGTCGAGAACATGCGTGGCGACTGGCGGGTGCGCCCGGCGGCCAGCTCGACGACCCAGTTCGACATGGTGCACGTGGTGATCGGCCGGCCCGGCGTGATCCTGCTGGCCGAGGGCAACCCGCAGCGCGTGCGCGGCCTGCTCGGCGGTGAGAAGAAGCGCCTGTCGAAGGTGATCGGCAACGCCCCGCTGTACGACTACGTGATCGGCAACGACGAGAACCAGCTGCCCATCCGCAAGCTGCGCTCGACGCTCATGCGGCTGCCGCGCAACCTCACCGGCAAGGACGTCAATGCCCTCGACAAGCGGCTCGGCGCGCTGATGGCCCGCCCGCAGATGCCCAAGGGCGCGATCCCGAAGAACATGCGGCCGGCGAACATGCGCCAGCCCCGGCAGCGTTGATTGCGCGTGCGCCGCTGGAAGTTACGCGCTCCTCGCTTGATGAGGGCGTACGACCACTGACTTGGCGGCGCGGTCGTGCAGGCCGCGGCCGTCGCCGTCGGAGATCACCGCGGGCAGGACGAGCGCCAGCAGTACGGCCCGGATCACCGCGCGGGGGATGCCGATCGCGCCACCGTCCGTGATGGAGACGCACCGGATGCCGAGCAGCGCCATGCCGATGGTCCGTCCGAACAGGCCGACGAACAGGGCGTGCACCACGACGAAGATGCCCAGCTGCGGCCACGGGTTCGTGCGCAGGTCGGCCACGAGCACGCTGGCCACCGCCGTGGCGATCGCCCAGTCGATCAGCAGCGCGACGAACCGCCGGCCGAAGGAAGCGGTCTCCGCCTCACCGAGGTCGAGCGCGCCGGGTTGCCGATCGGGGGTCGTCGCCATATGACCAGCGTATCCGGCAGGGTTCACGGCGAGGTTCGGCGTGACCGGGCCCACTACGACGCCGTACGCGATAACCTGCCTGTTGATCGCGTCTGAGCTCACAGCGTCCGTAACACGGCGGAAACAATGGGGATACGGGCGGGCAACTCCGGCCCCATAGCGTCGCGACCAGCTTAGCCATGCCAAGCGGCGCATCCACGCCGCCTCGCATCGAAATTCTGTGCCAGGAGGACGTGTGTTCGCCAATCCCGAGGAACTCCTGCGATACCTCAAGGACGAGGACGTCAGGTTCGTCGACGTACGGTTCTGTGACCTCCCCGGTGTCATGCAGCACTTCAACATGCCGGTGGAGTCGTTCGACGACAGCGTCGTCACCGACGGCCTCGCCTTCGACGGATCGTCGATCCGCGGGTTCCAGGCCATCCACGAGTCCGACATGATGCTGCTGCCGGACGTCACCACGGCCTTCATCGACCC
>NZ_CAKUCL010000456.1 GCF_934643405.1 uncultured Actinoplanes sp.
TGTCGGCTCCGGCTGAAAACTGACCACGTGGTTCCGGCCCGATCGGGACCACCTCCTGAAGCATCGGGAGGTGCTGAGCGTGGAGGACTGGGCGGAGATCCGGCGGCTGCGGCGGTCGGAAGGGATGGCGATCCAGGCCATTGCCCGGCGGTTGAAGATGTCTCGGAACACGGTGAAGAAGGCCCTGGCGAGTGACAGCCCGCCGCGGTATCACCGGGCGCCGGCGGGTTCGATCGTGGATGCGGTCGAGCCGCGGATCCGGGCGCTGCTGGCTGAGTTCCCGGACATGCCGACCACGGTGATCATGGAACGGGTCGGGTGGACCCGGGGCAAGACGGTGTTCTGTGATCGGGTGCAGCGGCTGCGGCCACTGTTCCGGCCACCTGATCCGGCGCAGCGCACCGAGTATCTGCCGGGCGAGCTGGCGCAATGCGATCTGTGGTTCCCGCCCGCGGACGTGCCGTTGGGCTTCGGTCAGGTCGGTCGGCCGCCGGTGCTGGTCATGGTCTGCGGCTATTCGCGCTGGCTGGCGGCGACGATGATTCCGACCCGGCAATCGCCGGACCTGCTGGCCGGGCATTGGACGCTGCTGAGGCGGCTGGGGGCGGTGCCGAAGGCGTTGGTCTGGGACAACGAGGCAGCGGTCGGGTCCTGGCGGGCGGGGCGGCCGCAGCTGACCGAGACGATGAACGCGTTCCGCGGCAGTCTCGGCATCCGGGTGATCCAGTGCCGGCCGGCTGACCCGGAGGCCAAGGGCTTGGTTGAGCGGGCCAATGGCTATCTGGAGACGTCGTTTCTGCCGGGCCGCTCGTTTGCCTCGCCAGCCGATTTCAACGCTCAGCTCGAGCAGTGGCTGGACCGGGCCAACCAGCGGGTCCACCGCCGGTTGCAGGCCCGCCCGGTCGATCGGATCGGCGCGGATCGGCAGGCCATGGTGACGTTGCCGCCGGTCGCCCCGGTGGTCGGCTGGCGGCTATCGACCCGGCTCCCGCGAGATCATTACGTCCGCGTGGACGCCAACGACTACTCGGTGCATCCCTCGGCGATCGGTCGCCGCATCGACATCCACGCGGACGCCGACCGGGTCGAGGTGTTCTGCGACGGACGGCCGGTCGCCGCCCATGGCCGCTGCTGGGCAGCGCATCAGAGCATCACCGACCCGCTGCACCGTGACGCCGCCACGCTGCTGCGGGCCGCGCACCGCCTCACCGCCAAAGCGAGCCCGGTCCGGACCGAGGTCGAACACCGGAATCTGTCCGACTACGACCGCATGTTCGGCCTCGACAGCGAGGTGGCCTGATGCCTGCCAAAGCCGGCACCAGCCGCACCGTCGCTTCCGAGATCGCGTTCCTGGCCCGCGCGATGAAAGCCCCATCTTTGGCTGCCTCCGTCGAACGCCTCGCCGAGCGGGCCCGCGCCGAATCATGGACACACGAGGAGTTCCTGGCCGCCTGTCTGCAACGCGAGGTCGCCGCCCGCGAGTCCCATGGCGGGGAGGGCCGCATCCGCGCGGCCCGGTTCCCGGCCCGCAAGAGCCTGGAGGAGTTCGACTACGAACACCAACGATCGTTGAAACGCGATCAGATAGCGCATCTGGGCACCCTCGACTTCGTCACCGGCCGCGAGAACGTGGTGTTCCTCGGCCCGCCCGGGACCGGGAAAACGCACCTGTCGATCGGCCTCGGGATTCGCGCCTGCCAGGCCGGGCACCGGGTCGCGTTCGCCACCGCCGCGCAATGGGTGTCCCGCCTCGCCGACGCCCACCACGCCGGCACCCTGCAAGCCGAACTCGTCAAACTCGGCCGGATCCCGCTACTGATCATTGATGAGGTCGGCTACATCCCCTTCGAACCCGAAGCAGCCAACCTGTTCTTCCAACTCGTCTCATCCCGCTACGAACGCGCCTCGCTGATCGTCACGTCGAACAAGCCGTTCGGCCGCTGGGGCGAAGTCTTCGGCGACGACGTCGTCGCCGCAGCCATGATCGACCGCCTCGTCCACCACGCCGACGTCATCTCCATGAAAGGCGACAGCTACCGACTCAAAGACCGCGACCTCGGCCGCGTCCCCGCGGCCGACAAGACCAACGACTAACCATCAGGGTGGTCCCGATTCGGCCGGAACACGATGGTCAACATTCGGGCGGCGTTGACAC
>NZ_CAKUCL010000457.1 GCF_934643405.1 uncultured Actinoplanes sp.
ACGCGGCGAGGCGTGCTCAGGCCGAGAGCACGCGCGGACACCTCAGCGGGCGGCGCCTTGCGCCCTCACCACGTTCCCGGGCCTCGCGTGCGTTCCGCGCCTTTCGGCCCGCGTCCCGTCGGGTGCCATGCGGTTCCCGCCGCACCAAGCCAAGTGCAGGGCGCGCCGCCGGTTTTATTCGGGTGACCCCGGCCGGGCGCCCGCCCTAACATCGGGCCATGCGCAGCAACGTTTTCACGACGGCGCCGGGAGAACCCGGCGTGGCCTTGCGCTGACCTAGCGACGAGAACACCCCCGGGCGAGACGCCCGGGGAGTCGTCCCGCGGTCTCGCCCCCTCACGGAAGCGAGACACAGCAATGGACATCGTCGATCACCGGCGGCTCGGGCGGGAGCTGGATCTGTTCGACTCCGATCCGCTGATCGGGGCGGGACTGCCGTTCTGGCTGCCCGCGGGTGCCGCGGCGCGCCACGCCGTGGAGGAATATGTGCGGGAGCTGGAACGCCGGGCCGGATACCAGCACGTCCATTCCCCGGCGCTGGGCAAGCGGCAGATGTACGAGTTGTCGGGGCATTGGGAACACTACCGGCAGGACATGTTCGCGCCCATCGACGACAACGACCAACTCGTCCTGCGGCCCAGCAACTGCCCGCACCACGCGCTCATCTTCAAAGCACGCCAGCGGTCCTACCGCGACCTCCCGCTGCGGATCGCCGAACTGGGTTCGATGTACCGCGCCGAACGGTCCGGCGTGCTCGGCGGTCTCAACCGGGTCCGAGCGATCAATCTCAACGACGCGCACATCTTCTGCGCCCCGGATCAGGTCGTCGACGAGGTGGCCTCGGTGTTGCGCCTGATGCGCCGGGCGTTCGCGGCGCTGGGCTTCGAGCCGAAGCGGTACCGGCTGTCGTTGCCCGCCAACGGGGACGACGCACCGGAACTCGAGGAAGCGCTCCGAGCCGAGTCACTGTCCTACGTGGAGGAAAGAGGGGAGGCCGCCTTCTACGGGCCGAAGATCGACGTCCAGGTCGAGGATGCGGCCGGCCGGGAGTCGAGCATCTCGACCGTACAACTCGACTTCTTTCAGCCGCGGCGGTTCGGGCTCGAATACGCCGACGCGTCCGGTGGCCGCCAACGGCCGGTCATGGTGCACCGCAGCCTCGTCGGGTCGATGGAACGCCTCTTCGGGCATCTCATCGAGGTGCATCAGGGCGCATTCCCGCTCTGGTACGCCCCGGTCCAGCTCGCCGTCCTCCCGGTCTCCGACGACCAGGCCGTCGAGGCGAACGCCGCGGTCCGCCGCGCCGTCGAGCACGACCTGCGGGCCGAGGCGCATCACGAGGGGTCGATCGGGGCCAGGATCCGGCACGCCGCCGCGCGGAAAGTGCCGTACGTGGGAGTGATCGGAGCCCGGGAGGCAGCAGCGGGACTGATCGCTCTTCGCCGGCGGGACGGGCGGCAGCTGCCGCCGATGCCGATCGCCGAGGCGATCGCGCTGATCGACGGCAAGGCCGCCGCCCGCGAGGGGCGGGAAAACCTAGGCTGACGCCGGCGTACGGGCCAATCCGTACGTCAACGCGTCGACCAGAGCCACCCAGGACGCCTCGACGATGTTCTCGTGCACGCCGACGGTGGTCCACTCGCGCTCGCCGTCGCCGGTCTCGAGCAGCACCCGGGTGATCGCGTTCGTGCCGTGGCTGCCCTCCAGGATCCGCACCTTGTAGTCGGTCAGCTCGAACGTCCGCAGGTGCGGGTAGTGCTGGGTGAGCGCGGCACGCAACGCCTCGTCGAGCGCGTTGACCGGGCCGTTGCCCTCGGCCGTGGCGATCACGCGCTCGCCCCGGACGCGGACCTTCACCGTCGCCTCGGAGACGACCGAGCCGTCCTCGCGGTGCTCGACCTGCACCCGCCACGATTCCAGGGTGAAGGGGCGCGGCACGGCCGACCCCGGCAGCTCGCCGCGCACCAGCAGCTCGAAGGACGCGTCGGCGGCCTCGAACGACCAGCCGCCGGCCTCCAGTTCCTTCACCTTGCGGGTCACCGTGGTCAGCGTGTCCGGATGGCCGGCCAGGTCCAGCCCGAGCTCGCGGCTCTTGAGCTCGATGCTGGCCCGGCCGGCCATCTCGGTCACCAGGATCCGCATGTCGTTGCCCA
>NZ_CAKUCL010000458.1 GCF_934643405.1 uncultured Actinoplanes sp.
GGCGGCGGCCGCCCCGCCGCCGATAGCCAGAGCGGCCGCGGCGGCCGCGATCCACCAGCGGCGGCGGCGCGGCCTCGGCGTCGGCGTCGGCGTCGGCGTCGGCGTCGGCGAATGCTTGGGCAGCTCTCCCGCGCGCGGCTTCGGCGTGGGTTCCACCCCCTCGGACGCATCGCGCAGCAGCTTCTCCGCCTCTTCGGCGGACGCGCGCTCCGACGGGTCCTTCTTCAGCAGCGCTTGCAGCACGGGCCGCAGCGCACCCGCCCTCTGCGGGACCGGCGGCGGATCGACCATCAGGGAGGCAAGCGTCGCCATCGGCGAGGACTTCTCGTACGGCGGACGGCCCTCCACGGCGGCGAACAGCGTCGCGCCCAGCGACCACAGGTCGGCACCCGGCTTGGCCGGCTCGTCGAGCGCCCGCTCCGGCGCCAGGTACGAGGGCGAGCCGAGCACCACGCCGGTCCGGGTCATCGCGGAGTCGCCGGCCGCGGTGGCCAGGCCGAAGTCCGTCAGCACCGTGCGGCCGTCCTCGGCGAGCAGCACGTTCGCCGGCTTCACGTCGCGGTGCAGGATCCCGGCGCGGTGGGCGGCCCGGAGCGCGCCGAGCAGGTCGAGCCCGATGCGGGCGACCCGCTCCGGCTCCATGGGTCCGTCCTGGTTGACCACTTCGAGCAGCGAACGGGACCGGACCAGTTCCATGACGATCCAGGGCGCGTCGTTCTGCTCCACGACGTCGAAGATCCGCACGGCGTTGGGGTGGTTGATCTGGGCGATCGCGCGGGCCTCACGGATGGCACGCTCCCGCAGGTCGCCGAGCTCGGTGACGGTCAGGCCGCCGGGCGAGATCTCCTTGACCGCGACGTCCCGGCCCAGCAGCTCGTCGCGCGCCTCCCAGACGCGGCCCATGCCGCCTTCACCGAGCTGACCTACCAGCCGGTAACGTGCAGCAAGTAGGCCATGTGGTATGTCGGACACGACGGCACCGTATCGATCCAGGCCCCTTGCTCCGAGCCCAGTGGATCGATCTTCCATAGCCACGTTCCGGCAGGTCAGGCGACTTCTGTGAGGCGAGCCACGAGACTGAACTCCGCTCCATTTCGTACGTGCTGCCGCTGGCGATAGATTGCCATCGATCAGTTGGCGCAGTAGCGTGCCGTTTCAACGGTGCGAATCGTGGGCGCGCCGTCTCGCTGTGGGCTTCCGATCCAGAGGTTGGTCATGAAGAGACGACTCACCACGTACGCCGCCGCGCTGCTCGCGGTCCTCGCCTCCGTCCTTTTCCTCGTCCGCCCCGCCTACGCGGCGACCGGCCTGCACGTCAGCGGCCGGAACATCGTCGAGGCGAACGGGCAGACCTTCGTCATGCGCGGCATCAACCACGCGCACACCTGGTATCCGACGCAGACCAGCTCGTTCGCCGCGATCAAGGCGGCCGGCGCCAACACGGTCCGGGTCGTGCTCAGCGGCGGCCGGTGGACCGCGAACAGCGCCACCGACGTGGCCAACGTGATCGCCCTGTGCAAGCAGAACCGGCTGATCTGCATCCTCGAGGACCACGACACGACCGGGTACGGCGAGGACAGCGCGGCGTACACGCTGGATCAGGCGGTCAACTACTGGATCGGCCTGAAGAGCGTGCTCACCGGGCAGGAGGACTACGTCGTCATCAACATCGGCAACGAGCCCATCGGCAACACCAACCCGGGCCAGTGGACCGCGGCGACCACGGCGGCGATCCAGAAGATGCGCAGCAACGGCTTCCAGCACCTGCTGATGGTCGACGCGCCGAACTGGGGGCAGGACTGGCAGTTCGTGATGCGGGACAACGCGCAGACCGTGCTGGACGCCGACACCCTGCACAACACCGTCCTGTCCATCCACATGTACGCGGTCTTCAACACCGCCGCCTCGATCACCTCCTACCTGGACTATTTCCAGAGCAAGGGGTGGCCGCTCGTGGTCGGCGAGTTCGGCTGGCAGTTCGCCTCGGGCGAGGTGGACGACCAGACCGTGATGTCGGCGGCCGCGTCCCGCGGCATCGGGTATCTGGGCTGGTCCTGGTCGGGCAACACCGATCCGATCCTGGACATGACGACGAACTTCAACCCGGCCCAGCTGACCACGTGGGGGCGGCGGATGGTGAACGGGTTGAC
>NZ_CAKUCL010000459.1 GCF_934643405.1 uncultured Actinoplanes sp.
CCAGGCCATGACCGATGTGGCTTGAGGTAGGCCAGGGGCGACGCCGGGCTGCAGGCGACGTCTGCTCGTGGCGACGATGATCGGCGGATCTGTGGTTCCAGGGCGGGTGGTGCGTCGGCAAGCGTTCGCCGTCGACGGTCAGGGACAGGGTGATGATGCTGTCGGTCAGCGCGGTGGTTCTGAGCGTGAGTAGCGGTCCCATCTAGTCGGGAGTCTGGGCCCCAGCATCTGCCCGCAGGTTTTACTCGCCGTGAGTTTGGACCCACCCTGATTGTGAGCGGCGTGCTGGAGCAGATTGAACGGTCCACTCCGACCTTCGCTTCCAGGAACGCCGCGTTGCCGGCCTCGAAGCCCAGCTTGCCTCTGCCCGCGGCTGGCTGATCGCCGAGCACGGCATGCGCGAGGTGTGCCTTTCACCCCGATCGCTTCACGTGGCCGTGGGCGGTCAGGAAGGCCAGGGCCGCGGCGTATCCGGCGGCGGTCGTGGTGAATTCGGCGTCCGCGAGGTGGCCGCCGTTGTCGCTGATGACAGCGACGTGGAGGCGTGTCGGTGTGGGAGTCGACCCCGCCGAACACGTCCTGGTCCGCCGTGTCTGGTACCGCCGCCGAAGTCATGCTGATGGTGCCTTCTTGCCGAAGGTGGGCACCGCCCGGGTGGCGCAGACACGACATTGATGGGGCTACTGGACCAAGCTCATATCAGGTCATGTTCCGCCCGGCCGGAGCCATGAGAACAGGTCCCGGCGATCGGACAGAACAACCAGGAGACAGTCCAGCAGGACGTCAGTCAGTGGCTGGGCCACAACCGCCGGGACCTGAGTATCAGCATCAATGTCGGTGGCGGCGACTACGTTTGCCGGTGTGACAGATGAGCTTCGTGAAGCGTTGATTCCCTTTCGTACGAGGGCCGTTGAGGTGGGCAGTGTGCTCCAGCGTGTGGACCCGATACCGGCGGAGGAGGTGGACCGGTGGATCGGCCACGCCCGGCCTTGCGCGATCCTCAGGTTGGACGGAGAGGAGCCGGTCGCGGGGAGGTTCGGTGGGCCACTGCTGCTGCCCGCCGACGTCCCGGACCCCAGGCACCCGTACGTCGGGTACATCGACTTCGCCGCGTTGCCGAAGGGCTCGACGGACCTCCCTCTGCCGCCGGACGGACGCCTGCTGCTCTTCGCCGAGATCTGGGAGCTGTGGGACGGCGACAACCGCGGCCATGCCGTCTATGTCCCGGCCGGCACCCCGGTGACAGAGCGCGACAGATATACCTGGACGGCCTACGGGGACAACTACGTCGGGGAGTTCCGGGAGAACTTCGACAACTTCCCGCAGGGCGAGTTGAGAGTCACGGCCGAACCGGACCTGCCGCACCAGGCGCCTGACGGTTTCCCGCACGCGGACGGGCTCTTCGCTGTCTGGTCGGACGTCGCGGGCAGGAACCGGAACCGGCATCTGCAGCTGGGCGGCTACGCGTACCCGGAACTTTCGCTGGAGGAGATCGTGAGCTGCGCTGTGCAGCAGGCCGAGGAAGGGCGGTGGGGTGGCGGTGAGCCGGTGTCGGGCGCCGCCGAGGACTGGGTTCTGCTGGCCTACTGGGACGCGGATGTCGCAGACCGGGAAGGCACGCAAATGCAGTGGGTCATCCAGCGCGCGGACCTGGAGGCCGGTCGCTTCGACCGCACCTACGTGACCGGCTACTACAACCCCTGACCCGGCCGGGTGAGCCGGTGACCGTGACGGACGGTCAGCGGCTCGCCGGGGCCGTCAAGCCCGGCCGGCAGCGGCGGTCGGGCTCACCCGCCGCCGTCTTCAAGGCGGGACCGAAACTCACGCACATTGATGGTGGTGAAACGGTCAGTCCTGGGTCCAAGAAAGGCGCCTATCTGGGCCCTGTTCTTATGACCGAAGCCAGCGCGGTGAGGTCGGCGTGGATGTGCCAGGACGCGGTCAGCATGCAGCCGAGCCGCACCGCGGTGATCTGCCGGCTGGCGGGCGTTGAGGTGTCGACCGTCCAGACGATCACGTCGGCGAACAGGTCGGCGATGACGCCGCGGACGATGTCGCGGGTCAGCAGGATCAGATCGCCGGCGGCCTGGACGATGACCGACATGGCGGTGGCGATCTCGACGCTGCCGATGAGGGCTT
>NZ_CAKUCL010000460.1 GCF_934643405.1 uncultured Actinoplanes sp.
AGTACGCCGTGAGCCCGGCCGGAACCATCCGCGACCGACTGGCCGGCAACCTCGACCGGCTCGCCGGGGAGCTGCGCGACCACCTCGACCTCGAGGAGTCGGAGATCCTGCCGCTGGTGACCGAGCGCTTCACCGCGGCCGAGAGCAACTGGCGGCACGTGACGTTCGACTGCCGGCCACGCGACCTGCGGCCGTCGATGCTGCGGGCCGGCGTGCTGCTGGAGGAGGCGACCGCCGGTGAGCGGCGCGGCCTGTTGCGCCGGATGCCGGTGCCGCTGCGGGTCGTCTACCGCCTGGTCGGCACCCGGATGTACGCCGCGCGGGTGGGCGGCGTGCGGGACCTGCTGCCCGGCCCGGGAACCGGCCCGCGGTCAGCCTAGCGTCGCCTCCCCGCGCAGCCACCGCCGCAGCAGATCCTTGAGCACCTTGCCGGCCGAGTTGCGCGGCAACCGTTCGACGACCTCCACTCTGGACGGCTGATACCAGTCGGTCATCCCCTTGGCGGTGAGGAACGCGCGGACGTCGTCGACGTCCGGCGGTGGCGTGGCATGCGAGACGACGACCGCCACGGCTCGCTCGTCGTCGTCGCCGACCACGGCGACGTCGTCGATGTCCGGATGCTCGAGCAGCTGACCTTCCACGTCGTTGACCGGGATCATGAACAGCGTCCCGATCCGGTCGGCGACCCGCCCGATGATGCGGATGCCGCCGCGCCCGTCCGGGATCGCCAGGTCGCCGGTGTCGTACCAGCCGTCGTCGTGGTCGGCCAGCACCCGCAGCGTGCCGCTGTCCCGGCCGAGCGTGGCCAGGGTGACACCGGCGCCGCGGACGAAGAGCCGCGCCGGCTGTTCCTTGCTCACCACGTCGCCGCCGCGCAGCTGGATCTCGAGCCCCGGGCCCGGGGAGCCGTCGGAGCGCGTGCCCCAGTCCCACGGGTCCGTCGCGCGCGTCCAGGTCTGCGCCGCGACCTCGGTCATGCCCCACAGTGTTCGCAGCGGAACGCCGAGCGCGTCCGGCAGCTCGCGGACGAGCTGCTGCGGGATCGTGGTGGCGCCGGAGACCGCCAGCCGCAGGCCGAGTCCCTCACCGCCGCCGGCCGCGATGAGCTGCTCGAAGAAGATCGGCCCGGCGAACATCACGGTGGTCCGGGTGTCACGCAGCATCCGGCGCGCCGTCGCGGCATCCCAGCTGTCCAGCACGACCGTCGTGGCGCCGGCGAACAGCGGCATGCAGATCCCGTACAGCGTCCCGCCGATGAAGGTCAGCGCGTGCGGGATGAACATCGTGTCGTCCGGTCCGATGCGCTCGGTCGTGGCGATCGGCGCGATGCCGGCGTAGATCGTGTTGAAACTGTGCAGCACACCCTTCGGCTCGCCGGAGGTGCCGGAGGTGAAGAGCACCAGGGCGAGGCGATCCGGGTCCTCCGCGGCGTCCGGCAGTTGCGCTGCGGGGTCCGTACGGTGGAAGAAGCGCTCGAAATCGATCTCGCCGTCCCGGGTCTCGCCCAGCACGACGCGGTGCCGCAGCTGCGGAAGGTCCGCGGCCAGCGTCTCCAGGGCCCGCGAGTGGCGGAACCCGGCCCACTCGTCGACCGTGATGACCACCTTCGCGCCCAGCCGGGTCAGGATGCGCGACAGTTCCCGCTCGCGGAGGGTCGGCAGCAGCGGCGCGTTCACCGCCCCGATCCGGGCGCAGGCGAGCAGCAGGGCGTTGACCTGCCACAGGTTCGGCAGCCACACGGCCACCACGTCCCCGCGTCCCACACCCAGCTCCCGCAGGGCCGCCGCGAACCGCTCGACGTGGCGGGCGTACTGCGCCCAGCTGATCCGCTCGGCCTCCACCCCGTTGCGCCACTGGATGATCGCGGTGGCGTCCGGCCGTTCCCGCTGCCACCGTCGCAGGTCGGAGATCGGTCCTTGGTTCCGCCACACCCCGGCGTCGTGGTACCGGCGGATCAGCTCGGCCGGCGCCCGGAACTCTCCCAATACATCGGTCACAACCTCTCTACGGTCGGCGCCCGCACCGGTTCATCCGAGAGGCCGATTGTTGCGGTTCTTACTCGACCGTTGCGTCCCGCTCCATCCAGGCGCGC
>NZ_CAKUCL010000461.1 GCF_934643405.1 uncultured Actinoplanes sp.
GCGTGATTCCTGAGGACCTGCGGTACACGGCTGAGCACGAATGGGTGGCCGGTGACGGCAGCGGGCCCGTGCGGGTGGGCATCACCCACTTCGCGCAGGACGCGCTGGGCGACATCGTCTTCGTGCAGCTGCCCGACGAGGGCACCGAGGTGCAGGCCGGCGACTCGCTCGGTGAGATCGAGTCGACCAAGAGCGTCTCGGAGATCTATGCACCGATCTCCGGCACCATTGTGGCCAAGAACGCGTCGCTGGGCGACGAGCCGGAGCTGATCAACGCCGAGCCGTACGCGGCCGGCTGGCTCGTGGAGATCGCCCCGGCCGATCCGGCGGCGATCGGGCAGCTGCTCGACGCGGCCGCCTACAAGGCGCTCACCGAGAGTTGATCGATATCCGCGCGTCCGGTTGCCCCGCGATATTGGCACTTACTAGGCTCGCGGGGCACAACAACTGTTATTCCTTTGAAATCTGATACCGATAGTCGTGCGTCCGGGCCTAACGGCCGCGGCGGGGGAGTTCCCGTGCCGCCTGGCGGCGACCAACTGATCCGTGAGGTGGTCCGATGACGCGCCCAGACGACGAGTTCCCCCCACTCGACGTCACGTCCACGCTGAACCTCGGCGCCCTCGACGAGGTGCTCGAGGGTCCCGACACCGACGTGGTGCCCAGCCGGATGTCCGGCTCGCTCCCGCCGGGGATGGCACTGCTGGTGGTGCGCCGTGGCCCGAACGCGGGTGCCCGGTTCCTGCTCGATCACGACGTGACGACCAGCGGCCGGCACCCTGACAGCGACATCTTCCTCGACGACGTGACGGTGTCGCGCCGGCACGCCGAGTTCCATCGCGAGGGCGGCACGTTCACCGTGCGCGACGTCGGCTCGCTCAACGGCACGTACGTGAACCGGGAGCGGGTCGAGGCGGCCACCCTGAGCAACGGTGACGAGGTGCAGATCGGCAAGTTCCGCCTCGTGTTCATCGCCGGCCCGCGGCCGGAGGGCGAGGGCGGCCGGGCGTGAACCCGTCGGGGGCGGCAGCGCGCGACCCGGGGGCTCCCCGCTCCGGGGCCGGGCGTGAGGCTGCGCTGATGAGCATCGGGGAGGTGCTGGCCCATCTGCGCACCGAGTTCCCGGATACGACGATCTCGAAGTTGCGGTTCCTGGAGGCGGAGGGGCTGGTCGATCCCCAGCGCACCGCCTCCGGCTACCGCAAGTACTCGTGGAACGACGTGGCCCGGCTGCGGTTCGTCCTCACCGCGCAGCGTGATCAGTATCTCCCGTTGCGGGTGATCCGCGAACAGCTCGACCGGATGGCCGAGGAACCGCCCGCGCCGCCACGGCCCACGCTGGTGGCGGTGGGGGCGGAGAAGGCCGCCGATCCGCAGGACACCCGGGTGCCGCGCGACGATGTGATCGAACGCACCGGGGTGAGCCCGCAGCTGCTCGACGAGCTCGAGCAGATCGGTCTGGTGACCGCCCGCCCGCCCGGCTGGTACGACGGCGACGCGGTGGTCATCGTCGAGGCGGTGGTGGGTCTCACCCGGTACGGCCTGGAGACGCGCCACCTGCGCGCGTTCCGGGCCGCCTCGGACCGCGAGGTGGGCCTGTTCACGCAGCTTCTGGCGCCGCTGGTGCGGCAGAGCGACCCGGCGGCGCGGGCGCGCGCCGCGGAGACCGCACGGGAGCTGCAGGCGCTCTCGCAGCGGCTGCACGCGGCTCTGGTACGGGCCGGCCTGCGCGCCGAACTGGGGCGCTGAACCGGGTTCGCGGCACGCGAGCGGGGTATGCCGCACGCGTGGGATCCCGACGGCGTGCGTGTACCGTGCAGGTTAGGGGCAGCCGCGCGGGGCGGCAGCGCGACGACTACACCACCACTACGACGACACGGAGGCGGGCTGTGCGCGAGCTGAGCGTGGTCGGGGTTCGGGTGGAGCTGCCCAGCAACCAGCCGATCGTCCTGCTGCGGGAGGTCGACGGCGATCGTTACCTGCCGATCTGGATCGGTGCGGTCGAGGCGACCGCCATCGCGTACGAGCAGCAGGGTGTGAAGCCGGCCCGGCCGCT
>NZ_CAKUCL010000462.1 GCF_934643405.1 uncultured Actinoplanes sp.
GGCTGCCGCTCCCCTGAACGCTCGGCTGACCCCGCCGGGTGCTTTCGCCGGCCGCCTCCGACGGTTGACTGACCGCTCCCGGGTGCTTTCCCCGGCCACCGGGGTGTGGCTACGAGTCAGCCAGCCTCGATCCGGACAATTACCTTATGTCGAGAAATCGGTGGGGCCTTGTGCTGGTCGGACTCCTGGTCCTGCTGACCTTCGCTGCGGGCCGTACGCGGTCTTCGCTGCCGGCCTTCGCCGCGGGCTCGCCGCCCGTCGGAGGCCAGCTGCCCAACACCGCGGCGGACTCGGTGCTGCCGGGTGCGGGGGCCCGGTCGGACGTGCCGGGTGCGGGAGCGCGGTCGGACGTGCCGGGTGCGGGAGCGCGGTCGGACGTGCCGGATTCCGGTCCGCCCAGGGTTGGCGTCGCCTCTCGGCCGGTGAGCCTGCGCTACACCTTCGACGGCGGGATTCATCGCCCGATCATGGACGCGTCCGGACGGTACCAACTGCGGCCCTTCGGACAGAACGGCGGCAGCCTTCGTCTCGTACCGCAAGCCTCTGGTTTTGCCCTTGCCTATCCGAACCGGTGCCGGCTGGCGCGTGAGAAGCAGTGCCCGCGGGCGATCCTGCAGGGTGTGCGCGACGACAGCCTGAACCCGGGGACGCGGCCGCTGCGGTACGGGGCGTCGGTGCGGATGACGCATGCCGATCTCGCGGACGGGGCCAACGTGCTGCAGAAGGGCTATTCGGTCGGCGGGATGGGCCAGTTCAAGCTTCAGGTGGATCACCGGCTGGGTCATCCGAGCTGCGTGGTGGCGGGCGGCGGCAGTGGCATCTACCGGGCCGAGCCGTGGATCGACGTGGCCGACGGCAAATGGCACGACCTCGCCTGCGTGCGGCGGCGCACCTCGCTGAGCATGCTGGTCGACGGCGTCTCGCGCGCCTCGGTGGGGGTGCCGGCCGACCTGTCGATCGCGAACCCGTCACCGTTGCGCGTGGGCGGCAAGGGCCCGGGCGACGGCAACGACCAGTTCGCTGGGGAGATTGACAACGTCTTCCTCACCATCGGAGGCCGGGCCTAGGCTGAGGCGCATGCGCGTGGCGGTCGTCGGTGGCGGAGTGATCGGAATGACCGTGGCGCACGAATTGGCCTCGTCCGGGCACGAGGTCACGGTCGTGACGGCCCGGAATCACCACGACTCGACCTCGTCGATCGCGGCGGCGATCTGGTTCCCGTACGAGGTGGGCCACTCCCCGCGGGTCGACGAGTCGGCGGCGGTGACCTATCGACGTCTGGTCGCCCTTTCCGACGACCCCGCGACCGGGGTGCGGCTCCGGGAGGGCACGGTCCTCTCCCGTACGGCGTCGCCCGATCTGAGCTGGATGGAAACCGTGCCGTCGGCTCGTCCGGCGGCGGTCGTTCCCCCGGGTTGCAGCGGCATACGGTGCCATTTGCCGCTGGTCGTCACCGACGTCTACCTGTCCTGGCTGCGCGATCAGCTGATGGGCTTGGGCGTGCGCTTCGAGACTCGTGCGGTGTCGTCTGTGGACGCCGACCTGCCCGACGCCGACGCGGTGGTGATAGCCGCAGGCTTGGGTTCGGCAGCTCTGGTGGGCGGCGACCCGTCGTTGCATCCCGTCCGAGGCCAGATAGTCCGCCTGGCCAACCCCGGCTTGACCGACTTCGTCCTGGACGACGACAACCCCGCCGGCTTGACCTATGTGGTTCCCCGTGACGACGACATAGTTTGCGGCGGCACCGACGACGCCCATTCGTGGGACGAGCGCCCCGACGCCGCCGTCGAGGCCGCAATCCTGGCCCGCGCGACGGCCTTGGTCCCCGACTTGACGGGCTTGCCCGTGAAGTCCCGAGCGGTCGGCCTACGCCCAGCCCGCCCCACCGTCCGCCTGGAGCCCCTGCCGTCGTTCTCCCGCCCGGTGATCGCCTGCTACGGCCACGGAGGCTCAGGTTTCACGTTGTCATGGGGCGAGGCAGCCGACGTACG
>NZ_CAKUCL010000463.1 GCF_934643405.1 uncultured Actinoplanes sp.
CATCGACCGCCGTCATACCCAGCCCAACGACCCGATCATCGATACGTTTCGCCAGCTGAGTGCCGTTGCAGTACTAGGGCAGCCGAGGTTCCAGCAACCTAGCCACGTCGAGGGCCCTTGTCGGCCGGTCACCACTCCAGATCTGCGACAGAACGCCCATGACGTAGCCCCAGGCGATGACCCGATCGCGGTCGCCGTGGTCGGAGAGCTGCTCGATGCGCCTCGGGACGAGGAGCGTCGCGTCCCGGTTGTCGGGGTTGTAGAGGAGCGCGCCGCCGTCATATCCGGGGTCACCGACAAAGCCGTGCGGGTCGATCGCCACCCAGGTGTCGTCCGGGCCGCGAAGGACGTTGCCGTGATGCAGGTCGCCGTGCAGCACAACGTCCGCCGGCGCATTCACAGCCGCATTCCAGCCCGCCGGTTGGCGGCTTGTCGGTTGGCTCGGGCTTGTACCTTGGCTTGGGCTTGTCGGTTGGCTTGGGCTTGTCGGTTGGCTTGCGCCTGTCGGTTGGCTTGGGCTTGTCGGTTGGCTTGCGCCTGTCGGTTGGCTTGCGCCTGTCGGTTGGCTTGCGCCCGTCGCTTGGCTTGCGCTCTCGCACAGCGCGTCGAACAACTCGGCCGCTCGGTCGACCATCGGCTGCGGCACGAGGCCGCCTGCCGGATATTTCCGGAAACCTTTGGCCAGTGTGCGCAGGTGCGGCAGCGTGCAACCGGCCGGCGGTGCTCGATGAAGCCGTTGCGCGGTCTCGATCAGGACCCGCGTCGCTTCCTCGTCGTCGGCATGCTCGGCCAACGGCGTACCGGGAAAGACGCTCTCCAGAAGGATTGCTCCTCGCTGCGCGTCTTCGGCAAGCAGCCGGACCGCCCCATCCCCGTCGAAAATGCGCAAAGCCTCCGCCTCGGGGTCGAGATGACGATCGGGAACACCGAGTTTGAGTACGCCGTGAGCCCCATCCCGTCGGGTAACGGCGGCCACCCAATGGATCGTCATCCGGTGCGGCCGGGTTATCGTCAGATCCCACGCGCCGGTGACCTCGTCGATCAGGCCGGGCAGATCCGCGAGCCACTGTTCGCCGGTGTCCGGCCAGTACGCGCGGACATTGCGGGCCAACTCCGGTGGTACCAACATGGCCCCTCCCCATTTTCGCTGTATCATACAGCTATGACCGCCGACGAGGACGTGCTCGGAACCATCGAGACCCAGGTGGCGCTGCTCATGCGGCTGGGCGAGGCGACCCGCCGCTCGACCGGCGGCCGTCCGCACCGGGCGCTCGACCGCGCCGCGTACGTGATCCTGCGCCGGCTCCAGTCCGACGGCCCGCTCAACGTGTCCGCGCTGGCCGACGCGCTCAACCTGGACGGCTCCACCGTGACCCGCCAGCTGACGACGCTGGAGAACGACGGCCTGATCGAGCGCCGCCGCGACCCCGCCGACGGCCGCGGCACCGTGATCGAGGCGACGCCGCAGGGTTTGGCCCAGGTGGAGGCGGTGCGCGCGGCGAGGCGGGTGGTCTACGGACAGGTGCTGAGCGACTATTCGGCAGCCGAGAAGGAAGAGCTGGCGTCGAACTTGGAGCGATTCATCGGCGCTCTGGACGTTTACATGAGGTCATCGCGTTAGCCCTGCGGCGCTCGCGCCGGGCCGGCGGTCGTCTAGGCCGCCCATTCCAAGACTCGGTCCACGTCCGTGCGTGTCCATCCGACGGCCGGATCGATGTCCACCAGCAGCGTTCTCGCCTCCCTTTCGGCCGCCCAGCGCCGGCCGGCCTCGGGGTGGTTGTCATCGATCCACGCCGCCGGCCGGTCCCGCACCAACTCCGCCACCGCAGGCACCTTCAGCTCCGGCTCGAACGGCACCGGCGGAAAGACAACGAACGGGAGCGGCTCGACGCCGAGCAGCGGGAGGTAGCGCTCGTTGGCATGGTGTCCCCACCCGGTGGCCCACCAGAGCTCGCCCGCCGCGGCCAGCTCGGTGATCCACGCGCCGTG
>NZ_CAKUCL010000464.1 GCF_934643405.1 uncultured Actinoplanes sp.
GGCACGGCGAGAAGATCTCCGGGCTGCACGTCGGCGGGCAGGAATTCATCCTTCACGACGATGTCCCCGGATTCACAATGCTTTCCCACGACGCGGGCCAGCATCGGCTCGGCCTCGCTGCGGCGCGAGGCCACGGTGGCCGAGTAGGAGGCGTCGTACAGGGCCGTACGGATGTTGTCGCTCATGCCCCCGTCGACGCTCACGTACGTCCGGATGCCGTCGACGTCCTTGACCGTCCCCACCTCGTACAGGGTGAAGACCGACGGGCCGACGATCGCCCGGCCCGGCTCGATCGAGAGCCGCGGCACGCGCAGCGAGTTGAGCTCGCACTCCGACTCGACGATCTTGTTGATGCGCTTGGCGAGGTCACCCGGGGCGGAGGGGTCGTCCTGGGTGGTGTACGCGATACCGAAGCCCCCGCCGAGGTCGAGTTCGGCCAGCTCGACCCCGCGGGCGTCGCGGATCTGAGCCTGCAGCTCCAGCACCCGCCGGGCCGCGACCTCGAAGCCGCTGGTGTCGAAGATCTGCGAGCCGATGTGCGAGTGGAGACCCCGCAGGTCGAGCACGCCCTCGTCGAGGATCCGCACGGCGGCCGCGAACGCCGCCCCGCCGGCGAGGGAGAAGCCGAACTTCTGATCCTCGTGGGCGGTCGCGATGAATTCGTGCGTGTGAGCCTCGACGCCGACCGTGACCCGTACGAGGACCTTGGGCCTCTTGTTCTTCTCCTGGGCGAGCTCCGTGAGGCGGAAGATCTCGTCGAAGGAGTCGACGACGATCCGGCCCACGCCCGCGTCCACCGCACGGGACAATTCGGACATCGACTTGTTGTTGCCGTGAAAGCCGATCCGCTCCGCCGGGAAGCCGGCGGCCAGCGCCACCGCGAGCTCGCCGCCCGAGCACACGTCGAGGAAGAGCCCCTCCTCCTCGATCACCCGGACCACCGCCTTGCACAGGAACGACTTGCCCGCGTAGTAGACGTCGGCGCCGGCGAAGGCGGCGGCGAAATCCCGGCAGCGTCCGCGCAGGTCGTCCTCGTCCAGCAGGTACGCCGGGGTGCCGTGCTCGGCCGCGAGATCGGCCACGCTCACGCCGCCGATCTCCAGTGCCCCGTCGTCCGTACGGCTCACCGTCCGTGGCCACAGCTGGGGGACGAGAGCGTTCACGTCCGCCGGGGTGCGCAGCCACGCGGGACCCCGGTAACCCAGGTCTCCGTGCAGCGCACCGGCCTCATGAGCTCGCATGACCTACATCCTTTCGGGGGCGGAGACGCCCAGCAGGCCCAAACCGTTCGCAATCACCGTACGGGTGGCGTCGTTCAGCCAGAGCCGGGCGCGCTGAAGATCGGTGATCGGCTCGTCGCCCAGCGGAAGCACCCGGCACTTGTCGTAGAACCGGTGGTACGCGCCGGCGACCTCCTCGAGGTACCGCGCGACGTGGTGCGGCTCGCGCAGCTCGGCCGAACGGGCCACCACGGCCGGGTACTCCCCGAGGGCCTTGAGCAGCTCGTTCTCCTTCTCGTGGCGGAGCAGGCCGGGCTGGAAGTCGTCCGGCTCGCCGCGGGTCAGACCCACCTCGGCGGCGTTGCGGGCCACGTTCGCGGTGCGCGCCGCGACGTACTGCACGTAGTAGACCGGGTTGTCGTTGCCCGCCTTGGTCCAGACCGCGATGTCCAGGTTGATCGGGGAGTCCGACGAGTAACGGGCCAGCGCGTACCGGGTGGCGTCCACGCCCAGCGCCTCGACGAAGTCCTCCAGCGTCACCACCGTGCCGGCGCGCTTGCTCATCCGCACCGGCTCCCCGTCCCGCACGAGATTGACCAGCTGGCCGATGAGGATCTCGAGGTTCTTCTCCGGGTCGTCGCCGAAGCAGGCCGCCATCGCCTTCATCCGGCCGATGTAGCCGTGGTGGTCGGCGCCCAGCATGATCACGACCCGGTCGAAGCCGCGCTTGCGCTTGTCCAGGTAGTAGGCGCAGTCGGCGGCGAA
>NZ_CAKUCL010000465.1 GCF_934643405.1 uncultured Actinoplanes sp.
GCAGGGCGTCCAGCTCGGCCAGGGCCTGCAGCAGGTCGCCGGGCTCGGGGCTGTCGGCCAGCGCGGCGGCGTACTCCTACCGGCATCCGGTCGCCTGCCAGACCGCGGCCGCCTCCCGCCACCGGCCGGCCGCCTGCAGGGCGTACGGATGACCGGACGGTTGCGAATCGATCGGGCGGCCGAATCTCGTCATCCAGTACCCCAGCTCCTCGCGCAGCGGGGCCACCCCCGACCGGCACGCCTCGGCCTACGTGGTCTCGAGGGCGGCCAGTGCTCCCGGGTCACCGCCGTGCAGCCAGGCGTGCTCGGCCCGGCCGCGGCGGCCGGCGCGGTGCTCGACCAGGCACCGATCCCCCGCGGTGGGGACCACGGCGAGCTGCTCCAGCAGATCCCGGGTGGCGGGGCCGACCGTACGGACGCGGGCCCGCACCGCGTCGACGATGGTCGGCGGCGGATGCCGGGCGCCGCCGGCGGCGATCAGCCCGGTGACGAAGAACGGGTTGCCGGAGGTCACCGAGTGGCCTCGTCGGCCCGGTGGGCGTCCTCGACGACCAGGACGGCGGGCGGCCCGGCGGCCTCGAACTCGGTGCGCAACGCGTCGAGCAGCTGGTTGCGGTCGCCGCCCTGGCCCAGCGCGGGTGAGCTGCGGCCCGGCGGCCCCGGCCAGATCGCGGAAGGGCCCGAGCACCGGGCGGGTGGCGAGATCATCGCAGTAGGCGACCCTCCGGCGGCAGCACCGTCCGGATCGCCCGGATCAGGGCTGATTTGCCGATGCCGGCCTCGCCGCTCACCGGAACGACGGAGCCCCGGCCGGCCGCCGCTTCGCCGGCCGCGGAACCGAGCGCCGCGAGCTCCCGCCCGCGTTCCAGCAAAGGCCGTGCCACCTGCGCATCCTCCCACGTCAGGGCGTTCGCGGGCAGCCACCGTCCGGCCGGTTCAGGTGAGCACCCGCACGGGCGAGCCGGAGCGCCACGCCGCGATGTCCTCGACCACCTGTTCGTACATCGCGCGGTAACCGCCGGCGGTCACGTAACCGAGATGCGGCAGCAGCACGGTGTTCGGCGCGCCGAGCAGCGGGTTGCCGGGCGGCAGCGGCTCCTCGTCGTAGACGTCGAGTCCGGCGCCCGCGATGGTGCCCGCGGTCAAGGCGGTCACCAGGGCGTTCTGGTCCACAATGGGGCCTCGCGACGTGTTGACCAATATCGCCGAGGGTTTCATGGCGGCCAGCTCGGCGGCGCCGATCAGGCCCGTCGAGCGCGGGCTCAGTTTCAGGTGGACGGTCAGGACGTCGCTCGTGGCGAACAGCTCGTCCTTGGTCACGCACGTCGCGCCGGTCGAAGCGGCCCGCTCGGGCGTCAGGTTCTGGCTCCAGGCGATCACCCGCATGTCGAAGGCCTGGCCGATCCGGGCCACCTGGGTGCCCAGGCGGCCCAGGCCCAGGACGCCGAGGGTGCTGCCGGCCAGATCGGCGCCGATGGTGGTCTGCCAGCGGCCGTCGCGCAGCGCGCGGTCCTCGGTGACCACGTGCCGCCGGCAGGCCAGGATCAGGGCCCAGGTCAGCTCGGTGGCGTTCGAGCTCTTCGTCGACCCGTACATCACCGTGCCGCTGACCGTGACGCCGTGCGCGGCCGCCGCCGCCAGGTCGATCGCCGCGTTGGCCATGCCGGTGGTGACCAGCAGCCGCAGGTGGGGCAGGCGGTCGAACAGGGCCGCGGGGAACGCCGTACGCTCCCGCATCGCCACCACCACCTCGGCGCCGCGCAGCGCCGCGACCAGGGCGTCCTCGTCGGCGATGTGCTCGTGCAGCACCTCGACCGCGACGGGGTCGCCGCCGAGCGCGTCGAACGGCCCGTAGGCGCGCGCCACCCGCTGGTAGTCGTCCAGCACGATGATCTTCATGGCGTCACCGTACGCCGTCGGCCCCACCCGGACGCGACCGGAAATCGGCCCGGGTCGCCAC
>NZ_CAKUCL010000466.1 GCF_934643405.1 uncultured Actinoplanes sp.
GGTGAAGAGGCCGGGCGGGGTCTCGGTCAGGATTTGCCGGTTGACCAGGCGTTTCAGCTTGGCGCGGATGCCTTCGGTGTCCTTGGGTTCGGTGCCGATGCCCAATGCCAGGCAGACATCTTTCGCGCGAAGGCCGCCACGGTCAGCGGTGAACACGGCGAGGATCTGCTGGTAGGGCTCGCTGATGACGGCCGGCTCAGAGGCAGTCACTTCGTCTTCGAGGATCTTGATCAAGGTCTGGCGGGTGGTCGCCAGGTCGGCCAGTTCGGTCTCGATGGCGGCCACGTCGGTGACGAGCTTGCTCATCTGCTCGCGCAGGTCGTCGCGGGCGGCGGACGCGGCGGCTTCACGGGCGGCGATCAGGTCGAGGATCGTCGTGGTGTTCACGCCGGATCCCGCCAGGACGGTGTGCTGGTGCCGGTCAGCCGCCGCACGAGGTTGGCCGCCGAGGCCCACAGAGTCCGCGACACCGACGACTCCGGGCGGCTCTCGTACTCGCGGACCAGCCGGCGGTGCAGCATCAACGTGCCGTTGACCTGCTCGACCACCCACCGCTTGGCGATCGGGACGAACCCGGGCTTGGTGTCGCTGCGCTTGACCACCTCGACGTCGACACCGAGCAGGGCGCCGTGGATGCCCAGGTCGTGCTTGAACCCGGCGTCCACCCACGCCCGGGTGACGGTCGGGGTGTGCTCGACGACCTTGTCCAGCAACCGGACACCGATCACGGTGTCGGTGACCGACGCCGCGGTCACCACCACCGCGATGATCAGTCCGAGCGCGTCGACGGCCAGCCCACGTTTGCGGCCGGGCACCTTCTTGCCGGCGTCCTTGCCGGTGGTGGCGGCCGGAACATGGTTAGCGGCGCGGATCGACTGAGTGTCCAAAATGATCGCGGACGGGTCCTCCCGGCGGCCGGCCTTCTCCCGCGCCTGACAGCGCAGCAGATCATGGATCGCCTGGTCGGTGCCGTCGTCACGCCACAACGCGAAGTAGTAATAGGTTGCGGACTTCGGCGGCAGGTCATGCGGCAGATACGCCCACTGACACCCGGTCCGATTCTGATAGAAGATCGAGTTCAGGATTTCCCGCAACGAGTAGCGGCCTTGATGCCCGGACACCGACGGATGCTTCGCTTTTCCACGCCTCCAGGAACGGACCCACCACCGCCCACTGCTCGTCGGTCAGATCACTGGGATACGCCTTTCGTTCGCCCATGAACAGCTCAACCAGCATGCCCACCGATCAGGCATCGGCGCAGCTCGAACGTCACGACATCGAGCGATGACGAACTACGGAAAGCTCACAAACCGCCCTCTGAGAGCACCCGGTGGACGGTGACGCCGCGTTGGTTGAACCAGGCGGTCGCGCGGCGTAGTACGGCGGTGGCGGTCACGGCGGTCTCGTCGTCGTGGATTTCGGCGTAGGCGACGCGGGAGTGGTCGTCGATGACGGTGTGCACGAATGCGGTGCCGATGGCGGGTTCGTAGTCGCCGCGGCGTCGGCCGGTGCGTCGGGCGGTGGCTTGGCGGTTGCGGTCGCCTGCTGGGCGGCCGAGGTAGCGCCAGCCGCCGCCGTCGGGCACGTTGCCGAGTTTCTTGACGTCGACGTGCAGCAGGTCGCCCGGGCGTTGGTGTTCGTAGCGGCGAACCGGCTCGCCGGTGGCTCGGTCGAGGTGGGAGAGCCGGTTCGCTCGGTGGCGGGTCAGCACGGCGTGCACGGTGGAGGCGGCCAGGCCGACCTGTTCGGCGATCGGGACGGGGCCGAGGCGGCGTTTGCGGCGCAGGTGCAGGATCTTGCGGACCGTCGGCGCCGGGGTGCGGTTCGGCTGTCGATGTGGTCGTGATGAGCGGTCGTGCATGCCGGCTTCGCCTTCGGCCCGGTAGCGGTCAGCCCACTTCTTCGCGGTGCGCCAGGACACGTCGTAGCGTTCGGCTGCTCGTGCGGGTGACCAGTC
>NZ_CAKUCL010000467.1 GCF_934643405.1 uncultured Actinoplanes sp.
CCCAGGCTCAGGACGGCCGGCCGGAGGAAGCCCTCGGCGGCGATCAGATACTCGTCGTTGGTGTCCGGGTCGGTGTCCACCACCGCGTCGGCGCCGCCACGGGACAGGCTGATCAGGCAGCGGTCGTACGCCGGGCGCAGCACCGTCACGCCGCCCCACGTCCAGTTCTCGTCCTCGGCCGCGTTCAGCGCGTCGAGATCGAGCAGCACGTCCCAATCGGGCTCGTCCCGGCGGAACTCCTCCTCGGTGGTCCGCCGCCACAGTCCCCTCGGATGATCGGCGTCCACCCAGAAGTCGTAGTAGAAGCCGTCACCCCGCCAGCCCGGGAACGGGATGCGGTCCTTGCTGTCGAGGACCTCGCGGATCTCGTCCCTCGTCCGCGCGAAGCCCGGGCCTGCCGTGTTCAGGGTCTCCGTATTGCGCTCGGTCACCCACCGCACCACCTCGGGCGCGTCCAGGGCTTCCAGCCACAGGTACTCGTCCAGCGCAGCCACCCCCAAGCTTCGTACGATCGCATCTTGCGGCCGGGGCTGACCAGCCCCGCCGGTTCCAGCCGACCGGCCCCGCCCTCGCGCCGAACGGGCCGGCGCGCGGGCCGAGTGACCGTTGATCAGGGGAAACGCAGAAGAGAGGGTGATGCCTGCGAGGTGATCCGGGTGTACATATCCCTGTTCGGGCCGATTCGCGTTGACACAGGTGCCGCGGTGCTGCACCGGCGCGACTTCGGCGGGCGCAAGCCCAAGCAGTTGTTGCAGCTGCTCGCTCTGCACTCCCGGGGGCTGAGCAAGGAGCGTCTGGCCGAGCTCATGTGGGACGGCCGGGCGCCGGCGAACGTCTCCGCCACGGTGGAGCACTACGCCTGTGTGCTGCGGCGCGCGCTGGCCACCCCCGGGCGGCCCGGTTCCACGGTGATCGTCAGCGAGCCGGGCGGATACCGGCTCGACCGGCAGGTCGCCCGCGTGGACATCGACCGGTTCGACGCCCTGATGGCCGCGATGCCGGACTCCGCGGCCTGCGAGGCCGCCCTGGCGATCGCCGTCGGCGATCTGCTCGAGGACGAGCCGTACGCGGCCTGGGCGGTCAGCGCCCGGGTCCGATACCGGATGCGGTGCGTCCAGCTGCTGCTCGACGCCGCACAGTCGGCGCTGCTGGTCGGCGATGCCACCCGGGCCGTGTCGCTCGCCGAACGGGCGGTCGGCGCGGACCTGCTCAACGAGCGCGCCTACCAGATGCTGGTGGTCGGGCACTACGTGCTGGACGATCAGCGCTCGGCCCTGGCGGCGTACCACCGCTGCCGGGTCACCCTCGCCGCCGAGGTGGGGGTGGACCCGTTGCCGGTGACCAAGGCGCTGTTCGACGGCGTCCTGCAGCAGGTGCCGGTGATCGAGCTGCTGTCCCGGGCGCAGCGGTCCGCCGTGTGAGGTCCTGCTAGGCGGCGCACACGTCGCGGGCCGAGCCGGCCGTCGTGACGACGCTCCAGCCTCGTGCTCCCGCGGGCATCATCACGTCCGGCAGTACGACGTGGACGTCGGCGCCCGCCACGTGCACCACCTCGTCCGGGTGCGCGGACGCGGCCGTACTGTCGCCCGCCTCCATCGTCACCGTCACCGGTTGCGCGTCGCGCAGCGCGATCCGCACCTGGCGTTGCGGGGACGCGGATCGCAGGGTCAGGGTGGCCGCGCCGGGCGGCACATCCGCCGCGAAGGCGAATGCCAGGAACACCTGCTGCCCGGCGGTGATCGCGGTGACCGACAGCAGGTCGGCCGCCCCGCCGTCGCCGGCGGCGTCCGCGCAGACACCGACCGGCTGCCCGGCCGGCGGCGTGGCCGGCGCGGCCGGGGACCGGTTGGCGGCCGCCCGCGCCGAGCAGCCGGAGGCGAGCATCAGGCTCAGCACGGCCGCGGTCGCCGCCACGCGGCGCGGGCCGGTGCCGGCCCGCGCCACGCGG
>NZ_CAKUCL010000468.1 GCF_934643405.1 uncultured Actinoplanes sp.
GCGCCGCCCCGCGCGGGGCTGGCGCCCACCGGCCCGGCCAAGGCAGCGCCGGCCCGCCCGGCCGTCCGGCGCGCGCCGGGTGGCCGCATCGACCTGCTGGCGATCGGCTCGTCCACCGGCGGGCCGGACGCGCTCACCAAGGTGCTGACCGGGTTGCCCGCCGACCTGCCGGTGCCCATCGTGATCACCCAGCACATGCCGCCGGTCTTCACCCGGATGTTCGCCGAGCGGCTCGATCGCAGCACGCCGTTGCGTGTCGTCGAGGCCACCGACGGCATGGAGCTGACCGCGGGCTCGGTCTACATCGCGCCCGGAGACCAGCACCTGGTCCTGCACCGCCGGGGCACCGCGACCCTCACCCAGCTCAGCGGGGCGCCACCGGAGAATTCCTGCCGGCCGGCGGTGGACGTGATGTTCCGGTCGGTGGCGAGCCTCTACAGGGCGTCGGCGCACGCGACTGTGCTCACCGGAATGGGACAGGACGGCCGCAACGGCGCGAAGGTGCTCAGGGACGCGGGCGCCGAGATCCTGGCGCAGGACGAGGCGAGCTCGGTGGTGTGGGGCATGCCCGGCGCGGTGGTGACCGCCGGCCTCGCCGACGAGGTACTGCCCCTCGACCAGGTCGCGTCCTTCCTGCTCAGCCGGGTGAAGTCCGGACGTAACGCGGCGGTGACCCGATGACCCTGTCCCAGGCCGAGTTCAACTTCGTCGCCCAGCTGGTCCGCCGGGAGGCGTCGATCGTGCTGGCGCCCGGCAAGGAGTACCTGGTCGAGGCCCGGCTCATCCCGGTCGCCCGGGCGGTCGGCTCGGCCAGCGTCACCGAGTTCCTGGCCGACCTCCAGCGCCGCCCGAACCCGGCGAACCAGCGCAAGATCATCGACGCGCTGACCACCAACGAGACCTCGTGGTTCCGGGACCGCGAACCGTTCGCCGCGCTCACCGACGTGGTCCTGCCCGAGCTGATCAAGTCGCGCTCGGCGACCCGGAAGGTGCGGGTCTGGTCGGCGGCGAGCTCCAGCGGCCAGGAGGCGTACAGCCTGGCCATCACCCTGCAGGAGGCCCTGCCGGCGGGCTGGGGCTACGAGATCATGGGCACCGACATCTCCACCGAGATGGTCAAGCGGGCCGAGACCGCCGAGTACAGCCAGGTCGAGGTCAACCGCGGCCTGCCCGCGGCCCAGCTGGTGCAGTACTTCGAGCGGGCCGGCGCGCACTGGCGGGTCACCCAGGCGCTGCGCCGCAACGTCTCGTTCCGGCTGCTGAACCTGACCACGCCGTTGCCCGCCATGCAGCCCTTCGACGTGATCTTCCTGCGCAACGTCCTGATCTATTTCGACGTGGCCACCAAGCGCACGGTGCTGCAGAACGCGGCGAAGCTGCTGCGCCCCGACGGATGGCTCTTCCTGGGCGCCGCCGAGACCACCATCGGGATCGACGACAACTACGAGCGCGTGGCCGCCGGCCGCACCTCCGCATACCGAGTCCGCAACGGGGTGCCCGCGGGCGCCGTGAGAAGGGGATGAGCCGCGATGCGCGCCATGGTGATCGACGACTCCCGCGCGATGCGCATGATCCTCAAGCGCATCGTCACGAAGCTGAACTTCGAGGCGGTGGAGGCGGGCGACGGGCGTGAGGCGCTCGACCTGCTGGCCGAGATGACCGAGGTGCCGGAGGTGGCCCTCATCGACTGGAACATGCCGAACATGAACGGGCTCGAGTTCGTCACCAGCGTGCGTGCCGATCCGCGGCTGCGCGAGATGACGCTGGTCATGGTCACCACCGAGAGCGAACAGAGCCAGATCGTACGGGCGCTCGCCGCGGGCGCCCACGAGTACGTGATCAAGCCCTTCACCGAGGGCGCCATGATCGAAAAGCTGGCCCTGCTGGGCCTCGTCCCGACCGGAGCGAACTCATGAGCGTCGAAG
>NZ_CAKUCL010000469.1 GCF_934643405.1 uncultured Actinoplanes sp.
CCGATCGGCGGCTACGAGGTGCTGCGCGAGCAGATCCGTTACCTGATCGAGGTGGGCGACTCCCCGCACGTGCGGCTTCAGGTGATCCCGTTCGACTCGGGCGGCCACGCGGCGGCCGGCGGCGCGTTCAGCATCCTGCGCTTCCCGCACGCCGAGCTCCCCGACGTGGTGTACATCGAACACCTGACCAGCAGCGTCTACCTGGACAAGCGCGAGGAGGTCGACGCGTACGCGGCGGCGATCGGCCGGCTGTTCATCGAGGCCGAGCCGCCGGGCCGCACCCCGGAGCTGCTGAAGTCGATTCTCGGAGACCTGAGCGCCAAGGACTAGTGTTGTGAGTCGTTAATGTGTGTGCAGTAGCGTTGGTCCAGACGTAGGGCCGGGGGTTGTCGTTCCGGGTCTCGATCCAGGCGCGGATGTCTTTGTTGAGTTCGCGGACGCTGCGGTGGGTGCCACGCTGCAGTTTCTTGGTGGTCAGTTCGCCGAACCAGCGTTCGACCAGGTTGAGCCAAGAACTGCTGGTCGGGGTGAAGTGCAGGACGAAGCGTGGGTGGCCGGCGAGCCAGCGTTTGATCGCCGGGGTCTTGTGTGTGGAGGCGTTGTCCAGCACCACCTGCACGTCCAGGCCGGCGGGGACCTCATGGTCGAGGGTCGGCGGGAATTTCGTGAACTCGATCGCCCGGTGCCGGGCATGCAGGCTGCCGATCACTTTGCCGGTGGTCAGGTTCAGGGCGGCGTAGAGGCTGGAGGTGCCGGCCCGCACGTAGTCGTGCGAGGCGCGGGCCGGGGTGCCCGGCAGCACCGGGGCGGTGCGCTCCAACGCTTGGATCTGCGACTTCTCGTCGACGCACAACACCACCGCGCGTTGCGGCGGGTGAAGGTGGAGGCCGACGACGTCGCGGACCTTGTCGATGAACTGCGGATCCTTCGACAGGTTCCCGGTGTCGTGGCGGTGCGGCTGCAACCTGAACGCCCGCCAGATCCGCGACACCGCCGTCTGCGACAAGCCGACCTCGGCAGCCAGAGAACGCGTTGACCAGTGCGTGGCGTCCTTCGGGCTGGTCTCCAACGTCGTGGTGATCACCCGTTCCACGTCGGCGTCGGCGATCGTGCGGGGCCGGCCCGGGCGCGGCTCGTCCAGTAGCCCTTCGAGCCGACCCACGGCGAAGCGATTACGCCACTTGGTCACCGTGTTCCGGGAGACCCCGAGTTCCTCAGCGATCACCCCGTTCGGCGCCCCGGCCGAGTCCGCGCAGGCAAGCACCACCCGTGAGCGCATCGCGATCGCTTGAGCGCTCGACGGACACCGCGACCAGGCAACCAACTGTTCCCGCTCGTGGTCAGTGAGCACTCAGGAAACTAGTAGGGCTTTGTCGCCCTTCGAGTGGCTGATGGTGAGGGTGGCTGCGTAGCGCACGGCGGGCTTGTCGTATCCGGTGGCCGAGGCGCGGGGAGTTCGATGCCGCACTCCACAGCACGACGCGCGCGGTGGTTGCCCTTCGACGTATACGCCTTGTCGGCCGGCACCATGGCCGGCCGGGTCCGTGGCCGCGCGTGACCATCGCGGCAGGCGCCGGCCGCGTGCTGGTGGGCGCGGCCGACGGTCGAGTCCACGCTCACCGGCCAGCCGATCAACCCCGTCGCGTCCGCCCGGGCCTGCAACGAAGCGAGGATCTGCGTTCCTGGCGGTGCGGCTGCGACCGGAACGCCCACCCCGGGCGCGGGCGGCGGACGAGCGCGGGACAGAATGCCGGCCATGCTCGTACGAGTGACCGCTCTCGATGACCGCAACCTCGCCTGGGTGGCCACCGCCGCGGACGAGCGGACGCTGGGGCAGGCCGGCCTGCGGCTGCCCGAGGCCGGCGGCGTCGCGGACGTCGCGCTCGACGTGCGGCCCGGGGAGCGGCGGGC
>NZ_CAKUCL010000470.1 GCF_934643405.1 uncultured Actinoplanes sp.
CCGCTGGCCCGCCCGTGCCGCTGGCCCGCCCGTGCCGCTGGCCCGTGCCGCCCGCCGCCCGCGCCGCTGCTCCCGTCGCACGTCCGCCCCGCCACCCCACGCCGCCAGACGAGCGACGCCGGTGATTGACCGAGATGCAGGCTGCATCGTACGTTGTGGCACGGGCCACAAGAGTGCCGTGCGGCCCATGGGCGGTGGTGGCGATCCTTCGCCGTCGCCACCGCCCCTCGCCGAGCACCGGTCCGGAGCCCGGCCGTCGGGCGGGCCCGGGAGGAGTTTCGTCGCTCAGCGGATTCGGGTCTTGGTGAAGCGGGAGCGGTATGTCGACGCGCTCAGGCCGTAGTGGGACTTGAAGCGGCGGGCGAAATAGTTCTGGTCGGGCCAGCCCACCGACTCGCCGATCTTGTTGATGGGGTCGTCGGTGTGCAGCAGGCGGGTGGCGGCCTGTTCCACGCGCTGACGCGACAGGTACGCCATGGGCGGCAGGCCCGTCGCCGACTTGAACAGGCGTACCAGGTAGCCGGGTGCCAGATGCAGCGCGCCGGCCAGCTCGGTCAGGGTCCACTGGTAGGCGGGGCGTTCCTCCAGCATGCGCATCGCGTCCAGCACCGCGGGGTGGGTCACGCCGGGCCGGTGGGCCTGGTCGGAATCCTGGTAGACGGCCCTCGCCACGCAACTGAGGAACAGCGCCAGGCGGCCGACGATGTCGCCGCGGTGGGTCTCGACCGGGCAGGTGCGCAACGCCTGCAAGCCGTTGAGGTGCTCCACGCACTCGGCCAGGACGTCCGGCGGCAGGTGGGCGGTGAGGATGCCGCGGCGCTGGCCCGCGTACGGTCCGCTCCACAACAGATGGCCCAGTTGCGGGTCGTGGCGGGTCCAGGCCAGTTCGCGGTTCATCAGCTCGGCCGAGAAGCCGCAGTTGTACAGGTCGAGGCCGCGGCAGTCCTCGTACCCGTGCCACACGCCGGGGCGCAGCAGGATCACGTCGCCGGTTTGGAGCTGCTGGCGGCCGGCCAGGCTGCGTTGCGCGCCCTCGCCACCCATCACGACCGCCACCTCGACGAAGCTGTGCGTGTGGATGGGATGGGTGTCCTCGTGCAGGTAATGCCCGGCGAACGCCAGCGTGCCGTCGACGATGTGGATCAACGTACGGGTCTGCACCACCGGGAAAGGCTCGGGCATGCCCCACCGTACGGCCGAAGTGAATTTCGTGCTAGCTCCGGTGCACTTCGGGCTATGCCCTGGCCAGCGCGGAAACGCAGGATCGGGTCAGGCGAAAGCTCCCCGCCATCAAGCCGAAACGTTGAGATCTTTCGCTGTTCGCTGGTTCTTGAATCGTTTCACAGGTCCTCGACTCTGGAGCGTCATGCCGGACATCGCCGCACCCGTAGCCCTCCGCTTCGACCACCACACCGGCTCGCTGCTGGGCACCGCCGCGACCAGCCCCCGCCTGTCCTGGCAGGTGCCGGACGCCCCATCCGGCTACCGCCAGACCCGCTACCAGGTCGAGATCCGCCGGACCGCCGCCGAGCCGGACGCAGGCCTTGCGGCCGGGGTAGCGGAACAACATGATCTTGCGATGGCGAGCGGCGGCGGGGAGGGCCCGGGGAACTGCGCGGACACCGACCGGCCCGGCGCTGCTGCCGCGCCGGCCGGCGGTGCCGGGCAGGCAGAAGGGGGCGTCGCGCCGGCGGGTGCTGGGCAAGGAGGATCGACCGCTGGGCCGGCGGGCGGCGGCGAGCAAGGAGAAGCGCCGGCCGCGCCGCCGGGCGGTGCTGGACAAGGGGCAGGGGATGCCGCGCGGGCGGGCGGTGCTGGGCACGGAGCAGGGGACGCCGGGACGGCCGGTGGGGGTGAGGGAGG
>NZ_CAKUCL010000471.1 GCF_934643405.1 uncultured Actinoplanes sp.
CGCCCAGCCCGTCCGGCCGGGCCGGCGGCAGGCCGCGGCGGCAGGTCAGCGTGATGGCGAGCCGGCCCGCCGCGTAGGCCGTCACGATCGCCGCCACCCCGGTCGCGGACAGCGCGGCGGCCTGGATCAGCAGGGTGACGGCGATGGCGGCGACCCCGAACGGGCCGATGTCTGACTTTTTCATGATTTCGAGGGCCTCGGGTCCTCGGCGGTACGAGCCGAGGCCGTCGACGGTGTCGGCCAGCCCGTCGAGGTGTATGCCCCGGGTCAGCAGGGCCGCCGCCGCCACCGTCACGCCGCCCACCACCAGGGCCGGAGCGTCCGCCTCGCGCAATGCCCAGGCCAGCCCGCCCAGCAGCAGCCCGAGCAGCGCGCCCACCACCGGCGCCGCGGTCATCGCGACCGCGGCCGCCGGACGGTCCACCCGGCCGCCGCGGACCGGCAGCACGGTCAGGGTCGTGACGGCGAGCCGCAGCCCGGCGCCGAGCGTCGTCACTCGTCCGTCGTGACGGGACCGGGACCGTGCGGCTCCGGCTCGGCGAAGTCCACGTCGTCGTCGTTGGGCACCAGGAGGTCGGTGACCCCGTCGACGCCGTGCCCCGCGAGCAGCGCCGGGTGCACCGGGAGCGTCGCGGCGAGCCCGATCGCCGAGCGCAGCAGCGGCAGCGCGGCCAGCGCGTTCGCGCCCTCGCCCAGGCCCAGCCCCAGGTCCAGCACCGGCTGCAGACCGAGCACGTCCGCGCCCTGCACGACCAGCGGCTGACCGCCCGCGTCGGGCAGCAGGCACCAGTGCCGGGTCTGGCTGGCGATGTCCCGCGCGATCAGCCCGGCCGCGATGCCCACCGGTCCGTCCACCAGCACCGGCAGCCGCCGCGACGCGGCGCCCAGCAGCGCGCCGGTGAGCACGGCCAGGTCGGGGCCGCCGAGCTCGCGCAGGATGTCCTTGGCGCCGCGCGGCTCCTGCCGGATCCGGTGCAGCGCGTCACGCACCGCGGCGGCCCGGCGCATCCAGGAGTTGTCGTCGTACGTGCCGCCGGGCAGCAGCACCCGCGGCAGCACCGCGACCGGCTCGGCCCCGGTGGTCGCCGCGGTCACCGCCGCCGCGACCGCGTCGGTGCCCGCGCCGATCGACGCGAGCACGAGCAGATCCTTGCCGTCGTCCGCGGCCTGCTCGGCCAGGCGCCAGCCCTGCCACAGGGCCGCCTCGACCGCCGCGTCCGCCATGGCCGGGCCGTCCTCGATCGGGGCGGCCTCGCCGGCCCGCAGCACGGCCACGTCGGCGCCGTTCTGCCCGGCGAGCCGGCTGAGCACGCCCTCGCCGCTCTCCACCTCGGCGACCCGGCGCTCGACGTCGGCGGCGTCCTGCCCGGCCGACGACCCGCCGGTGTGGCGGCCGGAGATCAGCAGCACGCGGGGCGCGGCCCAGGGCGCCGGGGTGGCGGTGCTCTGCGTCCCGGCCGCGAACTCGACCGCCCCGACCAGCGTGCCGAGCCCGGCCCCGGCGAAGTCCAGCCGCGCGAGCCGGTCCCGCGCATCCGGCCCGGCGTCGATGTCCGGCATGGGCAGATCCATGCCGGCCTCGAACACGCTCCCACCGGAGACTGTCGGCAACACCATCGTGGGTTCGTTGAGAACGCTCGGCGCGACCGGCCCCGCCACGGCTTCAGCAGCGGCGGGCGTAACAATCCGCGCCGCCGCGGGTGGGGTGCCGGGAGGGTGAAACTCGCGCGCGACGACGAGAATGGTGTCGTCGCCGGCGATGGTGCCGACGATGTCGGGCAGCCCGGTCCGGTCGATCGCGCTGGCCAGGAAC
>NZ_CAKUCL010000472.1 GCF_934643405.1 uncultured Actinoplanes sp.
GAATATCCTCGGGGAATGCTCATCGCGACCGAACGGCTCATTCTGCGGCGCTTCCGGAAGGCGGACGCGCCCGTGCTCGCCGCGTACCGGTCGGATCCGGACGTGGCGCGGTACCAGTCGTGGGAGGCGCCGTTCCCGCTGCCCCGGGCCGAGACGGCGGTCGCGAACTTCATGGCCTCGGACCCGGACCGGGCCGGGTGGTTCCAGTACGCGATCGAGCGCATCGACGACCGCACGCTGATCGGGGACGTCGCGGTGCGGCTGCACGACAACCTGATGCAGGCCGAGATCGGGTTCACGCTGGCCACGCCGTACCAGGGGAAGGGTTTTGCGACCGAGGCGGTGAGCGCCGTGCTGGACCGCCTCTTCCGCGTGCAGGGCGTGCACAAGGTCACGGGGGAGTGCGACGCCCGCAACACGCCGTCGGCGGGGCTGATGGAGCGGCTCGGGTTCACCCGCGAGGGGCGTCTGCGGGAGCAGACGTTCATCAAGGGCGAGTGGACCGACGACCTGATCTACGGGCTGCTGGCGCGCGAATGGATCCTCGCCCAGGAGGCGCAGGGCGAGAATTCACGCCGGTGACTCTCCCGATCGAGGCCGCCGCGTGGTTAGGTGTGCGGCGTGGATCTTGACGACTTCTGGGACCTGATCGAGCGCAGCGCCGGCAAGGGGCGGGACCTGGAGGGACGCGCCGAGTGGCTGACCGGCCGGCTTGAGACGCTGCCGCTCGAGGAGATCATCGGCTTCCGGAAGCACCTGGACGCGCTGCACGAGCGCGCCGACACCTGGCACATGTGGGGCGCCGCGCACCTGATCTGCGGCGGCGCCTCCGACGACGGCTTCTGGTACTTCCAGGCCTGGCTGGTCGGCCTGGGACGGCGGACCTTCGACCGCGCGATCGCCGACCCGGACAGTCTGGCCGACGTCCCGCTGGTGCGGGAGCTCGCCGAGCAGGGCCTGGCCGAGTGGGACGACGAGGACTTCCCGGACTGGGAGGCCCTCGACTACGTGGCCGACGACGCGTACGAGGAGAAGACCGGCGAGGAACTCGACGACGTCCTGGACGCGATGGGTCACGAGTACCGCCTCTCGCCCGAACCCGCCGACGAAAAGTGGGACCTCGACGACGAGTCCGAGCAGCAGCGGCGTTACCCGAGGTTGTCCGCGCTGTTCGCGGAGTAGCGCAGCCAGACCGCGCCGAGCGGCGGCACCCGCAGCGCGGCCGAGGCGTCCAGGCCGTGCCAGGCGATCTCCTCGGCATGGACCTCGCCGAGGTTGCCGACCCCGGAGCCGCCGTACACCGTGGCGTCCGTGTTGATCACCTCGTGCCAGCGGCCGGCCCGGGGCAGGCCGATCCGGTAGTCCTCGTGCGGGATCGCGGCGAAGTTGACGACGCAGGCGAGCGCGTCGCCGTTCGGCGCGAACCGCAGGAACGAGAACGTGTTGTGCTGCGAGTCCTCGCTGGTGATCCAGCGGAAGCCGGTCGGTGACGTGTCCTGCGTCCAGATCGCCGGGGTGTCCCGGTAGGCGCTGTTGAGGTCCTTCACCAGCGTCTGCAGGCCGCCGAACGACGGATCCCGCAGCAGGTCCCAGTCCAGGCCGCGTTCCTCGCTCCACTCCCGCATGTCACCCATCTCGCCGCCCATGAACAGCAGCTGCTTGCCGGTGAACGCCCACATGAAGCCGAGCAGCGCGCGCGTGTTGGCCAGCTTCTGCCACTGGTCGCCGGGCATCTTGCCGGTCAGCGAGCCCTTGCCGTGCACCACCTCGTCGTGGCTGATCGGCAGGATGTAGTTC
>NZ_CAKUCL010000473.1 GCF_934643405.1 uncultured Actinoplanes sp.
GGCTGGGTGCGGCTCGGCGGTGTTGGATCTGCGGCGGCGCAGGCGCTCGCCGTGGCGCTGAGCCAACCCCCAAGCGCAATGCCACGTAGCTTAGGTGGATCTTGTGGGTTGGGTCGTTAGTGGGTGGAGCCGGATGGTGGCGGGTGTTTTGTGGCGGATGCTGGCTGGTTCGCCGGGTTGTTTGAGCCGGTAGTGGCAGTGCCGGACGCGTTTGATGGCGCGGGGGCAGGTGCGTTCGCGTCGTGGTGGGATGCGGAACCCGGCGATGATGTGCAGATGGTCAGCCAGGCGGCCGGTCCAGTCCTGAGGGGGAAATGGCCGCCGTTCCGGTGGCGGTGCGGCGGATCAGGCGCAGGGCTTTGGTGAAGGAGATCCGGTCGGGGTCCAGGTCGGCGGCGGCGGAGGCTTGGGTGATCACCGCGGCGATGGCGTGGTGGACGATCAGGTAGGCCCAGATTTCCTGGTAGACGAGATCGGGTAGCCGTGATCGCAGGATCCGTCCGGGGCCGCGGAGGTGGGTTTTCAGCTGGTCGTGGCCGGTTTCTTGTTCCCAGCGCTGGTGGTAGGCGGCGGCGAGTTCGTCGGCGCGGGCGTCGGCGGGGTTCAGGACGGTGCTCAGCAGGGCGATCAGCTCGCCTCGGCCGTCACCGTCTCGGTCGGGGATGTCGTATTCGACGACGCGGACCAGATGCGCGATCTGCTCGCCCGCTCGGTTGAACGCGTCCGGGATGTCGTGCAGGCCGGTCAGATCGGTGCTGGCGCGGGCGGCGGCCAGGATCCGCTGCCGGCGGGGCAGGAATCGGATCTCGGGTTTGATCAGCACGCTCAGGAAGGTGCCGTCGGGCAGCACTTTGATGACCGGCAGTTCCAGGTTCGTCGGGGCCCGCCACAACAGTTGCGCGCCGCCGGCTTGTGCCGTGCGCCAGGCCTGCCACGAGTAGAAACCCCGATCAGCGGTCAGCAACTCGTCGCCTTGCAGCCGCGGATACAGCTTGTTGGCGAGGGTTTTCTCCGCCTCGTTGTGGGCGCCGATCTGCGCGGCCACGAACGCGTGGGTGCCGCACTCGGCCACCGCCACGACCCGGACTTTCGGAAACGACGACTGCCGCTCGCCGTTGCTGCCATAGCCGAACTCGGCGCCGTTGGCGGCCGTGTCCGGCACGTCGACTTCGAACCCGTCGATCGCCAGCAGCCGCCACGACCGTAAAAACGAGCCCCGCGCCGCACCCAACGCCGCCATGGACGCCGCCGGACCCGTGTCACCAGCGACCGGCCCGCACGTGGACTCGAACAACTCCGCGAAAACGTCACGGCCCAACCGTTTACGGGCTTGGGTAATCGCCGAGGCTGTCGGCACCGTCCAGCCGGCGTCCCACACGCCGAACCGGTCCAACGACCCCGTCACTCGGGCGGCGACCTCCTCATAGTCATCATCCGGGAACAACGCCAACGCCATCGTCAGATACGCCGTGACATGCGCCGGCAACTTGCCATCCGAGCGTCTCTCCCGCACCCCGCACACCGCGACAGCCTCATCGACAGCATCCCGCGGAACCTGCGAAATCAGCACCCCGAGCGTGACCTGATCAGGACGCACCACCGGCAAATCCACCACACCCGAGGACATGACCCGCGATCCAAACCGGCCCCAACGTCGATGTCACCCCGCCACGCCGACACCCACCAAGATCAAAATAAGCTACGTGGCATTGACCCCAGGCGCGATGGCGCTCATGCACGCGGCGGAATTCATCACCGGCAGGCGAATGGTTGCGTGATGCTGTGCGA
>NZ_CAKUCL010000474.1 GCF_934643405.1 uncultured Actinoplanes sp.
ACCGCCCAGCGCGACATGCTGACCGCAACCGGCACGGTGCGCTCGCGCAATCCCCACCCAGCTCCGCCCGGGTGAGCAAGCCGCCCCCCGCAACCACAGCGCGGCAGCCACTCCCGCAAAGATTCGGGTGAACAACAACCCCACCCCATGCCTGGCCGACGGCGAAACCCCCGCAAGGCCGGCGCAAGAGAGCCGGATTCAGTCACTTTCACTCAAGGGTCGGATCAAGGACACTGGCCGGACTCCTTACTACTGCCCGGACCATGCTGCCGGGAAAGGACCCTGCGCTGGTCGCGGCCCTTGCGGGCAAATGGGGTGTGCGGGCACGGCAGGGCAGGAAGGGGGCAGTACGCTGAGGGAGTTCCGGCGAGCCGGGACGGCCGGGTTCACGTTCATCGGGTTCCGCACAGCAGGAGGCTGCACGAGTGGCCAGCGTTGCCGAGGTCAAAGCGGCCGTGGATGCCGCACTCCAGCAGGTCACCGAGGGGCAGGCGGCGATCAACGCGGCCCGGGAGAAGCTCGGCGAGGCGCAGCAGAGCCTGGCCGCCGCGTTCGACGGCAGCGCCAACGACTCGGTGGGCGCCGCCCACGCCTCGCTGACCCAGGCCGACCAGGCCCTGGAGGACTGCCTCGGCGCGACCTTGCTCGCCGTCGAGCAGGCACAGACCTACACGGCGATGCTCTGACCCGATGTCGCTGATCCAGGAACTCGGCGCCCAGCTCCGCGCGACCTCCGACGAGCTGCCCACCGGCCTCGTCACCGTCGCGATGGAGAAGCTGCGCACTGCCACCGAGATCCTCATGTGGGTGCGCGAGACGTCGGTCGACCCGGTCGGTGTGCCGCAGCTGGGCAACGCCACCGAGCACGCCGAGCGCGCGGCCGCGGCGTTGCGGCTGGCCCAGGACGCGATCGCCACCTATCTGGCCACCATCGGGCTGTCCGGCGAGGGCGCCGCGCCGCCGGATCAGGAGTGGCGGGCCGGCCTGAAGCGACCCGAAGAAACCCCCGAAGAGCCGATAAATCCGGACAAGCCCGAGCAGCTCGGGCCGTGGTGGCAGGCCCGCGTCGAACAACTGACCGGCGAACCCGCGCCGCCGCCGGAGCAAAAGCGGGAGAACACCGACACGGCCGAACTGCTGCGCCGCGTCGCTTCCGGCGTCCGGGCGGGCGACCGGGCCCGGCTGGGCCGCGACCTGCACGCGGTCAACGCCGCCACCGGCCTGGCCCTGTCCGCGGTGACGCCGCCGGTGCTGCACCGGCTGGCGGGCGACCTGCTCGGCCACGAACCGCGGCCGGACGACGTGCCGCGGCTGCGCACCGCCGCCGAGGGCCGGGTCCGTTCGCTGCTGCCCGGCACGTCCCCGGCCGTACTGGAGACCTTGATCGCCCGGATCTGCCGGGTGCCTGCCACCGACTCGACCCCGAAACCGGCTCACCCGGCCGACAACGCGGTCACGGCCAGCGTGCTCACCGGCGTGCTGCTGGCCCGCCTCGGCCGGGACGCGGACGCCCTGGATCCGTCCGCCCCCGAGCCGCTGCGCCGTCCCGCCGAGGCCACCGAACCCCGATGAGAACATGGCTGAGTCGACCGCACAGCAGGTGATGGACATCCGGGCCGGGCTCTCGCACGCGCTCGGCGCCGCCACGAACGCCGTCCAGGCGGCCCGCGACGCGTACGAGGACGCCCTCGACCGCCGTCGCCGGGTCGTCGAGGCTGCCGTCGCCCGGCGGCGCAAGGTCGCCGAGACCCGCGACTCCCGGCTCCGCGACATCGATCAACG
>NZ_CAKUCL010000475.1 GCF_934643405.1 uncultured Actinoplanes sp.
GCGTTGTGCAGCGTGTTGAACGTGTGGAAGAACTCTTCCTGGGTGCGCTCGCGGTTCTCCAGGAACTGGATGTCGTCGATCAGCAGGATGTCGACGTCGCGGTAGCGCCGCTGGAACGCCTGGGTCTTGTCGTCGCGCAGGCTGTTGATGAAGTCGTTGGTGAACTCTTCGGTGGAGACGTACCGCACCGATCGCGCGTGCCCGAGCGTGGTGGCGTAGTGGCCGATCGCGTGCAGCAGGTGCGTCTTGCCCAGTCCGGAGCTGCCGTAGATGAACAGCGGGTTGTACGCCTTCGCGGGTGATTCGGCGACGGCGACCGCGGCGGCGTGCGCGAAACGGTTGGACGAGCCGATGACGAAGGTCTCGAACATGTACTTCGGGTTGAGCCGGTTGCCGTCGTTCGTGCCGCGCGGGTTGCTGGACGGGCGGATGTCCAGCGGCGCACGACCGGGACCGTTGTCGCCGCCGCCGCCGCGCATCTGCATCGCGTCGTCGTCCGGGCGGCGCTGATTGTTCTGTAGCTGGCTCGTGTCGGCGGCCATCCGGTGCGCGGGCGCGTCGTTCGCCGCGGGCGGGTCGGGCAGCTTCTCCGCGGCGCGCGCGACGGGCGGACCGGTGGGCGGGGGCGGCAGCGGGTCGGCGAAGAGCGTCTCCTGCGCCACTCTCGGGTACGCCGCGGGGGCGGCCGGACGCTGCGCCGAGCCGGCCGGATACGCGTCGTAGGCGGGAGCCTCGGGCTGGCGCGGCGGCTCGGCGTAATGCCGGGGCTGCGGCTCTTCCTCCACAACCGGCTCGATCGGAGTGCCGTAGACCGTGCCGGGCAGTCCGGTGCCGTCCTCGGGGGGCTTCACCGTGACGGCGACCTGGATCGGACGGTTCAGCCGGCGGCTCAGCGCCTCGGTGATCGCCGGGCGCAGGCGGGACTCGATCACGTCCCGGGTGAAGGCGTCCGGTACGGCGAGCAGGGCCGTGTCCTCGACGATGGCGCGCAGCTGAGTGAGCTGCAGATAAGCGCGCTGCTGACGCGACGAGATCTCGTCGGCCAGTTCGTCCAGCGTCGCTTTCCACACACCGCTCAGGTCGACCTGATCGGCCACCGCCGCGCCACCCCCATCGCCACCGACCCCCGGTGGACCTTGTCCGGCTTAACCGCCTTGCCCGTCGTCGCCCGCAGGCACCGACGGCTCCCCCCAACCCAGCACATTTAACGTGCTGAACACGTTCGGCGCCACCGGCTGTCCACAGGTTATCCACAACCTGTGCACGCGCCGGCGGTCGCTCCCCGGCCGGATGGTCGGCAGACTTCCCGGAGCCTGAAACGGCGCGGTTTGAACAGGCTCACCGTGGCGAACGATCCACCCGCTTGTCTGGTTTTGCCCGATTGGTCGTGGTATGCGAACAGCCTTGATGACCAGCAAACGGGCACGCTAACAGCGAGGTCGCGTCGGCATCAACTCTCGGCCGGGCAGGCAAGCGCCCGGGGGCAGGAAAAGCTTCACAACGCGCGCAGACGGACGAGACGGCGAGTGGTGATGATCCGGAAAGTCGGCGCGTCGGCCGAGCTATTGTTGACCGGCGCGACGGCCCTGCGTAGGGTCGGGCGGTTGCTCCGCCGCGCTCTGCTAAAGTGGCGTCTTGCAGCTTTGATGCCCCCTGGATGTAGTACGAAGACGGAGTTTTGACGTGAGCAAGCGCACCTACCAGCCGAACAACCGCCGGCGTGCCAAGACCCACGGCTTCCGGCTGCGCATGCGCACCCGGGCCGGGCGTGCCATCCT
>NZ_CAKUCL010000476.1 GCF_934643405.1 uncultured Actinoplanes sp.
TGAGCCCGGCCGCGTCGCCGGGGCTGGAGGAGGAGCTGACCGCCCGCGGCTATCGCCGGGACGCCGAGATCTCGCTGCGGACGGCCGGGGTGGTGGCGGCGCCGGCGTGCGGTCTCCCCGTACGGATCAGCGACGAACCCGATGAGGCATGGTTCGCGACGTGGATGGCGGTGCACGGGCCGCACGCGGGACCGGCCGGCGAGCGGGCCGAACTGGCCATGCTGCGACGGGTCGCGGAACCCTCGGCGTACGCGTGCGTCCTTGACGGCCCGGCGGTGATCTCGGTCGGCCGGGCGGTCCGCTCGCCGGGCTGGACCGGCGTCTTCGGGATGGCCACCCGGCCCGAGGCCCGCGGGCGCGGCGCGGCGGCCCAGGTGCTGCTGGCCCTCGCCTCGTGGGGCGGCACCGACATATACCTGCAGGCGGAGCGGCGCAACAGCGCGGCGCTGCGGCTGTACGCGCGGGCCGGCTTCACCGAGCGGTACTCCTACCACTACCGGATCCAGGACGGGCAACCGAAAAGACCCGAGGTGCCCGGTGGGCGCCTCGGGTCTTTCTTCTAGCCGGCTGTCAGTTGAACGGACCGCTGAGGATCGGCAGGATGTTGCCGCCGTTGCCCATCGGGCTGCCCAGGAAGATGCCGGTCTGGCTGGCGCCGGTGTAGCGGCTGTCCTCGTGGTTCAGGTTGTAGCTGAGGTAGCGCAGGTCGATCTCGTCACCGCTGTCATACGGGTGGTGGGAGACGGCGGCGGCGGCGGGACCCGCCAGGGCGAAGCTCGCACCGGTGGCCAGCAGCAGGCCGGCAAGGTACATGACCGGACGACGCATGGTATTTCCTTTCGGACGATTGTTTGACCACCGATAGTCTGGCCATTCCGTCAGGAAAATGTGGCCGATTCCGGCAAAGTCCGACTATTGGCGCCTTTGTTTCCGAAACCGCCCGGTAGCGCCCGTCCGGCGTCTAAAGTCCTCGCGGGGCGGCCCATGCCGGAGCACGCCGAGGCGGGTAAGGAGCCCGCCCGGACGGGCGAGCCCGCGGACCGGCGCCGCACGGCAGGCGGGTGAAGCTCGGATGCCGGCCGGACGGGCGCCGCGCGGCAGGCGGGTCAGAGGCGGATGCCGAGCAGCGCGTCCACCGTGCGCGCCATCAGCGCGGGCGCCTTGTCGTCGTCCCCGGCGCCGGACAGCGCGGCCTCGGCCCAGGCGTCGACGACGGCCAGCGCCGCCGGCGATTCCAGGTCGTTTGCCAGCGCCTCGCGCACCGCGGCCACGAGCCCCTCACCCGACGGCCCGGCCGGCGCGGCCGCGGCCGCACGCCACCGGGCCAGCCGCTCCTCGGCGGTCTTCAGCACGTCGTCGGTCCAGTCGCGGTCACCGCGGTAGTGCTCGGCGAGCAACCCCAGCCGTACGGCCATCGGGTCGACCCCGTCGCCGCGCAAGCGGGACACGAAGACCAGGTTGCCCTTCGACTTCGACATCTTGTCGCCGTCCAGGCCGATCATCCCGGCGTGCACGTAGTGCCGAGCGAACGGCGCCGCGCCGGTCAGCGTCTCGGCGTGCGCGGCCGAGTACTCGTGATGCGGGTACACCAGGTCGTTCCCGCCGCCCTGCACGTCGATCGTGTCGCCCAGCAGGCCCAGCGCGATGGTCGCGCACTCGATGTGCCAGCCGGGGCGGCCGGGGCCGAGGTCGCCGCCGTCCCAGGC
>NZ_CAKUCL010000477.1 GCF_934643405.1 uncultured Actinoplanes sp.
GGCCGGCCCGGCGTCGACCAGCAGGCCGGTGGCCGCGGGCTCGTCCGGGGCGGCGGCCCTCGGCGCGCCGGTGGGCCACAGGACGGGCCGGCGCCGGGCGGCGAGATCCTCGGCCCAGCCGAACGCGACCACCGCGAACAAGGTCAGCACGAGCGCCACCGAGAACTCGGTCACGGCCTCCACGCGCCCGCCGAAGTCGTCGAGCGCCAGCACGGTCAGCACCGGCCAGACCGCGGCGATCGCGATGTTGTGCCACAGGTAGACGGTGACCGCGCGGGCGTTGAGCACGCTCACCAGCCGGTCCAGCGGCCGGACCCGGGCCAGCCAGCCCATCGGCGGCTGCCAGCGCAGCACCAGCAGCACGAAGGCCAGCGACCACAGCGCCTGCGACTCGGAGACGTCGTTGAGGTCCCAGGGATCCTCGCCCTGGTTGCCGGCCTGCCACCACAGCGCCGCCGCGCCGGCCGCCACACTCAGCGCGACGAGCAGCCACGGCCGCACCCGGGCGAGCCGGCCGTCGTGGTGCGCGAAACCCGCGATCCAGCAGGCGCCGTAGGTGACGAAGTCCCACATCGCCGCGTCCGCGGTGTCCGGCAGCGTGAAGCCGGTGACGTCGAGCAGCGCGATCAGCGCGAGCGGCAGGACGACCGCGAACCAGCCGATCCGCTTGTACAGCGCGTACATGACCGGGGAGAGCAGGGCGAACCACACGTACGCCCGGATGTACCACAGCGGTTCCCACGCGTCGACGCCCTTGTCACTGCCCGGCGGGTCGGCCACCGGCAGCAGCCACAGCAGCAGGCGCGGCGCGCTGAACGGGTGCTCGCCGTCGGTCTCCTGCGGCCAGCCGGCGACCAGCATCACCGGCACGGCGATCACGCCGAGCAGCCACAGCGGGGGGAGCAGGCGCCGCAGCCGGGAGACGACCACCGGGCCGGCCGCGCGCCGGTCCAGCGACGCCGCGATCAGGGAGCCGGCCAGCGCGAACATGATGCCCATCGCGGGCAGCACGATGGACAGCCAGGGCCAGCCGAACAGGTGGTAGACGATCACCCGGACGATGGCGGCGGCACGGAGCAGGTCCAGGTAGCGGTTGCGCACCGCGAAACCATGCCAGCGCGCGAGCGCCGGCGGGACCGTCCGGGCGGTCGGCAAGAACGCCGCGCCGGCCTACCCCGATCGTATGAACTGCCCGTTTTGTCTGTGCGGTTGTGCGACGGAGGTGGTGACCCGTCCCGGCCCGCCCCGTTGACCTTGCGAAGGGCGTCCCGGAACCGCCGGACGCCACCGATCGATGGGGAACACGAGGTATGCGGAAACCTCTGGTGGTGGTCTGCGCGGCGGCGTCGGCGCTGTTGCTCGCGGGCGGCGTCGCGGCCACGTCGGCGGGCGCCGAGGAGACGCCGGACGTGCCGGGGTTCTCCGGCTTCTCGCTTCCGGGCTTCGACTGGCCGGCCTTCGGCGACGCCGGCGACAGCGGCCCGGGCGACGACGCGGACACGGGGGACGACGCCGACGACGCGGTGGATGCGGGCGACGACCGGGCGGACGACTGGGCGGGTGACGACGGGGCGGACGATGACCGGGCGGCGCGGGACGACGCCGCGGACGCCGGGGCCGGCGTGGACTCCGGTGACGACGCGGGCTCCGGCGACGCGGGCACGCCGGTGCGGCCCGGCGGCGCCACCTCCGCCCGGC
>NZ_CAKUCL010000478.1 GCF_934643405.1 uncultured Actinoplanes sp.
GGGAGTGCGGCGGGCGTGGAGGGCGCCAGTCCCCACAGCTGCGGCGGCGGAGCGGCGTCACTTCTTCAGCGGGTCGTGACCCCAGTTCATCAGCGAGTACCGCCACTTCGTGTCGGTGACGTCGCCGCCGGGGCGCTGCGCGGCATGCCGGTGCACATAGCCGACGACCTTGCGCATGTGCTCCTGGTCGGCCTCGGTCAGCTCGGCCTTCTTCTTGTCCAGGATCCGCACGATCTTGCGGCCGGAGTCGTGGCCGACCGACTCGCCGCCGCCGGACGGTTTCTGTCCGACCTCGCGTGACTCGTCGGTCGCCAGCCACTTCGTCAGCTCGGACGCGGTCATGTTCACCGCGTCGCGGAACTCGGCGTAGACGTCGTCAGCCACGGCGCAGCGACTCCGGCTTGTGGACCGCCTCGCGTCCGGTCTTGTCGCTGCGGACCCGGAACTGCGGGTCGTCCGGGGAGGCGTCGACCGTACGACCGGCCGCCCGGGTGCGCCGGGTGATCTTCTCCTGGACGGTGCCGTGGACGCTCACGCCGTGGCTCTGCCACACCACGTCGTCGCCCTTCTTGAGATTCTTCTTTTTCGCCATGAGAGCCGGGTACCCGCCTTTGACGTGCGAAAACGACGGGAGGGCCGACGCCGTACGGGAAATGCTCAGGGCAGATGGGCGACGAAGATGGCCGTACCCGGGAAGAGACGCCCGCGCAACGGGCTCCACTGACCCCAGATCTGCTCGTGCCCCGCCGGCCACTCCGGCTCCACCATGTCGTCGAGCACGAAACCGGCGGCCACCAGCTCGCGGATCCGGTCACCCACGGTGCGGTGCTGTTCCACGTACGTCGGGGTGCCGTTCTCGTCGGTCTCCACGTACGGCGTGCGGTCGAAGTACGAGTTGCGCGCCACCAGCCCGGACTCGTCCGGCTCGTCCCAGAAGACCCAGCGCATCGGATGGGTGATGGAGAACACCCAGCGGCCGCCGGGACGCACCACCCGGGCCACCTCGCGCATCGCCGCACCGGAGTCCGCCACGAAAGGTATCGCCCCGAAGGCCGTGCACACGATGTCGAATACGCTGTCCGCGAACGGCAGGGCCAGCGCGTCCGCTTGCACCAGGGGGACGTGCACTCCGGTACGGGACTCGGCCGCCCTCGCATGCCGCAACATGCCCGCCGACAGATCGAGAGCGGTCACCTCGGCGCCCTGCGCGACCAGCCAGCGGGCCCCGGCCGCGGCGCCCGCGCCCAACTCCAGCACCCGTTTCCCGCGGACGTCGCCGAGCAGCCCCGCGTCGGCCTCCCGCAGACCCTCGGGACACCAGACGAAGTCCAGGTCACCCAGGAAGGAACCGTGTTCGGCCTGGTAGTCGTCGGCGTCGGAATCCCACCAGGCGCGGCTGGCGTGGCGGCTCTCGGCGTCGGTCACCGGTCGATGCGCCACCGGCGCGGCGCCGGCAGCGGTCTCCGGCAATGGGATGTCGATCACGCAGCAACGGTACTGTGGCGCGCGCGGACGGCCAGATTCGGCACATTACGGGCATGCCGCGGCCTTTCCGCCGAACATTGTGCCGCGGTCCGCAGGAGGGCTTGCAACCTGTGGTAATGCGCACGGTAAGCTAGTCGATGCGCTCGCGGATCGTGTGCCTCGGCAGGGAGCAGG
>NZ_CAKUCL010000479.1 GCF_934643405.1 uncultured Actinoplanes sp.
CGTGGCGGCCCGAGCTCCGCATGGCGGGTCGACGGCAGGTGCGCCACACGACAACAGAAAGGCGGGGTGCCCGTAAACATCGTTACGGCCGGATCTGTCGGACAACGGGTGAAGTAACTGCCGCTCGGTCACTCCGATCCGCCTTGACGGTTGCATGAGAAGCTCTGACCGATCGTTTTCCCCGGCATCGCCGGAATCCCTCAGGAATCGTTCGAGAATGGAATCCGAAGCGAAAGGACTCAGCCCCCATAATCGCACCGGGGCCGAGTCCTTTCAACCAAATAAAATGCGGGTCTGCTAATACATGTTGACGGTTGGCTGCCAGGTTCCGTAGGCCTTCCTCAACTTGAACCACTTGACGCGCCATGTGGAGTTCCTCAGCACTGTGCAGGACCCGCCATAAGCGTCGGTGCTGGTAGTGGAGCTGCCGCTGCCTTCCATGAGGTAGGCGACCTGGACCGATTTTCCGTCATTCGTATTGTCGCAAATTTCGAGGATTGACTTGGTGCTGCCACTGGTGTAGTTGGTGGCGCATGCCCGGTCATAGCCGTCGTACGAGCACTTGGTCGTGTCCGCATGAGCCACGCCCGGTATCGCAATCCCGGTGAGCACCAAGGCGAGTCCGAGCACGGAGCTTCGGGCCGCGCGACTAAGCGTCAACTTCATAGTTCCCCCGTCTGACGGCATTGTCCCGTAAGCAATGCGATAGGTTTAGATGCATGGATCTTACGGAGGCCCGGTGCGGTAGGTCAACGCTTTCGATTCGGAACCCTTTCATCTGCGGAGCGGTTGGCGTGAATCTGTGCAGGCCGAGGATGGCCGGCACGATCGTGGTGGCTCGGCGCGGGCAGCAGCGGAGCTTCGCGGGAGGCGGCGCCCCCTCGTCATGGCCGGCTCCGGCGAGTTCCGGGTGGGCACGCGGCGCAGGTCGGGCTGGACGGCACGCCGTGAGAGTCCAGGTCGGCCGGTGCCCCGCTCGGTCAGCTCGCGGTGGCGGGTCGACGTTGGCCCCATCGATCGGGACCGCCCCGCTCGGGCACTCGATCATCCGGTACGACGTGCAAGTGGGCGCCCTGATCCTCGACGACCAACCGGGCTGAGGTCGGGTCCAGCCCCCGCGCGTACGCACGAAACGTCTATGACGACGGCAGCGGCGCCCCGGCCGTACGCAAAGCCGTTGATCTCGGCGTACGCCGGGACCAACGTCCCGCCGCCGCAGGGTCGTCGGCCTCTGTCGATCCGTCTCACCCAGGCCGTGTTTCGGGGCTCGGAGCCATTGGTTGATGGTGCGGGTGGCTGCGTGGCCTACCGCGGGCTTGTCGTGCCGGCGGCCATGGCGTGGAGGTGACGCGGTGGATTGGGGGGAAGGCGGGCGGACGCCGTCCTTCGGCCCTTGGGCTTCGCGGTGCGCGTCCTGGTCGGTCCTGCCCGGGATGCACGCTCGGACAGCGCCGGTGAGCCCGGCCTGACCATCGCGGCGGGCGGTCTCGGGTGGGAAGTTCCAGCTTGGTCGCTGAACCACAACACCGATACCCCTACGAAACAGGGCCTAGGTGTGCTGTCCAGGGAGGTTGGTCGAGGTTGTGTGACAACTCGATCTAGGTCGTAGACGGGTGAAGGCCTCCGGTTGT
>NZ_CAKUCL010000480.1 GCF_934643405.1 uncultured Actinoplanes sp.
GAGGTGCCCAAGGAGCCGCTGATCTTCATCAAGCCGTCCACCTCGGTGATCGGCCCGAACGACGCGATCCGGCTGCCTCCGCAGTCCCAGCAGGTGGAGGAGGAGGCCGAGCTGGCCGTCGTGATCGGCGCGACCGGCGCCCGCCGCGTCGACCGGGCCGGCGCCGAGAAAGCGATCTTCGGGTACACCGTCGGCAACGACGTCACCGCCCGCGACCTCCAGCGCAAGGACCCGCAGTGGACGCGCGCCAAGGGCTTCGACTCGTTCTGCCCGATCGGCCCGTGGATCGAGACCGAGCTCGACGTCAGCGACCTCGAGGTCCGCTGCGAGGTGGGCCGCACCCCCGACGCGATGGAGGTCCGGCAGATCGGCCGCACCAAGGACATGGTGTTCGACGTGCCGACGCTGGTGTCGTACGTGTCGCACGTCATGACCCTGCTGCCCGGCGACATCATCCTGACCGGCACGCCCGCCGGGGTCAGCGAGATCACCAGCGGCGACACGGTGTCGGTGAGCGTCCAGGGCATCGGCGAGCTGCGGAACCCGGTCGTCTCCCTGGACTGATGTCAGCTCCCAGGTCTCTCGGGCCGGGGCGGCCGCACACCCGCGGCCGCCTCGAGTCCGTCCGCGCGGCCGGGCCCGGGGGTGGCCCCTGATGAAGATCTTGGTGACGGGCGCTACCGGCAACGTCGGCCGGATGGTGGTGGACGAGCTGGTGGCCCTGGGTGCGGACGACGTGCGGGCGTTGACCGTCAACCCTCGGAAAGCGGCCCTGCCCGACGGCGTCGAGGCGGTCCGAGGCTTTCTCGGCAAGGTCGAGACGCTCCCCGCCGCGTTGGCGGGCGTCGACGTGATGTATCTCGCGCCCCATCTGCCGACCGTCGCCGAGGTGTGCCGGCTGGCCGCGGATGCCGGGGTGCGCAAGATCGTGGACCTGGCCGGCGCCAAGGGCGAGCACTGGCAGCGGATCGAGGACGGCGTGGAGGCGTCCGGAGTGCCGTTCACCCACCTCGAACCGGGGGAATTCATGTCCAACGCCGATCTCTGGGCGCCGCAGATCCGGGCCGGCGACGTGGTCGAGGACGCGTACGGCGACGCGGTGAACGCGCCCATCGCGCAGGAGGACATCGCCGCGGTGGCCGCCCGGGTGCTGGTCGAGGACGGGCACGACGGCCGGGCGTACGAGCTGACCGGTCCGCAGGCCCTGACCAGGCGGCAGAAGGTCGAGGCCATCGGCCGGGCGCTGGGCCGCGACCTCACCTACGTCGACCTGCCGCACGAGGAGGCGTTGCCGGTGTTCGAGCGGGCCATGGGGGAGTACGCGTCCTGGTACCTCGACGGGCTCGCGATGCTGGCCCGATATCCGCAGGCCGCGGTGCCGACCGTGGCCCGGCTGACCGGGCGGCCGGCGATGACCTACGAGCAGTGGGCGCGCAGGCACGAGGCGATCTTCCGGACCCGATTTGGTGGGCACTCGGAGGTCAGGTAAAGTTCTCTCTCGGCACGGGGAACCGCGCCGAATGGGGTATGGGGTAATTGGCAGCCCGACTGATTCTGGTTCAGTTAGTCTAGGTTCGAGTCCTGGTACCCCAGCGC
>NZ_CAKUCL010000481.1 GCF_934643405.1 uncultured Actinoplanes sp.
GGTCTTTGAGGGTGGCCCGCAGGAAGTCGAGGACCACGGCGGTCATCATGCGGTGGCCGCGCTCGCCGGGGCGCAGGTAGTTGGCGTGCGAGACGCGGTGCAGGATCAGGTAGCGCTTGGGCCACGGCACCCGGGCGTACGCGGCCCGGCTCTTGGCCATCGGCACCACGGGATCGGCCGTCCCCTGCAGGAACAGCATGCGGGCCGGCGGTCCGGCGAAGGCGCCGGGCGCACGCCACCCGGAGAGCACGACGCCGGCCTTGAGCCGCGGATCGTGCCCCGCCACGAACAGTCCCGTGGTCGTGTACCCGCCGGCCGAGTGCCCGACCGCGGCGATGTGGCCCGCGTCGATGCTCGCGCGGAGCGGGTCGTCGAGGCGAAGAACGCTGCGGATGACGAACCGGGCGTCGTCGGGCTGATTGACGATGTCCCACCGCCGGTAGCTGCGGGTGTGCTCGTGCGTGTAGGGATAGCTGGGCGCGGCGACGACGAACCCGGCGGCGGCCCAGCCGACGAGCGTGCCGGCCACCCGTTGGGGTGATCCGCTGAGGCCGTGGCTGTAGAGCACGAGCGGGAAGCGTCCCTGCGCCGGCCGCAGCCCCGGGACGGCGCCCGAGCGGCCCGGGCCCGGCTTGGGGCGGGCGATCCAGCGTTGGGGGAGGGTCTGCGGTTGGGGCGCCGGATAGACCTGGTGCGGCAGCGCGCCGGCCGGGTGCGGGTGGGCGGCGATCGGGTGCGGCAGGGCGCCGGCCGGGATGGCTGCCGGGGCGTCCATCGCCGGGTAGAAGACGAGGGTGGGGAGCGGGCGCAGCGGCCCCCGGCGCAGCCGGAGGACTCGCACGCCCACCGGATACCGCACCTCGTGCACCGCGGGCGGCGTCGACGGGGCGACCACCGGCAGGGAAGCTGAGTTCTGCGGGTTCGCGACCGGCTGGCCGGAACAGGCGGCACCGCCGACGGCGAGCCCGAACGCCAGAATCATCCCGCAGACCCGCCGTGTCCCCATGAACTGACGTTAAGGCCGGACACTCCCACTCCGGGGTGAATTCCCCAGACCGGGTACGTCTGTCCTGCTAGGGGCGGTGCTGGGGTATCCGGACGGGCGCCGCTTCGCTATGGTCGTCCGCATGTCTGACAACCGAGTCGATCCGAGCGGCAACACCGAGGCGTTCCGGGCGTTCAGCGAGACGCCCGCCCCGGAGCCAGCGGCCGCCTCCAAGACCCCGCTGATCGTGGGCGGCGTCATCGTCGCCGTGGTGCTGATCGCCCTGATCGCCTGGCTCGCCATCTGACGAGCCGCTGGAGGGCCTGAGCCCCCGCAGCACCACCCCGACCCAACTCACCTACCGGAGCACCGACCCCGAGCCGCCCACCGGCCGTCACCGCGGAAGCCGACCCGGCACCGCGCCCCGACGGCGCAGGCGGCCGGGGTCGGTTTCCGCCCAGCACCAGCCGCCGTCTCCCGCCGCTCCGCTCTCTTCGGCGCGGCTCACCTCTCCGCCCGGCCCCGGCCTCGGCTCACCCGGCCGTCTCACGGAATCCCGCCTGCCTCGTCGGGCCGGCCCGTCCCGGCC
>NZ_CAKUCL010000482.1 GCF_934643405.1 uncultured Actinoplanes sp.
GTGCGGACCGACGCCTCGTAGGCCGCGCGCAGGTGGGCGGCGGCGGCCCGGCGGATCGCCAGCTCCTGCTCCAGCGGGTGCAGGCGGGCGTCCCAGCCGTTGCGGGCGGCCAGGGCGTCGGCCACGGCAGCGGCGGGCAGCTCGCCGCGCTCGGCGGCGGCGGCCACCGCGCGGTGCAGGAAGCGCTCGCGAGCCACGTACTCGCTGGGGGTCTGCGGGGTCCACGGGGTGCCGAACGCGGTGGCGGCCCGGGCGGCGCGCAGGCGCTCGTCGGCGTCGAGCCAGGCGTGCCAGGCGGTCTCGCGGTCCTGCTCGGCCTGCTCCCAGATCTCCTGCCAGCGGTCGGCCGCGACGGCCGCGCGGTCGGCCGCGGCGCGCACCTCGTCGGCGTAGCGGGCCGCGCTCGCGGCCTCCTCGTCCTGCCGGCGGCGGCGCTCGCCGCGCTCCCGCAGAACCTCCACGATGTCCCGCAGCGCGCGGCGCGGGCTGCGCACGCCGTGCGGGCTGCCCAGCACCAGCAGCGCCGGGAGCGTCAGGACCATCAGCGCCGCCCAGATCGCCATCGGGGCCGGCTCGTTCAGCAGCATTTCCGCAACCACGTTCATGGGAGTTCCGTCCTCGGGATCAGTCTCTGGGGAAAGGACCGTTCGAGGCGCGGAGAAGCCTGGGGACGTATGCCCGTGCGTCAGCGCCTCAGAGGAGGGCGGCGGGCGGGGCGCGGGAGCCGGACGGGCCGGCGATGCGCTGCGTCGCGAGGACGCGGGTGTGGTCGGCGACTTCAGCAACCGCAGCGACTTCCGCGCCGCGCGCGGGCGTCTCGGTGGTCGCCTCGGCGGCCGGTGTTCCGGCGTCGGCGACCACGCAGCAGGAGACGCCCGGGCGGGCAGAGGAACCGGCGGCAACCGGGGCGGTGGCATGCGGGGCGATGAAGAGCGCGACCAGAAGGGCGAGCAGGGCAGGCAACGACCGCAGCGCAGCGCGGTGGTCGGTCGTGGCCATGCGGTCCACCTTAGCCAGTCGGAGCCGGTTGTGCAGGGGACGCGCCGATTCGGACCGATCACACGAAAAGGACCGGCGCCCACGGGGGGAGGCGCCGGTCCGTACGCGAAGATTACACCGCTTGCCGCGACTTTGTCATCCCGGGGGCGGGACATCATATTTACATATGTTTACCGGCTCGTGCTCTTCGTCACCGACGGTTCCCAGCCGTCGCAGGTGACGGTCATCGTGACCCGCGAGTTGCCGTGCCGGAACGTGACGAAGGCAGCCTGCGCCGGCCCCTTGCCGGAGTTCTCCAGCCGCCAGGTCTCCGCGGCCGTGGACGAGAGGATCTCCGCCGTGGACGGGGACGGGCAGGTCGCCCGGATCGACCCGCCCTCGGAGCTGAAGGTCCGCGTCACCGGCTCGCCGGTGGTCGCGGTCGGTGTGGTCGGCGTGGGTCCGCTGCTCGCCGGCGTCCGCGAGGTGCCGCCGCCCGGCTGACCACCGCCGGCCGGCGGAGTCGCGCCGCCCGGCAGACCGGCGCCCGGCGGGGTCGCACCGGCCCGGAG
>NZ_CAKUCL010000483.1 GCF_934643405.1 uncultured Actinoplanes sp.
GCCCTGAACCGGCCGGTCGGCACCGCAGGGCGCGAGTGGCTACGGCCTCGGTGTGAGCACCCGGGTTCACGCTGGTGCTTTTGGCCGGCCCGTCGCCCGTACGTGATGAGCCGGGACGGGCCGCCGGATTGCCGGGGAAAGCGAAACGCCGCCATCGCTGAGCGAGCGGATGGCGGCGTTCGGGTCGGAACTCAGGCGCTCTTCTCCTCGCGTTCGCGGCGGCGGCGGCCTACGAACTCGCGGGGGACGATCGTCGGGTTGACGTTTTCCAGGACGACCTCCCGGGTGATGACCACCCGGGCGGCGTCGGGGTTGCTCGGGACCTCGTACATCACGGAGAGCAGGACCTCTTCCATGATGGCTCGCAGGCCGCGGGCGCCGGTGCCCCGGAGCATCGCCTGGTCGGCGATGGCCTCGAGGGCGCCGTAGTCGAACTCGAGCTCGACGCCGTCCAGCTCGAAGAGGCGCTGGTACTGCTTCACGTAGGCGTTGCGCGGCTCGGTGAGGATCTTGATGAGGGCCTCGCGGTCGAGGTTGCGCACCGTGGTGATCACCGGGAGGCGGCCGATGAACTCGGGGATCAGGCCGAATTTCAGCATGTCCTCGGGCATGACCTTGCTGAAGATGTCGTCGGTGTTGCGCTCGGAGATCGACCGCAGGTGCGCGCCGAAGCCGACGCCGCCGTGGCCGACGCGGGACTCGATGATGCGGTCCAGGCCGGCGAAGGCGCCGCCCACGATGAACAGGACGTTCGTCGTGTCGATCTGGATGAACTCCTGGTGGGGGTGCTTGCGGCCGCCCTGGGGCGGCACGTTCGCCACGGTGCCCTCGAGGATCTTGAGGAGGGCCTGCTGGACGCCCTCACCGGAGACGTCACGGGTGATCGACGGGTTCTCGCTCTTGCGGGCGATCTTGTCGACCTCGTCGATGTAGATGATGCCCTGCTCGGCGCGCTTCACGTCGTAGTCGGCGGCCTGGATCAGCTTGAGGAGGATGTTCTCCACGTCCTCGCCGACGTAGCCCGCCTCGGTCAGCGCCGTGGCGTCCGCGATCGCGAACGGCACGTTGAGCATGCGGGCCAGCGTCTGCGCCAGGTGCGTCTTGCCGCAGCCGGTGGGGCCGATGAGCATGATGTTGGACTTGGCCACCTCGACGTCGCTACCCCCGCCGGGGGCGCCCGAGGATTCGGCCTGAATCCGCTTGTAGTGGTTGTAGACCGCGACGGAGAGGGCCTTCTTCGCCTGTTCCTGACCCACCACGTACTGGTCGAGGAACTGGCAGATCTCCATCGGCTTGGGAAGCTCTTCCCACTTCACCTCGCCGGTCTCGGCCAGCTCCTCTTCGATGATCTCGTTGCAGAGGTCGATGCACTCGTCGCAGATGTAGACCCCGGGGCCCGCGATGAGCTTCTTGACCTGCTTCTGCGACTTCCCACAGAAGGAGCACTTCAGTAGGTCGCCACCGTCGCCGATCCGTGCCACCTACGTTCTCCTTGAGCTCAACGGCCGGCTCGCGCCGACACCTGGACCGAGGACTGAGCGCCTC
>NZ_CAKUCL010000484.1 GCF_934643405.1 uncultured Actinoplanes sp.
TGGCTGTCGGTCAGCGCCAGCCGGGTGTGCAGGTTGCCCTGCTGGGCCACCCGGGCGAAATACTCGGACCGGCGCCGCTGCAGACAGCCGTTGCGCGTACGGGGACCGGCCGTCTGCGGGGTCAGCAGCTCCGGCGCCAACGAGCTGTTCAAACCCTCCCTCAGCAGCTGCAACGCCTCCGTGCGCAGCTGGGAGATCCGCGACTCGGTCACGCCCAGGCGGGCCGCCACGTCGCTGAGCGGCTGTTCCTGGAGGAACGACTCGATCACCACCATGCGCAGCCGCTCCGGCAGGGCCTGGATCGCCTGGTGCAGGTACCCGAGGCGTTCCCGCTTGAGCAGGAGGTCCTCCGGGCCCTCGGACAGCTCCGGCACCATCTCCTCGGCCGCCCCGGTCGGGAAGCCCTGCAGGCTCAGCAGCGCCGCCTTCTGCACGTCGTCCTCGACCGTCGCCAGCTCGGCCACGCCGATGCCGAGCAGCTCGGCCACCTCGGCGTCAGACGGCGTACGGCCCAGGGCCGCGGTCAGTTCCTGGCGCGCGGCCGCCGTGCGCCGCGCCCGGGCGCGCACCGATCGGCTGGCCCAGTCCTGTCCGCGCAGTTCGTCGAGCAGCGCGCCGCGGATGCGGACCGCGGCGAAGCGGTGAAAAGGGATGCCCCGGGTGACGTCGAACGATCGAGCGGCGCCCAGCAGGGCGGCGAATCCGGCCGAGGACAGGTCGTCCGCATGGACGTGGCCCGGTACGCGGTTGAGCAGCTCCCGGACCAGATGGCCAACCATCGGCATGTGTTCGCGGACCAGGTCCTCGATGTCACGCGCGGACGGCGCGTCGTGGGCGATGCCGATGGTGGCGGGGAGTTCGGTCGTGGTCGTCACGTGGTCCTCCTCGCTCATACGACCGGTGGTGATAACCGGCTGACGAGGAGAACTTTGGCCGTCCAAAGGTGCAGCGGCGGCCGAACTCGGTTGCTTTTGCGGTGCTTTTTGCGAGAAACCCTCAGGTTTTAGTGGAAGGCCGCGGCCCGGCGTGGTTCGAGGATCCCGGTCAGTTCGCCGTGCACCCAGTGCATGCGCCGGACCGCGATGTCCGGGTGGTCACCGAACTCGGCCGCCACGCCGGCGGCGCACCCGTCGCTCCCGTACTGCAGGATCATGGCGGTCACGGCCTGCTCGACCCGCTCCCGGGAGGGGCAGTCGGAGGGTTGCACGTCGGAGACGAAGAGGGCCTCCGCCGCCAGGTCCTTGACGATGCTGATCATGGTCGAACTCCCCGATGTACGACTACGTCCACACTGATGGAGCTATTGCCCGCTTGATGGCTTTTCAGACCAGCCAGATCATTTTTCGACCTGGGGAGCGGGGCTGCTCCTCATCTTCCCCGCGTGGGGGCCATCGCCCGGCAGCCACGCCGAGCGGCTTGACAAAGCCGGGCGAATCGATCGCTTCCACCCTAACGCGACGATCGGCCGCCCGGCTTGTGCTTCATGCCGGGCGGCCGATCG